>JAFTLK010000125.1 GCA_017455975.1 Clostridia bacterium | reverse complement strand
GACACCACTCGAAAAGAGATGTCAGTTCGTTGCTTAACTTTTAGTTTTTTCTACCTCAGGACTCTTTTTTGTGCTGTCCGTACAATTTGGGGCAGTTCAGAAATTGCAGCAGCCCTGAATTTGTATGTGGATGATTGAGTATGGGACAGTCGAGGATGCCTGTCCCTACAATGAGTCGATAATGCGAGGGGAAGGACAGTCGGGGACACCTGTCCCTACAGCGTGATGTGCGAATGCGGGATGTTTACTTTGTCACGTCGCGCAGGAGGAGGATCTGCGTCTGAATGTCGGCGGGGTTGTCGGCTGTGATATCAAACAGACGGCAGCCGCGGATGTCCTCGTTGTGGCAGGCGTGGTAGGACAAAAAGCCGTCATAACCGAGCTTGATGCCGAAGTATTCCGAGCAGAAGTTGTTTTCATGCTCATGTCCGCAGAAGATTGCCTTGACATCACCGCGCTGGACACAGGCGGAGAACAGTCCGGAGTTGAGTGTATGGCAGGCGACCTCCTCAAGATGATAGCCCTTGAATGGCAGACGGTTCTTATGCAGCGTGACAAGCGCATGCTCGGGCGTGGGAATGTGCATATACATAAGGGCGGGAATTTTGTGTCCGAGGTGCTGCTCGAGCATCTGCGAGGTCTGCCAATACCAGAAGATCTGCGAGGCGCGTGGTCCGTCATAGTCGCCGGATGCGGCAGGGGAGGACTGGAAGTGCCTTGTGTCGGAGGGGATACCGTAATCCTCAAAGAACTCCGGCATCGAATGGTGCGAGTCAAGACCCCAGACACCGAACAGGACATCGCCGCCGTCATGTGCGTAAACCGGCAGGAAATAGTTTCCCGTGCCGTCGATGTCCTCAGGTCCGGCTTTGGAGATACAGTATGGATAGGACTCATAGATCGGCTGCTGGACTTCGTTCGGAACACCGTAGTTGTCGTCGTGGTTGCCGAAAACGTGTGCCCACGGGATATGACGGCGCTCCATCGGTGCGGTGACAGAATCGAGCACGTGACGGACATCGTCTATGGTTTCCGCGTGGATGTAGCCGGGACCGCAGATGTCGCCTGCGATGATGACAAGATCGGGTTTTGCCGCTGCGACGAGCGCTTCAATAGCGTCGTGGGTTTCCTCCGCTGCAAAGCCGCGTCCGCCATGGATGTCGGAGATCATCATGATGCGGAATTTTCCGTTTTCGGAGAAGCGCAGGGGATGCTTGGTTGATAAGAGTTCCTGGATTGGTTGTGTCATAGTCGTTTACCTCATAAATCAGATAGAATGAAACCGCCGGGCAGTCATGATGACAGGACGCGGCGGTTTGCGATTTTTATTCTTCGGGGGATGCAGGGGTGATCGGGGCGGTTTCGTACTTCTTGCGCTCAATGACATACTGGAAGAGGATGATGAGGGCAATCAGCACAAGACCGACGATATCGGTGATGGGTTCCGGGATAATCATACACAGACCGGCACCGATCAGGACAAGTCTCTGCCAGATGGCTTCGTGATGATGCATATAGCCTTCCATACCGGAGGAGATAGCATAAATACCGATCATCGACGTTGCGAAGATCGAGATGACATCAAAGACAGATGCTTCGTAGCCCTCGATGATGAGGAGCATATTCGGGCTGTATGCAAAGATGTAGGGAACAATGAACGCGGTGATGGCGAGCTTGGTTGCCTGAATACCGGTCTGCAGAGGATTGGACTTTGCAATCGCAGAACCGGCATATGCGGCAAGAGCAACAGGCGGGGTAATGTCCGCAACGATACCGAAGTAGAAGACGAACATATGCGCCGCAAGCATCGGGATGCCCATTTCGATCAGAATCGGTGCGGTGATGGTTGCCATGATGACGTAGTTTGCGGTCGTCGGGACACCCATACCGAGGACGATACAGCAGATCATCGTGAGGAACAGTGCGATCAGCGTACCCTTTTCGGCAAGTGGAACAATGACCTGAATCAGCGTCGAGCCAAGTGCGGTCATCGTAACGACACCGGAGATGATACCTGCGATACCGCAGGCGGCCGAAACGCCGACGGAGTTGTTCGTGCCGCCCTCAAGTCCTTCGAGCACGACGGTGGGGGTCAGTGTTGCGCCCTTGGTCAGGAACGAACAGCCGAATGCGGAGATCATTGCAAGGAAGATCGACAGACCCATCGGCAGGGCAATGATCTTCCAAAGCAGGAGCAGAACCGCGATCGGGATCAGCGGCAGGACGGCGAGCAGAATATCGTATGCGCCGTTCATTTTGCCGGTGAAAATACGCTTCAGCGCTTCCTTGTCAAGCAGTGCGACGATCAGTGCAAAGAGGATGGCGAACGATGCGGACATACCTGCCGTGAAGTGGTTCATGCAAACGACAAGAACGACGATCGGCAGAAGCATGTAGCCGTTGGAGAGGAGCAGCTTAAAGAAGTTCGGCAGGGATTCCTTGGGCAGACCGCGCAGACCCAGACGCTTGCCTTCAAAGTGGACCATCATGAAGATGCCGGAGAAGTAGAGCAGGGCAGGCAGAATTGCCGCAATGACAATGGAGAAGTACGGATAGCCGGTGATTTCGGACATCAGGAATGCGGCCGCACCCATGATCGGCGGCATGATCTGACCGCCGGTGGAAGCGGCTGCCTCAACAGCCGCTGCAAATTCGGGACGGTAGCCGGTGCGCTTCATCGTCGGGATGGTGACAGAGCCGGAGCCGACGGTATTGGCAACGGAGGAACCGGAGTACATGCCCTCAAGAGCCGAGGAGATAACGGCGACCTTAGCCGGACCGCCGACCTGCGAGCCTGCGATGGAATTTGCAAGGTCGACAAAGAACGTACCGATGTGGGTTTTCTCAAGGAAAGAACCGAGAATGATAAACAGGATGATGAACGAGGAGCAGACGGAGATCGGGGAGCCGAAAATGCCGGTGCCCATGCTGTAGAACAGGTTGAAAATAAACTGACGGAGCGCGGTACGGGCGTTGACATCAATCAGATAATAAGCACCGTATACCGCAAATGCACCGGCGACGCAAAGGATCGGAAGTCCGATGGCGCGGCGGCAAAGCTCAACAAGCAGGAGAATACCGAGGATACCCATGATGATCTCGGTCGTGCCGATGACGTTTGCCATGAAGATGATCTTCTGCTGGAAGACGACATAGTAGCCGTAAACCAGAACAGAAGCGACTGCGCAGACAATATCGTACCACGGAATATAATTTTCACGCTGTTGATCTTTTTTGTTGAACGGATATTTCAGATAACCGACGGCAAGGGTCAGACCCAGAAACAGCGGAAGTCTGGTATAGGGTGTTGCATTGGAGATGAGCAGCGTATTGATGAGCATGAACAGGGCATATGCGATGAAGATGACACGGACGAGCTTCTGACGCCAGCCGGTGAGCAGACGGTTGGTGCTGTCGCGGTCAAGTTCACGCATGATCTCCTCCGCCGACTTTTCGACTGCGGGAGCTGCGGATTTTTTGGAAAGTTTCAATGGATTTCCTCCGATTGACAGATTGTACGGTGAAGCGATATCAAATGGTGAGATCGGATATCGGACAGAACGGATGAAGAATGGGATCGTCTGGAACGCTCCGGGGTACTGCGGCAGTGATTCACGGATCGACGGATCGCAGAATTACGCGGAAAAATGCAACAGCACAAGCGGATGCCGCCGGGCGATGCATGAATCGCTGCTGCAAGGATAGGAGAGTTTACACGATTTTGGGAATACAGGACGTGCGATAAAATCAACCGATACCCCATGCGAAAAACACACGGGGTATCGAGGACTTTTGTGGTTTTGTTACGCGGAAAGGACGGGATTACTGACCGGAAACTTCTGCGTAGTACTTTGCAGCGCCGGGATGAACCGGAACATTACCGATGGTAATGGTTGCAGCGTTGATGTCCATGGACTTTGCAATGACGTGACCCTGTGCGATGGCATCAATATTTTCCCAAAGAGCCTTGGTCATGTTGTAAACATCGTCTTCGGACAGATCGTTGGAAACAACGAACGTAGCGGTAACACCGATGGTCTTGACTTCTTCGCCTTCGGGGATGCAGGAGTACTGTGCGTTGGTGATGGGCATGACACCGTAAACTTCGTACTGACCGTCGATCTTGTGGGATGCGATGAAGTCAGCCATAACCTGATCCTCAAGGGAGAGCAGGAAGATGTCCATAGCGGTGATGAGCTCGGTGATAGCGGTGGTGGGAGCGCCGGAGGTGAAGAAGAATGCATCGAGGTTGCCGTCCTTCATGGCGTTTGCGGAGTCACCGACAGAGAGGTTGTTCTGAACGATATCCTTGTCGATGTCCATGCCGTACATAGCAAACAGTTCCTTTGCGTTGTTGTAAACGCCGGAGCCTGCGTCACCGACAGAAACGCGCATACCCTTGAGGTCAGCGAGCGTCTTGACGGAATCCTTGAGATCGCCCTTGACAACGATCTGGATAACTTCGGAATAGACTTCACCGAGAACGGAGAAGTTGGTGATTGCTGCGGGGAAGTTGTCGGGGTCGAGGTTGTTGTAAGCGTTGATCATGGTATCGTTCTGAACGATTGCCATCTTGTAGTCGCCGTCGCGCAGACCCTTGAGGTTGGCAGCGGAACCGCCGGTGGAAACAACGTTGAGGTTAAGACCGGTCTTGTCGCCGAGAACCTTACCGACAGCCTGGGTGTATCCGTAATAGGTACCGGTGGTAGCGCCCGTACCGACGACGATCTTGGATCCGCCGGAGCAGGACGTCATGACGCACATGCCGAGCAGCATGATGACGGCAAGAATGAGGGATAATGACTTTTTCATGATAGAAAGTCCTCCATAAAATATTGTTTTCATCCCCGGATCGGCGCTTTTCCTGCCGCCTTCCGGGACTTCCTATATATTATACATGGAAACTTGAAATTTTGCAAGATGTTATGGAAAAAAATTCACAAATTTTTGAAAAAAAGTGCAGTTTCGTGTGATTTTTGCATATTTTCGGAAGCGTTTGCGCATGACGGAGGTGGAATTGTGCATGGGGATAAGGAATGGTGGATGGCTGTGGGATACGCAGATGTTTTAACATCCGCGTAGGGCGGTGCCTTGGTGCCGCCGCACCTCACAATTCGATGATGGAAATGTCAGAAAAATATCCATACAAATGATATACAAAATAGTATGTTGATAAGCCCAAAGCGGCGGGAGCAAGCCCCCGCCCTACGCGCTGCTTGAAACCGCCAGCTTTTATATTGATCGCAGCGCATTCAGACGCTATGGGAGGCAATCCGAGACAGATATGCCTCGCGTCCTGCGCGGAATTTTGGAAACACCTGATCCAATATGAAAAAACGCTTGACAAAATCGCCGAAATATGATATATTGAAGTTAATCATAAATCCCACAAAAGAAAGGATATTAACTATGGAAAACATGATCCCGCGCGCGGAATATCCGCGTCCCCAGCTTGTACGCGACAGCTACCTCTGCTTAAACGGTCAGTGGATGTTTGAAATCGACCACGGTAAGTCAGGCCGTGCAAGAAAGCTCAACGAGGCCAAAACCCTGAGCGGTGAAATCACCGTTCCGTTCTGCCCGGAATCGAAGCTCTCCGGCGTGGAATACAAGGACTTCATGGCGTGTGTCTGGTACAAGCGCGAAGTTGAAATCGAGAAGACCGAGGGTATGCGCTATCTGTTCCACATCGGTGCGTGCGACTATGCCTGCGAGGTCTATGTCAACGGCAAATCCTGCGGCGTACACTACGGCGGTTCGTCCCCGGTTGACCACGATGTCACCGATAAGCTCGTCTCCGGCAAGAACATCATCACCGTCTGTGCGGAAGATGACCAGCGTTCCGGCTGCCAGCCGGTCGGCAAGCAGTGCAATGACTTCTACTCCCGCGGCTGCTCCTACACCAGAACCACCGGTATCTGGCAGACGGTCTGGATGGAAGAAGTTCCGAACGCCTACATCGCATCGATTAAGGCAACCCCCTCTGCCGCAACCGGCGAGGTTTACTACGAAGTCCTCTGCGAAAACGCAGACGGCATGACGCTGACCTGCTCCGCTTCCTTTGAGGGCGAGGACATGGGCTCCGTCGGCTGTGTCGTTGTCGGCAAGATGGCAAGATTTGTACTTCCCCTGAAGGAAAAGCATCTGTGGAACGTCGGCGAGGGCAACCTCTATGATGTCAATATGGTGCTTGGTGAGGATGCGGTTGCGTCTTACTTCGGTCTGCGCGACATTTATTACAATGGCCGTGCAATGATCCTCAATGGCAAAGCTGTCTTCCAGCGTCTCGTGCTCGACCAGGGCTTCTATCCGGACGGCATCTGGACGGCACCGACTGACGACGAACTGAAGGCAGATATCGAACGTTCTCTTGCGATGGGCTTCAACGGCGCGAGACTGCACCAGAAGGTCTTTGAGCCGCGCTTCCTCTACCACTGCGACAAGCTCGGCTACATCGTCTGGGGCGAGCACGGCAACTGGGGTCTTGACCTGTCGAAACCCACCTGCTGGGCAGGCTTCCTCCCCGAATGGCTGGAGCTTCTGCAGCGCGACTACAACCATCCGTCCATCATCGGCTGGTGTCCGCTCAACGAAACCCAGCGTGATCAGGACAAGCGCTTTGTCACGATGCTTTACGATATGACAAAGGCATTTGACCCCACCCGTATGTTTATTGACTGCTCCGGCTGGGCACACGTCAAGACCGAGGTCGTCGACGAGCACAACTACGATCAGGATCCCGACCATCTGCGCGAAAACTACGAGCCGCTCAAGGAAGGTCTGCCGCCCAAGCAGGAAAACCAGTACATCCACATTCACGGCACGAAGGATGTCTCCTTTGTCTCCGAGTACGGCGGCATCGGCTGGTCTGTCGGCGACAAGGCATGGAGCTACGGCAACGCGCCGAAGACCGAGGAAGAATTCCTCACCCGTCTCAAGGGTCTGACCGACGCACTGCTTGACAATCCGTGCATTACGGCATACTGCTACACGCAGCTGACCGACATTGAGCAGGAACAGAACGGTCTGTACTTCTACGACCGTACCCCGAAGTTCCCGCCGGAGGTTGTTCATGAAATCCTCGCAAAGAAAGCTGCGATTGAGGAATAATCCCAAAAAATAAGAGAGGAGAAATTTCGATGTCAGACTTTTTTCGCAAAACCGGACTCTGTATTCTGAATCTGATCGGTGCGGTCTACATCGGATTTCTCGTCGATCTGATCTGCGTTAACATCATCCGCATGAATGTGCACGAAGACCTTGCGCGTAATCTCTGGTATGTCATCATTGACATCGTGGTGGTCTGTGCGGTGCTTGTCTGGCGGTTTTCACGGATGGCATCGGACGAGGGCGCAAAGGAAGAGAGACTTCTGCCGCTGTCCGCGGTTCTGCGCACGGTACTGGCATGGGGTGTGTACTTCTTTGGTACGGTTCTGATCGGATATAACCATCCGGCATCCCGCGTATCGATGGCATACTGTGCGACCCTGCTTCTTGGGGATCCGGCATATTACGCGACCGATCTTGTCAAGGCGGATCATCCGGGGATCGCTTTTGCGGCATGGCTGATTGTCTGTGCGCTGTATGTACCTGCGATGTGTCTTGGGTATTATCTTGGTGCGAAAAAACGCAAAGCCGAGCGGATGCAGACTGTAAAACATTCATAAACGAAAAGAAACCACAGTCGGAGACACATCTTTGTGACCCGACTGCGGTTTTCATTCCATTGGAGGTGTATATCTTGAAATTTCTGATTTTGATCGGTAATTGTGCCGTCGGAAAAATGACGGTTGGACAGGCATTGTGCCGGATCACCGATTTTCATCTGTTCCATAATCATATGATGATCGAGCCTGTGATCGACATCTTCGGCGGGCATCGCGGCGATGTTGTCGGCGAATTGCGTGAGGTGATTTTCCGCAATTACGCAAAGTCCGGCAATTATGGGCTGATATTCACCTTCATGATGGCATTTGATGTGCCTGCGGAGTGGGACTATGTTTCACACATTTCGGATATCTTCCGTGATGCCGGGGCAGAGGTTTATTATGTCGAGCTGGTGGCGCCGCAGTCGGTCAGGCTGGAGCGCAACCGCACCGAGAACCGTCTTGCGAACAAAGCCTCCAAGCGCGATCTTGCCGCATCTGAACAGCGCCTTTTGCGGGATGATGCACAGTATCGGTGTGAAAGCTATGACGGTGAGATAACGTGGGACAATTATCTGAAAATTGACACGACGGAGCTGTCACCCGATGAAACGGCAGAGCGGATCAAGG
>JAFTLK010000124.1 GCA_017455975.1 Clostridia bacterium | reverse complement strand
TTACCGTTCTCTGCATACCACAGTCATCGGACGCGACGGTATCCCGTTTGAAGTGCAGATCCGCACATGGGATATGCACCATATCGCCGAATACGGTATCGCCGCGCACTGGAAGTACAAGTCCGGCGAGGAATCGGGCGGCGACATTGACAAGAAGCTTGAGTGGGTCGCAAACCTTGTCGAAACGGAAGAGGACACGCATGACCCGGATGAGTTCATGCGCGCACTGAAAATCGATATCTTCCAGGACGAAACCTTCGTCTTTACACCGAAGGGCGACGTCATTGCACTGCCGCAGGGCTCGACCGTCATCGACTTTGCGTACAACATTCACTCGCAGGTCGGCAATAAGATGATCGGCGGCAAGATCAACGGTATGATCGTTCCGATCGACCGTGTTCTGCAGAACGGCGAAATTGTCGAGATCATCACCTCCGGACAATCCCGCGGTCCGTCCCGCGACTGGCTGAAGATCGTCAAGACGTCCGAGGCCAAGAATAAGATCCGCCAATGGTTCAAAAAGGAAAAGCGTGCGGAGAATATCACCGTCGGCCGTGCAGAGCTTGACCGCGAGCTGAAGCATTACGGCATTTCCTATACAGAAGCACAGTATAACACCATCATGACGAACCTTGCAAAGCGTCTGGGGCTGCATGAGGTGGATGACCTATACAACACCATCGGCTACGGCGGACTTTCCGTATCCAAGATCGCCGGCAAGCTGCGCGATGCGTTTGACGCAGTCGTAGCTCCGGAACCGGTGCAGGAGCCGCTGCGCGATGTCTCGCAGGTGCAGTTGGCACCAAAGGTGCATCATGCAAAGCATTTCACCGGGTCTGTCATTGTCGACGGCGTCGACGGCTGTCAGGTGAAATATGCAAAGTGCTGTAATCCTTTGCCCGGGGATAAGCTCATTGCGTTTGTCACCAAGGGCTTCGGCATTTCCGTCCACAAGGCGGATTGTATCAACATTGCACAGAAGCGCGCCTCCGGTGAAGATGAGACCCGCTTCAAGGAGGCGCAGTGGGTCGATGAATATGTCGCCGGACAGCAGAACCGTACCTTTGAGGCAGTACTGCACATCACCGCTGTCAATTCGTATGTACTGATTGCAGAGATCACAATGGCGCTGGCAGATATGCGCGTTTCCATTCTGCAGATGAATTCCCAGAACAAAAATGAATCGGAGGTCAACATCACGATGACCATCGGCTGTAAGAATCTGGAACACCTGTATTCCATTCAGGCAAGACTGCGTTCCATCCGGGATGTCATCCGTGTGACACGTTCTTAACACCAAAAACAGGAGGAGATTGCCGTGTATTCCTATCTGCAGACCATACAGAACCGTCTGACACCCGGGGAAGTGGCGCTTCTGCGTGCGGTATATGCCCCGCAGACCGTCGCAGTTCCGCCGTCGGATGCAAGCCGTTCCGTCTGCGTCACCCGGGACGGGGAGATCCGTATTTACGGTGTGACCGGAAAAAAAGAACCGGACGATGCAGGGCAGCTTGTCTATATTGCGTCCCGTGACAGCGGTCTTTCGTGGAAGACGGTGGTCGTCACCGATGAACGCGTGCTCGGTGTTGCCGGATGCAACCCGGAAACCGGCCGATACATTGACGCATACCCGAGCGAATACCGCCGCGGATGGATCAATCCATACGGTGTAGGCGGGACATGGGCGGTGCTGAACGATACAGGCTATGACGGCGTTGACAACCGCTGGATCAAGATCTCTGACACGGTCATCCACATTCTGAAAACGCCGCAGTATTATCCGGAGATCGGTCGCTGGCTGATCCTTGGTCAGAGCGGTGACGGTGCGGGTATCACGCATCCCGTGGTCTGTACTTCGGATGATGACGGAGAAACATGGGCGGTGCATGTCATTGAGAAAACCGCACCGCGCCATGAAATCAAGCCGCCGCACGGAAGCGCACGCTGGCAGCAGGATTCCTGTGAGCCGAGCGTGGCGGCATTGTCCGACGGAAGTTTGCTGATGCATGTCCGCACCTCGCAGGATTTCCATTATGAATATCGCTCCGCCGATCGCGGCGATACATGGACAGGACCATGTCCGACGGTCTTCCACGGAACCATTACGATGCCGATCCTCAAAAAGCTGTCCGACGGTCGGATTTTATTCTTCTGGTGCAATACCCAGCCGATGCCGGAGCTTGACCACAAGGATGATTTCCCCGCGCTCAATGACGGGGAAGTGCATGGCAAGTGGGAGGATGTATTCACAAACCGTGATGCCAACCATCTGGCCATCACCGACGATGACGGAAACACGTGGACAGGCTTTCGTGAGCTTTATTTGAACGGTCTGCGGAACCGTGCGGATTTCCGCTCGGTCGGCGGTGTCGATTCGCGCGACAAGAGTGTCCATCAGGCGGAGATATTAGAGCTGCCTTACAACAAGATCCTTGTATGCTTCGGACAGAATGTGTCCGCACGCAAGGTGGTGCTGCTCGATCTTGACTGGCTATACGAAACCGAACGGGAGGAAACCTTCCGCTTCGGACTTGAAAATGTCTCGACACATATGTTTGTGAAATCCAACCTCGGCAACTACCGCGGTTTTTCCGGTCACTGTGCATATAACCGCACGAATGGCGCGCTGCTTGTTCCGTCACCCGACGGTGATTTCAGAGAAGTGCTGCAGATCTGCCGCACGGATGATCCGCGGCTGGCGTATCAAAAACAGGGTATGGTCTGGAATTTCCCGGCGGCAGCAAGAGGAACGGTCACCGTTTCCCTGCGGGTACTGTCATCCGGTGTCCGCATCTGTCTGTGCGATCACTGGTACAATGCCTGTGACGAGACGGTCGGGGAGGAAGCACCGTTTGTCATCGATGTGACAAAAACCGCCTCAAATGGCTGGACAGAAATTACCTTTACGTTCGACACAGAGCGCGGAAACTGTACCGTGACCGAAAACGGCAAGCCGATGCAGGTATGCCCGATGCGCAAGCCCGCGCCGTATGGACTTTGTTACCTGCATATCCAGACGCTGGCCGATGCCTGCGACTATGAGGGCGCGCTGATCCGCAGCATGCGCATGAATACAACAATATGAGGAACCATCCATGAAAGCATTATTACAGAGAGTTACCTCCGCCTCCGTTTCCGTTGACGGAGTGGAGTTATCGAAGATCGACCGCGGATTTCTGATCCTCCTCGGTGTCAAACGGGGAGACGACGAGGAAGACGCACGTCTGCTTGCCGAGAAGATCGCGAAATTCCGTGTCTTTGCAGATGAAAACGGCAAGATGAACAAGTCGGTGCGTGACATCGGCGGATCGCTGCTTGTCGTCTCACAGTTTACGCTGTGTGCCAACTATGCGCACGGCAATCGCCCCGATTTTCTCGATGCCGAAGCACCTGAGAGGGCGAATGCACTGTATGAGCATTTCGTGTCACTTCTGCGCGCGCAGGACATTCCCGTCGGAACGGGATCCTTCGGTGAGGATATGCAGATCGCGCTTGTCAATGACGGTCCTGTGACAGTCATGCTGGAAAGCGATGTATTAAGAAAGAAATAAAATCAAAGGAGTACCGTCGAAGAATCGCTATGAAATTACGCATTGACGGAAACATCAATCAATATTATGTGCAGACGCTCTGCATGATGCTGTTCCCCGGTGTCAAATTCGCCGAGGATGAGGTGGAAACGCCCGAATCGACATCGGCGTATGTGAAAACGGAGCCGATGCTTGAGGGGGAGGATTCCCGCGACGTCGGCATCCGCGCGTTTGTAATCCTGCGCCACGGCGGGCAGGAGGCATCCGCACACCATGAACAGCGCTACAGTGCACTGCACTCAAAAGAGAAAACCGCGAAGATCGTCATCGGCAAGTGCTTTTTCGATGCCGGCGAGCTGCTTTTGCAGTACCGTCCGGTCTGGGGCATTCTGACCGGTGTACGTCCGGCAAAGCTCGCTATGGACTATCTCAAAAAGGGCTTCGATGCGGAAGCGGTCAAGGCCATTCTGCGCGAGGAAATGCTGGTCAACCCGAAAAAGGCGACGCTTGCGGCAGATGTAGCAGTGTTTGAAAAAACACTTGCCGACCGTACTACACCCGACACATGCTCGGTGTACATTTCCATTCCATTCTGTCCGACGCGCTGTGCCTACTGCTCGTTTGTTTCATATACTTCACCGAAGCTGCTGGCATTGATCCCTGATTATCTGGTCAAGCTGTGCCGCGAGATCGATGAGACGTTTCGCATCATCCGCGAGAACGGCAAGCGTGTGGTCACGGTCTACATCGGCGGCGGCACACCGACGACGCTCAATGAAACACAGCTGGAAATCCTTCTGTCCGCGGTCGCACGCAATGTCGATGTGGCATCTCTCGAAGAATTTACGCTCGAAGCAGGACGGCCGGATACCATTACAAAGAAGAAATTTGAGATTGCAAAAACCTATGGTGTGACACGTGTTTCCATCAATCCGCAGACACTCAACGATGAGATCCTTGCCGCCATCGGCCGCCGTCATACCGCAGAGGAATTTCTGCGTGCGTATGACATCGCGCGTGCATCCGGCATTCCGCATATCAATACCGACCTGATTGCCGGTCTGCCGGAGGAGTCGTTCCAGAGCTTTTCCCGCTCGGTCGACCGGATTCTGGAGCTGCGTCCGGATAACATCACCGTGCATACCTTCTGTGTCAAGAAGGCGGCGGAGATTCTGCGCGAGGGAACCGATGTCTATTCCCGTACCGGCGGCGAAACGGGTAAAAGTGTGGAATACTCACATGTGTCTGTCACCAATGCAGGATATCTGCCGTACTATCTCTACCGCCAGAAGAACACTGTCGGCAATTTTGAAAACGTCGGCTTCTGCCTGCCGGGCACGGAGGGACTTTACAACATTCTGATGATGGAGGAGCTGCACTCGGTCTTTGCCGTCGGTGCAGGTGCCGTTACCAAGCTCGTATCGGCCGACCGCGCGCACATCGACCGTATTTTCTCCCCGAAGTATCCGTATGAATATCTGCGTGCGGATGCACCGACTACAGCGGATACTGCGTCGGCAGAGAAGATCAGACGTTTTTTTGAAAACGATCCGTCTGTAAGATGAGCTTCCCTTGGACGGTTATGATGCCGATGGTATCTCTGTCGTAGGGCGGGGGCTTGCTCCCGCCGATCTCTGTATTTTTTGATCCACCCTGTATTGTGGATAAATACACCACTTGAAATACAACCGGAAAGGAGACCGCTATGGAACAAAACCGACCGAATTCTATTGCTGATTATATTGGCAGCTGTGAAGCACGGTATACCGCACAGATCATCGATGCCGTAAATACACTTCTTTCTGTCCCCCACCTGCAGATCATCACCGTCACAGGCCCGACGTGCTCGGGCAAAACAACGACCGCACGTTTGCTGACCTCCGCACTGGAAGCCGCCGGACGCTGTGTATTCCCCGTCTCCTTTGACGATTTCTTCAAAAACCGTGCGTGTCTGCCGATTCTGCCCTCCGGACGTGTCGACTACGATACAGTCGCGGCGCTGGATATGGAGACGCTGACACGCTGTCTGGACAGCCTGATTGCGGAGGAGAGGTGTGAGCTGCCGCTGTTTGATTTCAAGACCGGCTGCCGCGGCGGTGTCTGCCTGTATGAACCGCGCGAAAACGATGTGATTCTGCTTGAGGGCATTCAGGCGATGTATCCCGAGGTGCGTATGCATCTGCCGCATGAGATGACTCGCAGCATTGCGATCCTGCCGGAGCTGTCGGTTCCGACACCCGCAGGTGATCTCACAGCACGTGAACTGCGGCTTCTTCGGCGGTTGGTACGTGATGCAAGAACACGCAATTCCGATGCGGAAATGACACTTTCGATGTGGGAGGATGTCTGTGCCAATGAGGACGCCAACATCTACCCGTATCTGGACTGTGCCGATATCCGCATTGACTCGTCCATGGCATATGAGGTCGGTGTGATCCGACCGATGGCAGAGGCGGTGCTGTCCGGTTTGCCCCGGGACAGCGTGCACCGTGCATATGCCGATTCGCTGCTTGCAAGACTGTCGCACATTGACATTCTTCCGCCCGATGACATTCCCGATGACAGCGTGTTCCGTGAGTTCATCGGACAGAGATAAGGAGAAGAAAACCATGCTTACAACACCGAATATGCAGATGTTCAAAGCATCTGCTGATGCGATTTCCGCGGCGATCCGCGAAGCCGGACTCGACAAACCCGCACTCGCCGTGATTCTCGGCTCGGGTCTCGGTGCCTATGCCGCATCCGACTGCGTCACGGACAAAATTCACCTGCCGTACCGCGAGATTCCCAATTTCCCGACCTCGACCGTTTCCTATCAGAAGGGCGAGCTTGTGATCGGACGTGTCGGGGAGAAAACCGTGATGTTCTTCAACGGACGCTTCCATTATTATGAAGGCTGGGAGATGTGGCAGACGGCATATCCCGTGAATGTCTGTCATCTGCTCGGCATTGGTACGATGATCATTACCAACGCTGCCGGCGGCATCAATACCGACACACTGGAACCGGGTGACCTTGTGCTTCTGACCGATCACATTAAGCTCTGTGCCGATTCTCCTGTGCGCGGCAGAAACGAACCTGCCTTCGGTGAACGCTTCTTTGACCTGCAGGCGGTGTATGATGACGGTGTCCGTGCATTGGCGCACAGCTGTGCTGAAGACCTTGGCATGACGCTGAAGGAAGGCATCTATGCCTACATGGCGGGTCCGCAGTTTGAAACACCGGCGGAAATCCGCGCGCTGCGTCTGCTCGGTGCGGATGTGGTCGGTATGTCGACGGTGCCCGAAATCATTGCGGCAGCGCACTGCGGCATGAAGGTGCTCGGTATTTCCTGCGTGACTAACTTCGCGGCAGGCGTGACCGGTGCACCGATGACCGAGGAGGAGGTTCTCGATACTTCTGCCAAAGCAACCGGCAGATTTTCAGCACTGATCGATGCGGTCATCCGCAAACTTTAACAGAATGGAGAATGAACATGAGACAGCTCTTTTGTGATATTACGACACTCAACGAAAACGGAGATGCGCACAAGCACCGCTATGTGCTCGTCGAGGACAACCGCATTGCCGGGATTTTCGATGCCCGTCCCGCAGGCATCTTTGACCGTGAAATCGACGGCAAAAACAAGCTCCTGATGCCCGGCCTTTACAATTGCCATGCGCATACCGCGATGACGCTGTTCCGCGGCTACGGCGAGGATCTCCCGCTGCAGGCATGGCTCAATACCCGCATTTTCCCGGCAGAGGACAGACTGACCTCGGAGGCTGTTTACAATGCATCGATGCTGGCGGCGGCGGAAATGCTCCGTGCCGGTATCGTGTCGTTCTCCGATATGTATTTCTTCTGCGAGGATACGATCCGCGCGGTGGCAGAGACCGGCATGAAGGCGAACATCGCCCGCTGCATCACCTGCTTCAACCCCGACGAAACACCCGAAACCGATGTCCGCTACAAGGAAGCGATGGCGCTGTACGGACAGTATCATAATTCCTTTGACGGCCGCATAAAGATGGATATGTCCGTACATGCAGAGTACACGACCCAGCCCAATGCCATCCGTTATGTGGCAGAGGCGGCAAAGGAATACGGTCTTCATATGCATGTCCACATGTCCGAGACGGAATCGGAGCACAACGAATGTATCGCGCGGCACGGCAAGACCCCGGCACAGCATTTTAACGATCTCGGTGTGTTCGATGTTCCGACGATTGCGGCACACTGTGTGTGGGTATCCGATGAAGATATCGCGCTGATGGCGGAGCGGGGTGTCTTTGCGGCGCACAATCCGACCTCCAACCTGAAGCTCGGCTCCGGTGTCATGCCGCTCCTCAAGATGCACAAAGCCGGCGTCAAGGTTGTACTTGGTACGGACGGCGTGGCATCCAACAACCGCCTCGATGTGCTTCGTGAGATGAACATGGCGGCACTGCTGCAGAAGGGTACCGACCGGGTCTGTGATGCGATGAAGGCATCCGATTTCATCCCGCTCGGAACGGTCAACGGTGCGGCGGCACAGGGCAGAGCGGACTGCGGTATCCTCAGAACCGGTGCGCGTGCCGATCTGATTATGCTTGATCTTGACGCTGTCAACAACATTCCGTGCTACACCCCGGCGACAGCCGTTCTGCACAGCGCGGTCGCACAGGATGTCGTTATGACGATGGTCGACGGTAAGATTCTATACGAAGACGGACAGTATACAACGCTTGACATCGAAATGGTCAAGCACAGAATGCGGGAAACAGTCAAGCATTACTTTGATTGAGTTTCCGAACAGGACCTCCGCGGTCGGATGTGAAAAGATAACTTCACTCGGGATCGCGGAGGATTTTTTATGCGTTCGGAACACGGCAGGGATGGTCGGTTTGTTTTCGGTGTTGCGGTTTTGACCGTGTCGAATCTGTTTGTCAAGTTCTGCGGACTGTTCCTGAAGGTGCCGCTGACCAACACGCTCGGCGATACCGGTATGGCATATTTCAATCTGGCCTATGCTGTCTATAAATGGTTTTATATGATCTCCACAGCAGGACTTCCGGTGGCGGCAGCAATTCTGACCGCACGGTATGCCGGAGAGGGTGAGCCGCATCTGCGTGCGGCACAACTGCGTCGTGTGCGCAATGTCACATTCTGTGCGTTCCTTGTGCTCGGTACGCTCGGTGCTGTCTGTATGTATTTCGGCGCACCGGTATTTGCGTCATTGCAGCACGTTCCGCAGGCAGCACCGTCGATCGCAGCGCTGGCACCGGCGCTGTTTTGTATCTGCATCGCATCGGCTCTGCGCGGTTGGTATCAGGGGCTTGGATGTCAGACACCGACAGCACTTGCACAGGCGGCGGAAGCGCTCGGAAAGCTGCTCTGCGGGCTGTATTTCGCAGGATATGCATTGCGTGCGGGCGCACCGATCCATACAGCCGCGGCTTACGGTGTTGCGGGGCTGTCGGTCGGATGCTTTGCCGGAATGGTGGTTATGCTGCTCTCGCATCCGATTGTCACGCGGCGATACGGCATCTGCTCGGGGAGCAGAATCGCATTGCAAAAAACACCGCTCATCGGTGCTCTCTGGCGGATTGCACTTCCTGTGACGCTGTCTGCATCGGTTATGTCGCTTACGGATATGCTCGACTCGATGATCGTCATCCGTCGGCTGTGCGCGACGGGCGTGGCGCACGCCGAAGCACTACGGCTTTACGGCAGCTATACGGCGCTCGCTGTACCGATGTTCAATCTGCCGCCGATCCTGATCTACCCGATGACGACCGCGCTGATTCCGGTGATTTCATCCGTCGGGGAACAGCGGGAACGCTGCCATGCGATTGTCCGCGCGTCTCTTTCACTGACAGTAATGATCGCCATGCCGTGTGCAGCCGGAATGAGCATCATGGCGGAGCCGATATTGAGGCTTTTTTACCGTGCAGATCTGGCACGGACAGGCGCGCCGATGCTCTCTGTGCTTGCGCTTGCTGTGCTGTTCTTATCCCTGCTTGCAATGTCCAATGCCATATTGCAGGCATTGGATGCGGCGCGCGCGCCGCTGTGCAGTATTCTGATCGGTGCGGCGGTAAAGCTCGGAGCAAGCTGGCTGCTGACCGGACAGCCTGAAGTCGGCATGCTTGGTATTCCGCTGTCGACCGTGCTCTGTTATGCCGCAATGGCGGTTTGCAATCTGTATTTTGTCCTGCGTGTGACGCGTGCGCAGCTTCCGCTCGGTGTTATGCTGTGTAAGCCAGGACTTGCGGCGGTGTTCTGTGCACTGACGGCACGTGCGGCATACGGAATGCTGCTGCAGTATCTGCCCGCACAGTTATGCACGCTTGTCTCGATCGCTGCCGGAGGTGCGGTTTATCTTGCGGCGCTGATCGCACTTGGCGGCATCGGGGCGGATGTGCTGTCGCTTCTGCCGCACGGAAAACGAAAACCACCAATCTCCATAACACAATAAATGACGGGTGTCCGGGACAATGCAAAACTGCCTGGACACCCGTATTCCGTTCAATTGCGAAAATCAAGCCTGACACGATTGCCGTCTGCGGTCAGTATAAGGATCGAGGCAGCATCCGTGGTGACGTTCTGCATCGCTTCGGCAATCGGCGTTTCTATCGCTTCGGATGAAGCACGGAGAAGGCCGTGTGCACCGAGGGACGCAGGGGTTCTGCGAAGAAGCAGTTCGATGATGCTGTCATCTGCGTCAACGGTGATACCCCGTGTCCCAAGGCGCTCGGACAGAGCGGCAATATACCGCTTGACAATCGCGGTGCGGGCATCATCGGAGAGGGGCGAAAAACGGATCAGCGCATCGAAGTGAGACAAAAATTCCGGGGAGAGTTGTGCTGACAGCGTTCCGGAAAGTACTGCATCATCACCGGCCGTCCCGAAGCCGAGCGGATGCTGTGCGGGTGTATCGGCAGTCATAATGATGACGGTATTGCGGAAGCTGACAGCGGTACCGCGGCTGTCGGTCAGCATACCACTGTCCAATATGGCGGATAACAGCTGTCTGACATCGGGATGTGCATGATCAATATTGTCAATATGCAGAAGTGCGTGCGGACGATGGCGGACAGCCTGCGTCAGAATCCCGCCGTCGTCGTGGCCGATATAACCGGGCGGTGCACCGATCAGACGCGATACGGTATGCGCTTCCCGATATTCTGACATATCAAAATGCAAAAGCGGTCTGCGCCCGCCGGGGAGCCTGTCGGAAAGCCGTTCACACAGTGCGGTTTTACCGACGCCCTGCGGCCCCCAGAACAAAAACGATGCACGCGGGCGTTCGTCCGCCCGAAGACCGGTGCGCAAGCGTGACAGAGCGGATGTCAATGCTGTAATTGCCGCTTCCTGTCCGAAAATTTCACATTTCAGAGATGCCGCAAATGTGTCCGGATCCCAAATCCGCTCTGTATCGTCATCGAGTACGATCCCGGTGCGCCTTTCGGCTGCAAGGCGAATGTCCGAGGCTGTGACGGACGGACCCTGGATCGGCGCGGGTGATGAATTGACTGCGGTCATTGCGCTTTCTGCGGCGGAAAGATCTCCGGACAGCAGTGCCATATCCCGACGCACAGTCGGATCTGTGTCCGTGAGAGGTACTGCACCCGCCTGCCTCTGCGTCCGTGCGGCCGCACAGGCATCATCGAGCAGGTCAATGGCCTTGTCCGGCAGAAAAAATTCCGGAAGACAGCGAACTGATACCGAGACAGCGGCATGCAGGGCTTCATCGGATATGCGGACATCATGGTATTGCTCCAGCTTCGGACGGAGCGCACACAGCATACGGAAGGCACGGTCCGCATCCGGCTCCTCAACGGATACTGCCTGGAATCTGCGGCTCATTGCGCCGTCGCGGGCGATCGTTTTGTCGTATTCAGCACGTGTGGTTGCACCGATGATGCGAACCGCACCGCGTGAGAGTGCGGGCTTGAGCAAATTTGCTGCGTCAACACTCCCTTCCGCCGCACCGGCACCCATCAGCATATGCACCTCATCCAAAAACAGAATCGCATGGCTCTCCTTTGCGCTGACAAACCGCAGAACGCGTTTCAGCCGTTCCTCAAAATCGCCGCGGTATTTCGCGCCCGCAAGCATCGCGCCGAGATCAAGTGCGTAGATTTTTGCTTTTCGCAGAGGAATGGGAACATCCCCGCGCACAATGCGGGCGGCAATTCCTTCGACCACCGCGGTTTTTCCGACGCCGGCTTCTCCGAGCAGACAGGGATTGTTTTTGTGGCGGTGCAGAAGAATGCGCAGAACGGCTTCCTCCTCATACTCCCGACCGACGACAGCGTCATACCGTCCGGCGGCTGCTTCCGCGGTCATGTCGGTCAGGTATGAGGGAAGTGCATCGTCTGCCGTTTTCCCGCCATCGGAGATACGCTCGCCGTTTGATGGGGATACTGCGGTTTTGATATCTGCGTCTGTTATATCGGTCTGACCCGTCCCGGAGAAAATCGCTTCCTCCGCTGCAACAGCGGACAAAAACGTCAGCACATCGCCGTACAGCTCGTGCAGCGGCAGATTCTGTTCCGCCAGCAGTCGATGCGCGGCGGCGTCGGTTTCGCATAACAGTGCATATAACAGATGCTCCGTGCCGACGACCGTACCGTGCGCAGATGTTTCAAGCCGGAAGCGTTCACTTTCAGTTTGTGCGCGTGCAAGGATACGGCTGAACACCGGTGAAAAATACGGTTCTGCCGATGCGCGTATGGTATCGCACTCGGCTGTACTGTCGGGCGGATGCGGCACTGTTTGCAGACCGAGCAGCGATGCGGTCGTATGGGATGTGACGCCGCGTGCGGAGAGAAGCTTTGCCGCAATGCATGGGGTGTTGTCGTCCGAGACGGCAGAGAGGAGCCCAAGCAGCAGATGCCCGGAGCCGATATATCCGTCATCAAGCATTTCCGATGCGGTAACAGCCAGCGATAATGCACGGGCAGCGGCGTTGGTATATGGAGTCAGGTAAATCATCTCCTTGTTCGTTTCTTTAATATCATGATACCGGAAAAAGCCGCGTTTTATGCATGCAGTTGAATTTCATATGGAAAACAAAAATGGGACTGCTGCAAGAATCGCAGCAGTCCGGCGTATATATTATAAGTTGTCATCAGACATCTGCTGTGGAAAGCAGGCACGCACCGATGAAAAAAATGCGGGATTATCTTCCAGGATCACCGCGCACACAACGCCCGCATCGCGGTAATAAAGGCGCACTGCATGCTCCGTCGGCCAGGTACAGACGAAGTTGTGGACGCGGCGCGGACGTTCCTTTGGACGGTTCGTATGATCTTGTTCACTGACCACCGAAAACGCGGTTTTCAGATCAAGCGTATAAACCGTGCGCTGTTGTCTGTGAAGACAGCGGATGACACATAAAACGCCCCGGCGGATCTCATAACGGTACGAGACCAGCGCAAACCGATGAAGAAACCACAGACCGAGGATGACGAAGGCGGCGGAAGCGATCGGCAGGAGGATAAATCTGTGTCCGATGTACGAGGACATGGCGTATAAGAGCAGGCCTGCCGCACCGCAGGAAACGGAAAAGAGCATAGCAGAGCGCAGCCTTCGAGGGGGTGTAAAGGCAATCATGATCGAACTCCTCTCTGTCAGATGCAGGTGCGGGTATCGCCGACGCGTCCGACGGAAAACAAGACACCGCGGTCGGTGATATCGAGAATGCCGAAGGACGGCTGCGTGCTGTCGCGCGGGCGGGAAACGGAACCCGGGGAGAGAATAAACATCGGACGGGGATGCTTTGCGTCGGCGCCGTCGGGCAGATAGACCTCCTGTGCCACATGCGTATGACCGAACAGAACGATGTCTGCGCCGCGATACGCAGCATATGCCGCAAGGGCAGCGGTGCCGCCGCCGACCCCGAATCGGTCGCCGTGGCAAAAATAAAGTGTGTGATCACCGACGGTCAGAAGGCGGTCGTCCGTGATGCCGAAGTCCGAATATGAGGCGCTGTCACAGTTGCCCATGACCGCATAAAAAGGAAGACCGGGATAGCGTGCGCGCAGGGTCAGAACCTCTGCCGCACCGTCGCCGAGGTGCAGAACGGCATCGGCGGTATCAGCGTGAGCGGCTAAAATCGAGGCCATCGGCTCTGTCCTGCCATGGGAATCGGAGAAAACAAGCAGTTTCATGGATTGGGCTCCTGTCATTGGAAATCTTTCTTGGATTTGGAACATCGCGGGGGATGCTTGCATACAATACAAACAAAAGGGGAAGGAGATGGCAGCGTGAAAAATCAATGAATCACGCGGGTTTGGTGGCTTCCGTTGATATTCATCAACGATTTTGCTGCGAAAAATCAACCACAATTCCCCAAGAAAGGTAGGCTTTCGTAAATGAAAGCCGTGGTTATTATTATGAAGCACACATATAATGAAATGCCTGACCGTGCGAAAACCGAGCGGCAGGTATCGGACATTCTCGGAATGGAGGATGCGGCGCTGTGTGATGCGGTACGCGCTGTAGCGGAGGCCTCCGGCATGGACGCACGCCGTGTACAACGGCTGACGCGTGATGCCGATGCGATCCGGAAAAAACTGGCATCGGTGCGTCCGGAGGATCTGCAGCGTCTGCTTGCGCAGATTCCGCCGGAGCAGATGGCGGCAATCGCAGGACAGCTGGAAAAGAAAAAAGATCAGTAGCGGAGGGGAACTATGGAACAGGAAACGGAAATGATGCAGGATGGGGAGCTTGGGCAGAAGCTGAACGCGCTTCTGTCCGATCCCGAACGGCTCGGGCAGCTGGCCGGCATGGCGCAGTCACTGGCGTCATCCGGTGCGCTGTCCGGTTTGCTCGGCGGACTTGGCGGTGCCCCTCAGACAGAATCAACATCTGCGGCACAGGAAGATGACGTTGAGCGGTCTGTGACGGCGGCGGAAGACAGCCGACCTGTACCGCGTGCCGGTACTGCGCACGGCATGAGCGGACGTCATGCGGCACTGCTGCGGGCACTCAAGCCATATCTCGGTGAGGAAAAACAGGCGCGCGTGGAGCAGATGATGAAGCTGTTGCAGTTAGCGGAGCTGGCAGACACCGTTCTGCGCGGCGGAAACTGAGGGAGGTGTCGGCATGTATACCAAAAATGTTCCGTCGGGCAGCCGTTCCGCCGTACCCCTCACAGCGGCACAGCCAGGTATGTCCGGCGGTATGCCGATCATTGTTCCGCAGGACTACCACGGGGAGTTTCTGCGGGAGAGAAACAGCATCGGACAGGTGCAGGAAATGCTGCCGTCGGAACATGTGCCGTCTGTTATGACGGAGCATGCGCCTGACATGGAGGCACCGGAGCAGGCGGAGGGCGCATCGGATGTGTCCCGTGTGCCGCAGAAGTCCACGTTGCCGGGGGCGCTTTATGATCTTCTGATCGGAAAGACGGGAACGGAGGAGGAGACACTGCTGCTGCTCGGCACGGCGCTTGTGCTGCTCTGGGGGCATCTTGACCGCGGCGGGCTGTTTGACCGGAATACATGGGATGATGGAGATCTGGCACTTCTGCTGATCGGGTATCTTCTGTTGTCTTAATGAGGCAATGACTTACGGCTGGTCGGGCAGGGTGAAAAGCACCTGCTGTTCACGGTCGGACAACCGCGCAAAGGAAATCAGCTCCGAGGCGTAGAGCAGTGCATCCTCATTGTGTATCACGGTCATCGGATCGTCATTGGGGGCACACATATAGGTGCGGCACTGCAGAACGAGCTCGGATATTGCGGAGATCAGCACCTCATGGACGATCGAGGCGTCCGCTGCTGTCGGTGTTGTGTACAGAACATAATAGACGATCTCGCCGTCCTGCTCCGTGTAGGATGCGTGCAGGATCTGTTCCTCAGGAATGGCATTGAACGAGGCTATGGACGGGATACCGGCAAGCGCCTCTACGGAAAACGATGGGCTGATCGGAAAAACTGCTGTTTCTGCGGTGCGCAGATTCTGATACATGACCGCGGTTCCGTCGCAGATATATGTTTCCTGCGGTGTTCCGGCGGTTGTCGTACCCGGCGGGTGACGGTTGATGCGGAATGCGTCGCGGGCGCGGTATACGCGGATGGTGCTGGAGGCGGGGGTATGTCCGCTGTACAGCGTGGTGCGGAACAGCGTATTGTATTGATCCGGTGTATCAAGATCGGACAGGAGAGCACGCAGTGTGGAAAAGGAACCGGAAAAACGGACGATTTCCTGTGCGGGGGGCGGTGCTTCGTCTTCGGTCGGCCGGAGAACATCAAACAGGCCGCCGTCAACGACAGCCGTTTCGGTCTGTTCCGTCTGCGGATCAAACATCATCCAATCAGGGGAGATGATGCCCGCGCGGGCGAGCAGCCAGAACACGCCAGCAACCGCTGCCAACGTCAGCGCGATCAGCGAAAGAATGGCTGACAGCGACAGGATATTGTCCTGCAGCGGCGAACGAATGCGGAAACCGGTGCTCTTTTTCTTCATGCGGGATGCCTCCTTTCGGTGTGAATATAACAAAGATCGGATAAGTGGAAAACAGCGCAGAAGTCGGACGGTTGTCGGATTTCTGCGCCGGTTTTGTTATTCTGGTTTATCGGGCGTCTCTGTGTCTGACTTACCGTCGGACGGTACGGATTCTTCTGCACCGTCAGATGATTTTGCTCCCTTTTCATCAGGGATCACGATGCGGTCAAATTCCATGGTCTGCTGCAGACCTGTCAGTGTTCGGGTATTTTTGTTCTTGATGAGGGCATAGTTGAACAGGCCGATGATCAGCGCAACAACAAGAATGACAAGCGATGCGGCGGTGCGCTGCTCTGTCAGCATGATGGCAAGAATGCCGAGGATGGAGCAGATGCAGTACAAAATCGAGACCGACTGACGGACGTTGAAGCCCATGTCGATGATGCGGTGATGCAAATGACCGCGGTCTGCGGAGAACGGCGAGCGTCCCTGCAGAATGCGGCGCGAAAATGCGAATACCGTATCGAACAGCGGATACCCGAAGATGATGATGGGAATGAGGAACGAGACAACCGCTGTTGTCTTGAACACACCGATGATCGACAGAATCGAGAGCATGTATCCGAGGAACAGCGCGCCCGTGTCGCCCATAAAGATCTTCGCCGGGTTCATATTGAACGGCAGGAAACCGATGCAGGCACCGGTCAGAATGGCAGTCAGCATGGCAACGCCGAGGTCGGCATGCATCAGGGTGACGATCAGAAGCGACATCGAGGAAATGGCGGAAACGCCGCAGGCAAGACCGTCCAGACCGTCGATTAAGTTAATGGCATTGGTCATGCCGACGATCCATAGGATCGTGATCGGAATGGCAAACATGCCGAAGTGGATATAACGGCCAAACAGGTTGATATGGTCGATCTGGACACCGCCGATTCCTACGGCGATCGCGGCAGCTGCGATCTGACCGAGCAGCTTGATCCATGCGTTCAGTGCATACTTGTCATCGAGAATGCCGATGACGATGATCAGCAGTCCACCGAGCCACGCCGCAACCATCTGCGGTGTAATGTCGCAGAAAATCAGTGAAGACAGCGTAAAGCCGGTGAAGATCGACAGTCCGCCGAGCAGAGGCATCGGCTTTTTGTGCATGCGGCGGTTGTCCTTGGGAACATCGACCGCACCGATCTTATACGCCAGCACACGCACGATCGGCGTGACGGTCAGGGAGATCAGCCCTGCACAGATCAGACCGAGAAAGACCTGAAAATACATAGCGTCAATCATAATTTACTTAAATTCGACAAAGCCGACCTTGCGGTAGACCTTGGACAGGGTTTTGCGCGCGAGGTAGGATGCACGTGCGGCACCTTCCTTGGCGACAGATTCGAGATATGCCTTGTCAGCCATCAGCTCGGTAAAGCGGGAGCGGACAGGCGCGAGGGCATCGGCACAAGCCTCACCGACGGCCAGCTTGAAGTCGCCGTATCCGCGGCCGGCAAATTCTGCTTCGATGGCATCGTAGTCCTTGCCCGTGAAGCAGGAATAGATGGACATAAGGTTGGAAACACCGGGCTTATCCTCGGAATAACGGACAACCGTGTCGGAGTCGGTCACGGCACGCTTGAACTTGCGGATGATGGTGTCCTTGTCGTCGAGAATACGGACCGTCGCGTTTTCGTTTTCGTCGGACTTGGACATCTTCTTGGTCGGATCCTGCAGCGACATGATCTTGGTGCCGGTCTTCGGCATATAGGGCTCGGGGATGGTGAAGGTGTCGGAGTAGACGGCATTGAAGCGCTCCGCAACATCGCGGGTCAGCTCAATGTGCTGCTTCTGGTCGATGCCGACGGGAACCAGGTCTGCCTGATACAGCAGAATGTCTGCTGCCATCAGAACCGGATAGGTGAAAAGTCCTGCATTGACGTTATCGGCATGCTTGGCGCTCTTGTCCTTGAACTGGGTCATACGGGACAGCTCACCGAACATGGTATAGCAGTTGAGCACCCATGCAAGCTCCGCGTGAGCGGAAACGTGGCTCTGTACGAAAATGGTATTCTTCTGCGGATCAAGACCCGCTGCGAGATAGACGGCCAGTGTTTCATAGGTTGCACGGCGCAGAGCAGCCGGGTCCTGACGGACGGTGATGGCGTGCTGGTTGACAACACAGTACAGGCATTCGTAGTCATCCTGCAGCGTCGTCCAGTTCTTGATGGCACCGAGGTAGTTGCCGATGGTCAGGTTGCCTGTCGGCTGTACGCCGGAGAAGATGCGTTTCTTGGGTGCGTTTATTTCCTGATTCATGATCGTTTGATGTCCTTTCGTGTCAGATTGCGTCACAATGTGGGATCGATTACAAAAAAATGTGCGCAATTCATTTGTCTTTACTTTATATTATACCATATTCTACCCCACATTTGCAATAGGCTGGGGCATTTTTTCAAACCTTTTTCACGGAAAAGATACATCTGTCAGGAAATTTTCGGAAAATCTTAAAAATTTTCACAGAATGTTTGCTATTTTCGGAAAGATGTGGTATAATGATGACAACCCAATCGATTCGGAGGATCACCAATGGAACACGAAGAATATAACTCGATCCCTTTGCAGAAGGTTATCGATCATTTTAAGCTTGAGGTCATCTTTCAGCCGGCGGATTTAGCCGACCGTGTCATCACCAGCCGTGACGTTACCCGTCCCGGTCTCCCGCTGGCCGGTTTTTTTGAGCACATGGATCCGAAGCGCATCGGCATCATCGGCAACGCAGAGCACCAGTATCTTTCCTCCAAGGACAGCGCGGCGCGCTACGACAGCCTGTCCGCATATTTTTCCTATCATCCCGCTGCGATCATTTTCTCCTCGAATAATGAGATTTTTGATGAGGTCATGCAGGCGGCGGAAGAACATAACATCCCGATTTTGCGTACCGGTGAGCGGACCTCCAATCTGTCCGCGTCCATTGTCTCATGGCTCAATGTCCAGCTTGCACCGCGCATCACCCGTCACGGTGTGCTGGTTGAGGTCTACGGTGAGGGTATTCTGATCCTCGGCGACTCCGGCGTCGGTAAATCGGAAACGGCAATTGAGCTTGTCAAGCGCGGTCACCGTCTGATTGCCGACGATGCTGTCGAGATCAAGCGTGTGTCCGCAACAACGCTGGTCGGTTCCGCACCCGAGATCATCCGCCATTATGTCGAGCTGCGCGGCATCGGTATTGTCGATGTCCGCCGTATCTTCGGTATGGGTGCCGTCAAGGAAACCGAAAAAATCGATATGATCATCAATCTCGAGCCGTGGGTACAGGGCAAGATGTACGACCGCCTCGGCCTCGATCAGGAAACGACCGATATCATGGGCATTCACGTCCCGACCACGACCATCCCCGTCAAGCCCGGCCGTAACCTTGCCATCATCATGGAAATTGCCGCGATGAACAACCGCCAGAAGAAGATGGGCTACAACACAGCAGAGGAGTTCAACAAGCGTCTGATGTCCCAGATGGGCATCGAAGAATGAGGTTTTGTCGGAAATTAGCGAAAAGCACTTGACATGTGCGGCAAATTCTTGTATAATGATAACAGCAAAGCTGGGTATTTTCATACCGGCTGTGAATAAAACAACGAAAAGGAGTTTACAAATATGTATACTATCGGTATTGACCTGGGCGGTACCAACATCGCGGCAGGTATTGTCAACGACAATTATGAGATCATCAGAAAGGACTCTGTTCCGACCGGTGCTGACAGACCCGGTGAGGAAATTGTCCGTGATATGGCAAATCTCTGCAAGAAGATCATCGCAGACGAAGGTCTGACCGAGGCTGATATTGAGTACATCGGTATCGCTACTCCCGGTACGGCTGACTCTGACACCGGCGTTGTTGTTTACGCAAACAACCTGCCGTTCCTTGATTTCCCGATCGCAGACCTGCTCAAGAGATACATCAACATCGACCGCGTCCTGATCGAAAACGACGCGAACGCTGCTGCAAAGGGCGAAGCTGTCGCAGGTGCTGCAAAGGGTTATGCAAACTCCGTTATGATTACGCTCGGCACCGGTGTCGGCGGCGGTATCATCATCGACAATAAGGTCTACTCCGGCTTCAACCATGCAGGTGCAGAGCTCGGTCACATCGTCATCGAATATGACGGCGTACAGTGCTCCTGCGGCAGAAAGGGCTGCTGGGAAGCATATTCCTCTGCAACTGCTCTGATCCGTATGACCCGCGAAAAGATCGCAGAAGTCGGTCACACCACCAAGATGTGGGATATGATCGGCGGCAACCTTGACAACGTCTCCGGCAGAACCGCGTTCAACGCAGCAAGAGAAGGCGATCGCGCAGGTCAGGAAGTCGTTGACAAGTACGTCGGCTACCTCGCATCCGG
This sequence comes from Clostridia bacterium, assembly GCA_017455975.1. Lineage (GTDB taxonomy): Bacteria > Bacillota > Clostridia > Oscillospirales > CAG-272 > RGIG3925. Next base: position 1,382 of record JAFTLK010000124.1, on the reverse strand, counting down.
TCTTGCATCCATCATCAACATCTTCCAGCCTGAGGTTCTCTCCATCGGCGGCGGTATCTCCAACGAAAAGGACAACCTGCTGAATCCCGTCAAGGAACGCATCAAGGGCGAAACCTACTCCCGTGATAACATCAAGGCAACCGATATCCGCATTGCGACCCTCCGCAACGACGCAGGTATCATCGGCGCCGCAGTTCTCGGCAGATAAATCACAAGTATACGGAAATGCCGCACCGCATCGGTCGCGGCTTTCCTTTATTTCAAGGCAAACAGAAAGGATCAACGTTTATGGGACTTCCGTATCAGCTGCTTCTCAAAACCAACAACTGGTTTCCGAAGATTGTCCATCCGTTCAATCTGCAGAATGACGGGGAGAAGACCTATGCCATGTGGCAGTACGAAAAGGGATATGATACGATCAAGCTGTATCTCGATCGGTACACAACGGACGATATGTTTGCAGGCAAGGATGTTCTCGATATGGGATGCGGCGCGGCAGGCAAAAGCCTTTACTATGTCTCGCTCGGTGCCCGTCACGTTACCGGTGTCGACATCGTGGAGCATTATCGCGCGGAAGCGGAAGCGATGGCAGAACAGCTCGGTTTTTCCGATCGGTTCACATTCGTGCTCGGCTCGGCGTATGAAATGCCATTTGCGGACAAATGCTTTGATACGGTCATCATGAACGACTTCATGGAGCATGTCGACAATCCCGCGGCGGCTCTGCGGGAGGCCATGCGGCTCGTCCGTCCTGGTGGGCGGATCTTCATCAATTTCCCGCCGTATTACCATCCGACGGGCGCGCATTTGTCTGACGCGATCAACATTCCGTGGGTACAGCTGTTTTATTCCGACGATGCGCTGATCCGTGCATACAAGGAGCTGATCCGCGGCGTGCCGGATGAGGCAGAGCGGCTGGCTCTGCGCTTCTACACAGACGAGAACGGCGTTGAGCGCATCGGCTATATCAACAAAATGACCCTGAAGAAGTTCAAAGGTATTTTACGGGAACTGTCGATTGTGCCGCAGTATTACCGCGAGGTTCCGCTGCGCCGCTATTTTGCGCTGTTTGCAAAGATTCCCGGCATCAAGGAGCTGTTTGTCAAAATGGCGATTTGTGTCATTGAAGTAAAATAAAAGTAGGAGGTGTTGCAATTTCTTGCAACACCTCAAGGACTGCATGGATGCAGTCCGGAAGTTCTTCCTTGCCCCTCGGCGGAGGGGCATTTTCATCTGCAAAGACCCGCAGTCAGACTGCGGGTCGGCATGAAAAACGGAAAAGTCGGGTCACTTCGTGACCCCGTGGCTGTCGCAGGTGAAACACCTGCAGCAAGTTTTCAACTTGCAACAGCCCCCTGTTTTTATACTGTGACTCAGTTTTT
>JAFTLK010000123.1 GCA_017455975.1 Clostridia bacterium | reverse complement strand
GCGCCGCCGCCGTGACGTGCGTAGCCGCCGTAGGTATCGACGATGATCTTACGGCCGGTAAGACCGGTATCACCCTGCGGACCGCCGACAACGAATCTGCCGGTCGGGTTGACGAAAATCTTGGTGTTCTCATCGAGGAATTCAGCCGGGATGATCGGCTTGATGACGTTTTCGATGATGTCGGCACGGATCTGCTCCAGCGTGACTTCCGGGTCATGCTGGGAGGATACGACGATCGCATCAACACGGACGGGCTTGGAGCCTTCGTACTCAACGGTGACCTGCGTCTTACCGTCGGGACGGAGATAGGGCAGTGTGCCGTTCTTGCGGACCTCGGTCAGGCGCTTTGCCAGCTTGTGGGACAGGGAGATGGGCATCGGCATCAGCTCGGGCGTTTCGTTGCACGCATAGCCGAACATCATGCCCTGGTCACCGGCACCGGTGTCGTATGCGTCCTGCATCTCGCCCTCTTTTGCTTCCAGAGCCTTGTCAACACCCATGGCGATGTCGGGAGACTGCTCGTGAATGGAGGAAATGACAGCGCAGGTATCGCAGTCAAAGCCGTACTTTGCACGGTCATAGCCGATGCCGCGGACGGTTTCGCGGACGATGGACTGCAGGTCAACATTTGCCTTGGTGGTGATTTCACCCATGATGCAGACCATACCGGTGGTCGCAAAGGTTTCGCATGCGACGCGGGACATGGGGTCTTCGGCCAGCATAGCATCAAGGATGGCGTCGGAGATCTGGTCGCAGATTTTGTCGGGATGTCCTTCGGTAACGGACTCGGATGTAAAGAGCTTTCTCATTTTGTTTGGATCCTTTCTTCTCGTCTTTTCGTCTTTCTTCGTTTGTGCTTTTCGCGGGATCGGTGTATGTGCGCGCTTATCATGTTTTTTTGATGCGCAAAAAGAACCTCGGAGTCGCGTGTACTGCGTCGCATTACAGGCTTCACCGAGGACTGATTGTTTGATTGAATCTCATCTCTCGGGAATTGGCACCTTATCATACATGGGCATGTTCATACCCACACTGACAGGTTGCCGGGCTTCATCGGGCCAGTCCCTCCGCCGCTCTTGATAAGCATATAGTATTATATCATATTTCTGCATTTTTTGCAATAGGCAACATACCAAATCTGTACGTTTTTTTCGCGGTTCTGTGTTGCAATATGTATGGAGGCGCGCATCGCGGGAATATCGGGTCCCCCGGCTGCGCGTGACGGGCGTCACATCCGGCTGCGGCGGTACCGCGCCTCGCCGCCGAATTCAGTTCCGGAGCCTCCCGATCAGGCTGCGCAGCAGCTCCGCGATCCGGAACTTCACGGTCGTCTTCGGCGATCCCCCACCGGAGATCAGAGCAATCTCATACGGTGTAAAGCCGGCCGCCAGAAGCTGTTCTTCGCCTGACGGGAGTGTGCCGTCCGATACGGCGACGGGAATGGCGTCCTGCGGCGGCGTTTTTGCCTCTGCGGCAAGGGAGAGACAGAGCGGCGGAAACAGCACGCACCACCAGTTCTGTCCCTCGGCCGCACCGATCATGACGCGCAGGGAACGGTACGTTCCGGCCGGGAGCGTATAACAGGCTCCTGCGTCACGGTAGGTGCGCACGGGGTAGCACTCGCGCGTCAGCGTTACACGGCAGGCGTAATCATAGCCGGCTTCGGCAACCGTCTGCTCCGCGGTCTTCTGCAGCTGCCCGAGATATGCGGTATACAGCTGCTGGGCTGCATCGGCATCGGGGCAGGCGGCGGACAGCGCGGAAAGCTCCGTCAGTACGGCATCGCGCACCTGCAGCTTCAGGGTCTGGTCGGCGGCAGTATCGGAGTTGGCCAGCACATGCAGGCGAATGACGCGGTCGTAGATTGCCTCCTCACCGCGTGTCGGCAGTGCAGAGACGAGTACTGCGGCGCAGAGAAGACTGATGCCCAGACAGAGCAGCATGCGCGCGGCGGTGTTTGTTTCAATACGGATATGCATTTTGAATCTCTCCCGATTGGTTCTTTGTTGACCCAAGGTTGGACAAGGCCGCGCCGTATTATGCACATCACGCGGAATTTCCGTATTTTTTTTGTGTGATTTTTTGCAAAACCTATTGCAAAAAACGGCAAAACAGAGTATCATAATAGATAACAATACTCCATCCAAAGAAAGGACGAAAACAAATGCCAGCAAACAAACCAAACGATTTAGAGAAGCTGATCGCCCCTGTATGGCAGGGCAATACCGTATATGAGGAGAGCTTTTTTGCGCTGATGCCGCGCGGTGTCACAGAGAACGATGATCTGGTCATTCCGCTTTTATATCGCGCCGACGAGATCCTGTCCGTCACCTCTGCGACCCGTGCAGTCACGCTGACTGCGGGCAAGGATTATCTGCTCTCGGATGGCAGACTTATCATCCCGGCCGGCTCCTCTGTGTACCGCATGAAGCGGGAGGAATATCAGGTGATCGGCGAGGGCGAGGACAAATACCCGTTTTTGTGCGAGGGCGGCGGTAAGATCTTCTTCGGTGAGGGCGACACGATGCACAGCCGGGAATACCTTGTCACCTATACCCACAGCGATGCATGGAACGGATTTATCCCATCGGCAAAGCCCGGAGCTCTGCCGAAGACCCGCGCGCGTCTGGCCGGAGGAGAACCCTTTACCCTCTGCTGGTTCGGTGACTCCATTACCACCGGTGCCAATTCCTCGGGTGCCATCGGCGTCGAGCCGTTTATCCCGATGTTCCCGCGTCTCGTGACGATGGCGCTTGCAGAACGCTCAGGCTCTGACATCACCTATGTCAACCATGCCGTCGGCGGCACGGTATCAGGCTGGGGATGCGAGAAGCTGCCGGAATTTTTCGCCGACGTCAAGCCGGATCTTATGTTCATCGCGTTCGGCATGAACGACGCGTCGGGCCGCATTCCGGAGGCGGACTTTATTGCCAACATCCGCACGATGGTTGAGCAGACCCGCGCGCTGAATCCCGACTGTGAATTTCTGCTGTGCTCCACGACCCTGCCCAATCCCATGGCGCCGACCTTCTGCTATAATCACGAAACGCACGAGCCGCTGCTCGCCGCGCTCTGCGACGAACTCGGTGACGCGGCTGCCCTTGTCCCGATGACCTCTGTGCATCGGGCGCTGATGGAAAAGAAGCGCTTTTACGATATGACCGGCAACAACATCAACCATCCGTGCGATTTTCTGGCACGCGTCTATGCGCAGACGATTTTGGCGCAGTTTGCATGAGCGGCGGGGAAACACGCCGTCTGGCGGTCGTTACGGGCGCATCGCGCGGCATCGGAGCGGCGGCAGCCAAAGCGCTGTCCGGGCGCGGCTGTGACGTGGCGCTTGTGTGCGAAAAAAACCTTGCGATGGCAGAAGCGCTTGCCGAGCGGCTGAACGGCGCCGGCGGGCATGCATGTGCGTATGCAGCGGATCTGTCGGATGAAGCGGCGGTCACGGCGCTGTTTGCGGCAATCGCGGAGCACTTCGGCCGTATGCCGGATATTCTTGTCAACAATGCCGGGATCGCGCATGCCAATGTGCTCGCCTGTGAGAAAAACGAGGACTATGACCGCGTGTTTGATGTCAATGTCCGCTCGGTGTTCCTCTGCTGCCGTGCCGTCTATGATGCAATGGTGGCAAAAAAATGGGGACGCATCGTCAATGTCTCCTCGATGTGGGGTGTCTGCGGCGCATCGTGCGAGGTGCTGTATTCGGCATCCAAGGCGGCCGTCATCGGCCTGACGAAAGGACTTGCGCTCGAGCTGGCACCGTCCGGCGTGACGGTCAATGCCGTCGCACCCGGCGTCATCAAAACCGATATGCTCGGCTGTTACGACGACGAAACGCTTGAGGAACTGGCGGAACAGACACCGCTCGGACGGCTCGGCACACCGGAGGATGTTGCTTCGGTCATCGCGTTCCTTGCCTCAGAGGAGGCCGGATTTGTCACGGGACAGGTCATCGGCGCAAACGGGGGATATATTACCTGAATCCCGGGGATGCGCAAAGCCGCCGCAGACAAACATTCCTGCCCGACAGTGCTTGAAAAACGAGAATTTGCAGGTACAGATATGAACAGTGTAAACAAAACATTATACATCCCTTTATACGGTAAGGCCTATGTGAGCAAAAAGGGGCTGTTCCTTGATGACAAAAAAGCTGAAGAAATCTGGGCATCGGCGGGATTTTCACTGACAGGGAAAGCAAAGTCCAAATGGCTTGCGTACTATATGGGCATTCGCTCAGCTGTATTTGACGAATGGCTCACGCAGCAGCAGAAGGATGCGCCGCATGCGGCGGTCATTCATATCGGGTGCGGAATGGACAGCCGCGTCCTGCGGGTCGGTGCGGACTGTCATATGTGGTATGACGTGGATTTTCCGGAAGTGATCGAAGAAAGAAAACGGTACTATTCCGAAACGGATCGCTACAGAATGATTGCGGGCGATGTGCGGGACGGCCTGTGGCTATCGGACATTGTGCAGACCCGTCATGCCATTGTGATCATGGAAGGCGTGAGCATGTACCTGACTGTCGGGGAAATGCGGCAGCTCGCCGATCACCTCTGCGCTTCTTTTGAAAAACTGACGCTTCTGGCGGACGCTTATACCTCGTTTGCCGCGAAAATGTCAAAGCGGAGGAATCCGGTCAATGCTGTCGGTGTCACCGATGTTTACGGTATTGACGATCCGCAGGAGTATCTGTGCGGGGCGCTTTCTTTTGTGAAAGAACACGTCATGATACCGCAAAAATACATAGACGAGTTAAAAGGTTTGGAAAAATTTGTTTTTGCCAAGCTTTACGCAGGCGCGTTATCAAAAAAACTGTACCGCTTATTTGAATATCAGAAGAATGCGGCATCCGACTCCGATTTGTCGGACAGCTGAAAACACGAATGAAAAAGGAGAACCACATGAAACTCTTATGTCTCGGCACGGGTGCTGCGGACTGGGATCCGAAGCTGGCCACAGCCGACCCTGCCTTCCGCCGTCTGACGGCGGCACTTGTCAACCGCGATCTGATGATCGACTGCGGTCCGTGCGTGCATGAATTTGCAGATACATTTGGCTATAGCGGACTTTACCGTTCTGTCACATCGATTCTTGTGACGCACTCACACGGCGACCATTTCAATGCCGATGCCATTGCACGTGTTGCGGCGGAGGCGGACGAATGTGTCACAGTATACGGCGATCCCGTTGTCGGCACCCTTCTGCCGCTGTCTGAGAGGCTGCACTACGTGCCGCTGGAGCAGGGAAAACCGACCGCCATCGGACGGTATACCGTCACGGCACTGCCGGCCAACCACTCGACGGAACATGCCGAGGAGCAGCCGCTGCACTATGTACTCCGCGACGAAGCAGAGGACAAAACGCTGTTCTGGGGCTGTGACGGCGCATGGCTTTATAACTATACCTATCACGCCATCCGGACAATGCAATTCGATGCGATGGTCTTTGACTGCACCGTCGGCGATCTTGAAAACGACTTCCGCAGCTTTGAGCACAACAACATCCGCATGATCGACGAGATGCTGAAATCCCTCATCGGCTGCCGGCACATCCTGCGTGACGGCGGTCAGCTCTACGCAAACCATATGGCGCGTACCCTGCATACCGATCACGCGACCCTGACCGCGCGTCTGGCACCGCTCGGTGTGATCCCCATGCACGACAATATGGAGATCACTGTCTGACAAATCCGCCCTTTTATGTATAAAAACACAAACCGCACCGTATACTGGCAGTATCTGTTACTGTCATGAGGGGGCGGTTTTTTGTCGGAAACGCAAACGGATATCCGCGGACGCACGCACATGTCCGCACTGCACCGGTACGGCGGGATGCTGCTCCGGGTCGCGGTCATCGGGACGGCTGTGCTGCTGCTGTGGCGGCCGTGTCTGCCGTTTGCTGCGGCGTTTGCACTCGCGGGCGTGCTGCAGAAGCCGTATCGGTATCTGTCTGCCCGATTGGCGGGTTGTCGCGGCAGCCTCTGGCGGCGGTGCGTCAGATGGTTGGCGTCGGTGATCTGCGTGCTTGGATGTGCGGTGTGCGGCGGCGGTTTTCTGTGGCTGATCGGTGTTCTTCTGTGGGAGGAGATATGCCGCGGCTTTGTGTGGCTTGGGGACAATGCATCAGCGGTGGTCGGCATGATCGGGCAGCTGACATCGGCCGTGACATCACTGCTGTCTGCATTGCCGTTCGGCGGTGTATGGGGCAATGCGCTCGGCGCATCGGTGACGGAGGCGGTCGGGTCGCTTCTGCCGGACATGATCGGTGCACTGCTGGCAGGTTGGTCGGCAAAGCTGTCATCGATGGTCACGGCCGTGGTATCGGCACTGCCCGGCATCATTCTGTTTTTCGCGGTCTTCCTCTTGTCCGCTGTTTATATGATACAGGACTACGACGTGTTTGCCGCCGCACTGAACGACCGTCTGCCCCTCGGTGTGCGTCGGACATGGACGCGTATCTGCCGGGGCTTGGGCTTTGGCATGCGAGGGATTTTGCTGGCATATGCAAAGCTGGCGTCGGTCACCTTTGCGCTTTTGTTTGTCGGTCTGTGTCTGCTTGGTGTCAGGGGCGCTTTGATGCTTGCCCTCATCGGCGTGCTGATCGATCTTCTGCCGGTCTTCGGCGTGGGGACTCTGCTGCTGCCGTGGGCACTGATTTCGTTTTTTGCGGGCAAGGCGGGATTGGGGGTTGGGCTTGTGCTTCTGTATCTGGTGATCGCCGTTACACGGCAGATTCTCGAGCCGCGGCTGATCGGGAAAAGCGCAGGGCTGCACCCGCTCGGCGTACTGGCGGCGCTTTATACCGGCGGGGTGCTGTTCGGTGTATGGGGTATGGTGGCCGCCCCCATTCTGCTGACGGTTGTTTGGAGGGGCTATCGGGCGGTGCGCAATGGAGCGTCGTAGAGCGGTGCGGGCGGGAATCGTGAACCCCGCACACATGAGGGGGATGGCGCGGTTTTGGCTTGCGCTCGGTGTGCTGAGTTTTGTATTTGCCGTGCTGCCTGCCATGCCGACGCTGGTCTTTCTCGGCTCGGCGGCGGCGCATGAATGCGGCCACATCGGGGCGATGGCACTGTGCGGCGTTCCGCGCCGCGGCCTGCGATTGATGGCGGGGGGCGCGGTGCTGGATGGGGAATTTCTCGGTGTGCCGTTCGGGAAGGAGCTGTTCTGCGCCGCCGCAGGGCCTGCAGTCAATATTCTGTTTGCGGTGCTGTGTTCCGGGGTCAATACCGTGTGTGCCGTCAATGTCCTGCTTGCCGTCTACAATCTTCTGCCGCTGGACGGCAACGACGGTGCGGTGATGCTTTATGCTGCTGCCGGGATGTGCGGTGCGGAAGATGCCATGCGGCGGCTTCTGCGTGTGGTCGGACAGGTATTGTGGGCGGTGCTTCTGATGCTTTCCGCATGGGTGTTCTGGTACGGTGCGCTGGCGGATCAGCGTGGAGGCTCTGTCGGTTACGGCGCACTGTTTTTCTGTGTGCTTGTGCGGGGAATTCGTGGTGTTCGGTAGTCCGCAAATACATTATGTGTGTTTGCTTTTCAGGTATTCCGTCGGTGATATTCCCACATGCTTTTTGAACATATGAGAAAAATAGCAGTAATCGGAAAATCCGACCTTTGCGGCGATTTCATGGACGGAGGTTTCCTCGGATCTCAGAAACAGCTCCATTGCACGGCTGATACGGTATTCTGTCAGATATGTGCGAAACGGGATACCGAACAGCTTGGAAAACAGTCGGCTGAAATAGTCCGGATGATAGGAAAACTGCTCGGTCAGCATCTGCGGTGTGATTTCATGCATATAATGATCTTCCAGAAATTGAGAAACCTTGCGAACAAACAGAATTGCCTTTTGTTCTGAGCCGTTGGTTGCGGTAATGACCGATGCACCGATCAGGGCGGCGAGAATACGGTACATTTCACCGAGCAGGATACATTCCGCTTCCCCCGTATTTTTCTGATTCGGGTAAACATGCGCCATTTCAAGCATGCGGCTTCCGATTGCGGCGGAGATTTGTGAATCCCGGCAGAAATTCATACAGTGCCGCCGCGCCTCCAGAAGATCCGTTGTAAGCTCCTGAATCTGTGTACCGGGTGAAAAGCAAAGCTCATGAAGCGGTGCCGTAATATATACATAACGGACAGAAGGCGTTTCCTCGGTGAGATACGCGCTGTGAATCTCATACGGATTGGCGATATAAAGCTCACCCGGATGTGCAGTATAGCGATTCTCTCCGATGGACAGAATCATGCTCCCTTCCAGAATGTATATGAGTTCAACGGCATCATGCGTGTGCGGTGTGAAGCAGTAGGAAAGACCGCCGGGGGAGGGGATGATGATGACCTGCGGGTACTGCAGATCGGAATGAATGGCACTGTATTGAACCTGAACATTGATCGGAAGAGCGATATAATTCAGAATGTGTGCATAATCCAGCGAAATATAACGATTCACGAAAAGCCTCCTTTTTGTACGATATTACAAATTCAGACAATCCTTTTATTAATAATTATACTATATCTGTATCCGAAAGGCAAGAACTTTTTTGAAAATGTCAGAATCACGCAAAGGAAGATTGCAATTTGACAATATTTTTATATCAAAGAATCGAAATATGTGATATAATTATCTCAAATCAGCAGATAATCCGCATCAGAATGACAGCTGATTGAAAATCTAAGGATACAGGAGCATGGTATGATGAGAAAACGACTGACAGCAGGACTTCTTTGTTTGCTGATAACTGCCGGTACGGTTTCCTGCGCATCGGAGCAGGGCAGAACGGAGTCACAGAATTCCGGAATGGATACCAATACGGAGCAGACGACAGCGGAGGTTGTGACGGGTCCCGAGGGCACGCTGATGGCGGCAGATTTCGGCGGAGAAACGATCAAATGGTATCTTTGGGATTTGAACGGTATTGAGATTTCCGAGGAAACCGGTGATATCATCAAGGATGCCGTATACAAAAGAAACCGCGATGTCGAGGAGCGGTACAATGTCAATTTTGCATATACGTCCTCTGCCGGTCATCTGGCGGACTGGGATAAGTGGTTTACGACCTGCCAGACCAGTGTCATGGCGGGAGATGCTGCTATGGATATTGTCGGCGGCTACGGGTACTATATGTCTGCTGTAGCCATTGACAGCGGAATCTTTTTCAATCTGAACGATGTTGAGGCGCTTGACTTTGAACAGCCGTGGTGGGCAGGAAGAATGCACGAAACGGCATCCATCGGCGGCAATCTGTACACGATTGTCGGTAATGTCGACCCGGGATATTACGGTCAGACACAGACGATGGTATTCAACAAGGATCTTGCGCAGGAGCTGAACATCGGTGATCTGTACGCGCTCGTCGGGAATGGCGCATGGACATTTGACAAGCTTGTGGAATACAGCAAGCTTTCGTCCGCCGATCTTGACGGTGACGGTACCTACGGCGAAAATGACAGATACGGTCTTGCGCTGGAGGACTATGCCGGCATTGATGCCTTTAACAGCGGATTTGATGTGAAATATACCGAATATGATGCCGACGGAGTCCCGTCTGTCCCGGGTCTGACCGAAAAAATCACAGATGTGATTACCTCCATGTGCGATTTTGTCATCAATGACCCCTCGGTGTATTTCAATCTCAAAAAGATGGACGGCGATGCGGTCAATATGTTTGCCAAGGGCAATACGCTGTTTTCACCAAAAGGCTTTTCCGGTCTTCACGGAATGCGTGAACTGGAGCTGGATTTCGGTATTCTGCCGTATCCGAAATGGGATGAGGCGCAGCCGGAATATTATTCTGCAAATGCCATCCATAACACAACGGTATTCGCAATTCCGATCACCGCAGACACCGAGCGCGCCGGATGTATTCTGGAAGCCATGTCCTGTCTCGGTTATCAGAATGTTTTGCCGGAATACTATGAACGTGCTCTGAAGGGAAAGGGCGTGCGTGATGATGAATCGGAGGAAATGCTGGATATCATCTTCAATCAGTTCCGATTTGATTTCACATACATTTATTCTTACGCATTCGGCAATGTACAGGCGCCGTCCATGATGATGCGTATCGCATTACAGAAGAAGAACAAGCCGATTACGTCCCTGTGGACATCGTATGAAAAGGTTTTCAGCTCCACAATGGAAAGATTGATCGGATCTCTTCAGTAAAAACAAATAATACAAGCTCCCGTTTTCTGCAGGTTCTGCATGAAGCGGGAGCCTTTTGTTGCTTTGCTGTTACTGAAATGCCGATGCTGTCAGAATGCGATGGCTTCGATTTCCTGTGCCATCTCCTCAGACACGGGCAGAGTGCCGTCTGCAACCTCATAAATTTCGCTGTGTGCAAGTTTGATGCCGTCGATGAATTCGGAATACGGATGCGAGCAGACATCCAGAGCGCCGATCTGGTAATTCTCGCCGTCAAAGCGGCCGAGATACGCCTGATCGTACAGGATGAAGTAATGTGCGCCCAGACACATCGGGTGGGATGCCGCACGGTGCATGTAACGGCGGTATGCCTTGCCGCGGTCTGCCTGCGATGCAACACCGCGCAGACCCGTTGCATCCATGCCGCGGTCAAGTGCACCGAAGTGGAACTCGCCGATGATGACCGGCTTGTTCGTCAGCGAGGAGAAGTCCTCGATCATGCCCATCGGATCGAGGGAATAGCAGTTAAAGGAGAAGATGTCCGTGTATTCACAGCCGCAGGCAAGAATCGGAGAGGACAGCCATGCGTAGCGGATACCGAGATTGAGATGGTGCGGATCGACGCGGCGTGCGGCCTCGGACGGAATCCGGATGTAGCGGCGAAGCATTTCGCGGCAGCACGGAATCAGGTCGTCAAGCGCGCACTGTCCGATGTCAGCCGCCTCAAACGGCGTGTAAAGGTCGTCAAACGACGCAAACGCGGAACCCCATGCGGCGTTCAATGTTCCGATATCGGCGTATTTTGCTTTGAGTTCACCGACGATGTAGTCCTTTGAGCAAAGATGCTCAGGATGCGCCAGAGCCACAGCGGCAATGTTGATGTTGTTGACAAACGCCCATTCCGGTTCGTTTGAGAGGAAGTAACCGAGAAGGTACGGATCGTCCCGCGTTTTGTCAAGGAAGTGCGCCCACTTGTCAGCCGATTCCTCAAATTCCGGCGAGAATACGTCGGGGAAATCGCGGAAGATCATCGTTTCGGTGCGCGGATAACCCCAGCCGATGATGACATACGGCATTTTTTCGCGTTCGTAGAAGCGATGGTCACTCCAGCAGGCGACGGTGTTGCAGCCCCAACTGACAAGGCGGCGGCGGATCATGTCTGCCCAGATGCTAAAGTAATCCTCGCCGAACGCAAGGTAGGCGTTGTGGACAAAGTAGTTGAAGTTTTCGGTCTTCTGTCCGCGCCATGCGCTCTCCGACCAGCCGATCTCCCCCTTGGGCGGCAGATCTTCGCAGAGCTTTGTGATACCCGTCAGATTGCACTGATCACCGAGTCCGACGCAGTCAAACCCGGTTGAGAAGAACGCATAACCCTCGGGGTCGCAGAGCCAATAACGGCGTCCGTCGTGGTGCAGGGAGAAGTAACCTGTGCCGTCGCACAGCTTTTTTTTCGTCCAGCCGCCCCATGCGCTGCGGTCAGGAAGCGGTACCTCTGTCGTGTCGGCAGCCTCGGCACGGAGCGCGGTGATCATTTCGTCCACACTGTGGGACTTGCCCGGCCAGTCGGAGCACTTCTTCTGTCCGAGTGCATCGACCATTAGCTTGTCCTCCAGCGGATAATCGGGTTCTTCGTCGAGAATGCAGATGTTTTCAATTTTCAATGTCAGATCGTGCGGCGTTTTGTCAATGGCAAATGCGAACTTGGTCAGACGGTCAAGATGTACCGGATGACCGCCGACAACGGTCTTCAGCTTTCCGGGTGTGCGCGGCATGAAGACGGTATTGGCAGCAAGTGCGGAAAAGGGAAGCGCGATACGGGTCTTCAGATTCGGCAGAAGTCCCATCTTGATGCGCATATCGGCATCGCCCTCGCGCCCCATCTCCCAGAACTCCCAGCAGACACCTGCCGCGCGGTCTCCGAGCACCGTGATGTCCATCGACAGGTATTGGTCGGGCGTGATGGTCTCACCGCAGAAGGTGCCGATGTCAAAATCCGTGTAAACGGAGGAGTAGCCGCCTTTGGGGAACAGATACAGATCATCGCCGAGGGACTTTGCTTCCCAGCGGGAAAATGCGGAAAAATCAAGTGTTTTCATGTTGGATATCCTCCATGTTCGTCAGGAAATGAGAATCCGGCAGATACCGGCTGCGGGTAGGGTCAGCGTCAGACATCCGTTTGTCAGCGGGACGGTCACGGGAGCAGCAGGTGTGACACAGTCGGGGGTGTCAAAGGTGTTGTGCGCGTGCGGTTCCGCCGTCAGCGTCGTGATTTCTGCCTGTGTACCGAGTTCTTTTGCAAAAGCGGTCAGCTCGATGTCCGCATCCCGATCATAGGACGTATTGGCAATCGTGACACAGACAACGCCGTCCCGCTCGGATGCCGATACGGAGAGGGATTTGTCGGTGGAGACAGTTTCGATCTGTCTGCCGCCCTGATGCTCCTTGAAAAGGTCGTAGACATGGTAGGTCGGGGTGACAATCGCGTGCTCACCGCCGGCAAGGAACAGGCAGTGGAGATTGTTGCACAGCTGTGCGACATTTGCCATGACCACGCGGTCACAGTGATTGTTGAAGATGTTGAGCGTGAGTGTTGTGATGATCGCATCGCGCATCGTCGACTGCTGCTCAAACAGGTTATAGCCTTTGGACGGACCCGATCCGCCCGGATGCCAGCAGCCCCATTCGTCAACGACGATCTTGACGCGGCCTTCGGGATCATGGGCGGTCATTGCGGCATCGTGACGGCGGATCAGCTCCTCCATCTTCGATGCACGGTCGATGAGCGCGTACCATTCTTCTTCGGTAAATCGGACAGGATCGCCCGCCGCACCGCAGTAGTAGTGGAACGCCAGCGCCCAGATCGAGGTTCTGTGTGCGAATTCGCGCATGAAGCGTTCTGTCCAGTCGATGTTGAAACTGTCCGCGCCGCAGGCGATGTACTTTGCGCCGTTTACGTTGACCGAGCCGCAGACGGTCGCGTACTTGACATAGTCGCGCGCGTACTGCTCGGGTGTCATGTTGCCGCCGCCGCCCCAGTTTTCGTTGCCGATGCCGAAATACGGGACATCAAAGGGGGCGGGATGTCCGTTTGCGGCACGTTCTGCCGCAAGGGTCGTTGTTCCCTCGGGCATGTTCAGATATTCCATGAAATTGCGCATATCCATCGGTGTCTGGGATGTGATGTTGGCGGCAACATACGGCTTTGCACCGACCATTTCGCAGAAGTCGATGAATTCGTGCGCACCGACCTCGTTCGGCTCGACACGGTGATCGTGGTTGTACCACCAGTTGACCGTCTTCGGACGCTTGTCACGCGGTCCGATGCCGTCGCGCCAGTTGTAGGTTTCGGCAAAGCAGCCGCCCGGCCAGCGCAGAACCGGCGGATGAATTGCCTTGAATTTGTCAATAATGAATTTGCGGAAGCCGTGAACATTTTCGACGGAAGAATCCTCG
>JAFTLK010000122.1 GCA_017455975.1 Clostridia bacterium | reverse complement strand
GCGTCTGCGATCCCTGCTGTCTTTGCGGTGTGCGGGGGCTGTTGTTCCCGCGGTTGGGTGATTGGTTCATACGTTGATTCCTTCGTTTTTTGGATTATGTTTATGCTGTGCGGCGTTTTTCTCCAAAACTGTAGGGGCGATTCACGAATCGCCCGTAGCCGTAAACATGGATGGTGTATAAGCGTATAAACATCATCCTCAATGTTTTACAGGTTTATTTTCAGCGAAAACGGCATAAAAAACACAGTGTTTCGGGCAATTCATGAATCGCCCCTGCAAGTCATCGAATGTCAACTATATTTTACCACCATTTGCGCAAATTGTCAATATCTCAACGAAAGGGTTCTCCCCAATGAAAAACAAGTATCAGCGTCTGATTTCCAATACCGCGATTCTCGGTATCGGTACATTCTCCTCAAAACTGCTCGTCTTCCTCATGGTCCGCTTTTATACGGCGTGCCTGACCCCGCACGAATACGGCATTGCAGACATCATCACGCAGACCGCGAATCTTCTGATTCCCCTGCTCTCACTCGGCATTGCGGAAGCCGTCTTCCGGTTTGCGCTTGACCGCGATGAGGATCCGGCGCGTGTGTTTACAACGGGGCTTCTGACGGTGCTCGGCGGCGGTGCGGTCTTTCTGTTCGTCGTACCGCTGTTCAATGCGTTTGACTTCTTCCACGGCTACGGCTTCATGATCTGGGCGTATACGTTCTTTTCCTGTCTGCATACGGTCGCCATTCAGTTCATGCGCGCGCGCGGACGGATGAAACAGTTCGCAGGCTACGGAATCCTGTCCACCGCTGTCACGATTGTACTCAATCTGATCTTCCTGCTCGGCTTTGACATGGGCATCACGGGTTATGTGCTCTCCGTTATTCTCTCCGATGTGCTTGTCACAGCACTGCTCTTTTTCACGGAGTCGCTCTGGAAGTTTGTGCGTTTCTCGACCTTGACCAAAAAGCATTTTTCGCGGATGCTGCGGTTCGCCGTTCCGATGATTCCGACGACGGTCTTCTGGTGGATTACGAACGCCGCCGACCGCTATATGGTGCTTGATATGATCGGGGAAGATGCCAACGGTCAGTACGCACTTGCCTACAAAATTCCGACACTCCTGATTCTGTTCTCCGGCATTTTCATAGAAGCATGGCAATTCTCCGCTGTCCGGGAACGCGGCGACAGTGAGCATTCTCAATTTTTTGAAACGGTCTTTGACTCTTTTCAGGCACTGATGTTCATTGCCGGCTGTGCACTGACAGCGTTTTCCAAGATTGCGGTCTACGTCATGGCAGACAATCCGTCATATTACCCAGCATGGCAATACATTCCCGTGCTTTCGGTCGCAACGATCTTCTCATCGCTTGTCACGTTCATGGGCTCGGTGTATCTGGTTGAGAAAAAAAGCGTACTGTCTTTTATCACATCGATGATCGGCGCGACGATCAACATTATCCTCAATCTGCTCCTGATCCCGACCTTCCTTGGTGTCAACGGCGCTGCTATTGCAACTTTTATGAGCTATTTTGTCGTCTTTGTCATCCGTGCCATCAACGGACAGAAGTATATACGATTCAATATGCATCCCCTCAAGCTCGCCGTCAACACGCTGATTGCAGGCATTCAGGCGTTCTGCATGGTCGTCGAGACACCCGGATGGATCGCGGTGCAGATTCTCTCGCTTTGTCTGATCTTTACACTTAACGCACGTCCGATCATCGCAGGGGTTCTGCAGGTGCTTCGCCGCCGCGGCCGCTGACCACACATCTCCACGCAAATGAAACAACGAAAAAAATCGCTTTCTCTCAAAGAATACAAACGGCAGCGCCTGCTCCGCACGCTCGGATCCGTACTCTCCGTCGTGCTTTTGCTGCTTGGCCTGTATTTATATAACTGCCGCATCCGCCATATCGGTTTCATGCAGTTCGGCACTGCCTTACCGGACCCCGATACACTTGCCGCAGTGCATTTCATCGATGTCGGGCAGGCAGATGCTGCATGTGCGGTTCTGCCGGGCGGTGAGGTTCTGCTTGTTGATGCCGGAAGCAATGCCTCTGAGGATCAGCTGCTGTCATATCTTGCAAGATATGGCATTAAAAAGATCGATATCGCGGTCTTCACGCATCCGCATGAGGATCACATCGGCGGCGCCGATGCTGTATTTGATGCATGCGATATCAAATCCGTACTACTCTCCGATGCTGTCACTGCCACCTCAACATTCGATATTCTGACCGACTGCATTTCCGACGAGGGCTGTACGGTACAGTACGCCGTCCCGGGCGATACATATTCGCTCAGTGACGCTTGTCTGACCGTACTCGGTCCTGCAATGAAAGATGAGGAAAATCTCAACAACGAAAGTATTCTGCTGCATCTGCAGTACGGAGACACTTCTTTTCTGTTTACGGGCGATGCTGAAGAGCCGGCGGAAACAGCAGCAGTTCTCCGCGCACCGGATGCACTCAAAGCCGATGTTCTGAAGGTCGGCCATCACGGTTCGTCGACCTCCTCCTGTGAAGCATTTCTGGATGCCGTCCGACCGAAGGTCGCTGTCATCAGCTGCGGCACCTACAATGAATACGGACATCCGCATGCTGCAGCGGTTGAACGTCTGCAGGCTTTTACCGAGCACATCTTCCGCACCGACCGTCTCGGTGCGATACGGGTCTATTCCGATGGCGAGACGCTGTATGTCCAGAGTGAACGCACAGAGACAGATAAATAACACAACAAAAAGAAACGCGCATCCCCGTCCGTATGATCCGGGATGCGCGTCTTTGTTTAATAACGATTGATCGGAATCTCTCCGTCATCCTCGCCCTTTTCGATGTTTCTGATCACCATGTCGTAGCTGTAGGTTTCGTTGACCTTGACCGTTACGGTATCACCGACACGGTGTCCGATGATCGCACGACCGATCGGGGATTCCTTTGAAATGATCCCGGCCAGTGCGTTGACACGCACCGTTGTAACGATCTGCAATACTTGCTCCTCATCGTCCTCCGGAATGTAGACGGTCACACGGTCGAACAGCCCCACAGTATCCGCGTCGCCGCTCTTTTCAACCACGATTGCCGTGTCAATCATCGCCTGCAGATAGCGGATACGGCTTTCGTTGCGGTTCTTTTCCTGCTTGGCTGCCTTATATTCGTAGTTTTCACTCAGATCACCGTATTCGCGTGTGCGCTTGACCTCTGCCATCAGCTGAGGGCGCAATATTTTTGTCCGGTGCTCGATTTCATCCTTCATTTTTTGGATATCACCGGGTGTCAATTCGTCGTGCATAAGGGGACTCCTTCATTGATCTGTATTGCACGGGCGATTCGTGAATCACCCATGCAGTTTGCCAAAGCCTTGGTTTCTCACTTTGTCGGAACCGTCTCACCTCTTGCAGAGAGGATGCTCTTTGCCGCCTCGATCTTGACGCACAGCGCAAACAGGCGTGCCGCAATTTCAAGGTCGTTCAGCGGCGGATAGGACGGTGCGATGCGGATGTTGGAGTCGAGCGGATCGATGCCGTGCGGATAGGTTGCACCGGCCGCCGTCATGACCACGCCTGCTTTCTTGCAGCGTGCGACAATGGCCTTTGCGCATCCCGGCAGAGAATCAAACGAAATGAAGTAACCGCCGCGGGGCTTGGTCCACTCTCCGATATCAAGTCCGCCTAGCTCCTCTTCGAGGATGCGCTCGACCAACTCAAACTTCGGTCGGAGAATGTCCGCATGTCTGCGCATATGCTCAACCATACCGTGAATGTCGCCGAAATAGCGTACATGACGCAGCTGATTGACCTTATCATGACCAATGGTCTGCATCGACAGCTGGTGACGGATGTCCTCCAGATTGTTGTGCGAGGTCGCGATCGCCGCAATACCGGAGCCGGGGAAGCTGATCTTCGATGTCGATGCGAACTTATAGACGAGATCGGGATTTCCGGCGCGCTTACATTCCGCGAGGATCTCAATCAGATGATCCTGATCATCGTCGTAGAGATGGTGAATGGTGTATGCGTTGTCCCAGTAAATGCGGAAGTCCTTTGCAGCAGGCTCAAGACGTGCAAAGCGGCGCACAGTCAGGTCGGAGTAGGAATAGCCCTGCGGATTGGAATATTTCGGTACGCACCAGATACCCTTGATGGAAGCATCCTCGGCAACCATGCGCTCGATCATATCCATATCGGGTCCGTCCTCGGTCATCGGTACGGGAATCATCTCGATGCCGAAATACTCGGTGATCGCAAAATGGCGGTCATATCCCGGAACGGGACAGAGGAACTTGACGGAATCAAGCTTGCACCACGGGGTGGAACCCATGACACCGTGCGTAACGGAACGGGAAATGGTATCATACATGATGTTGAGGCTGGAATTGCCGTAGATGAGGATATTATCGGGATTGACCTCCATCATATCCGCCATCAGCTCTTTTGCTTCCTTGATGCCGTCGAGCACGCCGTAGTTGCGGCAATCGGTACCGTCCTCACACAGAAGATCGGAATCGGAGGACAGAACATCCATCATACCCATCGACAGATCGAGCTGCTCAACGCACGGCTTGCCGCGTGCCATGTTCAGCTGCAGATCCTTTGCCTGATATTCCTTGTACTGCGCAAGCAGCGTCTGCAGCAGCGCTTTCAGTTCTTCACTTGTGTATTCTTTGTATGCCTTCATACAGGGTCTTCCTTTCTGACACAGCGCCCACCGATCTTTGCAGCATACCTGTCCGGTATGTGCAGGATTTTTTGTGTACGGTTTCATGAAAAAAGCGCTGATTCTATCACAACGGCAATATTATACCACTTGCGGCAGAATTTGTCAAGGTGATTATGCATAATCAAAAGAAAAATCCTGCATTTTTCAAAATAGCTGCCCGGACAAAGGATTTGGTGCTTGACAAATTCGGCAAAATGCTTTATAATGTAACAAATATTATTATTCTGCACGGAGATTTACCATGGAAACGAAAATACAGTACGGTGTGATGCTGGTCGGATGCGGTCACATCGGCCGACAGCATATTGAGGACATTTACTTCCGCGACAACATCAAGATCGTTGCATGCGTCGACTACAACGAAGCGACCGCACGTCAGTTTGCACGCCGCTACGGCGGTGAATGGGACGCAAAGTACGGCACCGATTATAAGCCCTTCCTCACCGATCCGGAGCTGGACATCGTCATCATCGCGACCTATGCCGAGACCCATCTGCCGATCATGCGCGACTGCGTTGCGGCAGGCAAGCACGTCCTGTGCGAAAAGCCGATTGCACCGACAATCGCTGAAGCAGAAGAATTCTGCCGCGTCGTCCGTGCCTCCTCCTCCAAGGTGCTGATTGCACACATTCTGCGCCACAACCAGACCTATGCAAAGGCGGCGGAAATGATCCGTTCCGGTCAGCTCGGCGACATCCGTCTGATCCGCATGGTTCAGAACCACCATATCATGAACAAAGAACGCTATATGCGTCTTCTTGAGGATTGCTCTCCTATCGTCGATTGCGGTGTTCATTATGTCGATGTCATCCGCTGGTTCACCGGTCTTGAGGTCGTCGACATCAGCGGCATGGGCGGCATCGTTTCCCGCGTTGTACCGGAGAACACATACGATTGGGGTATGATTACAATGAAGCTCTCAAACGGCTGCACTGCATATTATGAAGCAGGCTGGACCGATACAACCGCTTCCGAGAACTTAAAGGAATTTGTCGGGACCGACGGCCGCATCAAGCTCATCTTAGCCGATTACCGTACCGCAAACAAGGAAGAGGGCGACCTGATCGAATACTACGACAAACGCACAGAGACCTATACACACATCAACATCAAGTGCAAGTATAAGGATATGTACGGCCAGCTCTCCGCACTGATCGACATGATCGAGAACGACACAGAGGGCTTCCCCACCCTTGAGGACGCGATGACCGCATTCCGTATCGTCATGCGCTCCGACGAGCTCATCCGCGGCACCCTGCCCATCGGTCAGAAGACCGAAGAAGCCGCGCTGCAGTATGTCGGTGATCTGATGTAATCCGACAAGACAATGAAACACAATCACAAATCTCCCGACCGCGGTACACGGTATATTCTGTGTGCCGTTGTACTCTTTTCTATTGCTGTTACCGCCATCGATGCGTTTGTGCATCCCCCTTATTTTTCAAAGATCCCAATCAAGATCGTATTCTTCCTTGCCCTGCCGCTCCTTTATTTTTTTATCCGGAAGGACGGGAGAAAAACACTCTCCACGCCGTTTGGGTTCCGCAGACAGGGGCTCCTGACAGCAGTACTTCTCGGAACGGCACTGTATGTACTGATTCTGGGTGCATATTTTCTGCTGCGCGGTGTCATTGATTTCAGCGGCGTTACGAAAAGCCTGACGGAAGATCTGGGGATCACACGCACGTTATTTCCTTATGTTGCAGTTTATATTGCGGTATTCAACTCCTTCCTCGAAGAATTTTTCTTCCGCGGATTCGGATTTTTCCCCCTGCGTCAGACAATGAGTGTACGCTTTGCGTATCTGTTCAGCCCGGTGCTGTTCGCACTTTATCATGTCGGTATGCTTGTCGGCATGTTCCACCCGGCGGTGCTCGTACTGCTGATGCTCGGTCTGATCGCAGGCGGTCTGATCTTCAATGCACTCAACGACCGTTTCGGATGCCTGTACCCGTCGTGGTTTGTCCATATGTCCGCCAATTTAGCCATCAATACCATCGGATTTTTGCTGTTTGATGCAGTGTAAAACCACGCAATCTTCGCGTAATCGATTGACCCCGGAATACCGTGATCAGGTACTTCCGGGGTCTCATTATCGCTTTATCTGAACTCAATCGGGAACATCCGGCGGTGCCATCCCGCCGAAACCTCCGCCCGGCAGCTGTTCGTCCTGCGGAAGCGCAGGCGGTGTCATGCCATTCGGCATTTGTCCTCCGTGCATCCCGCCAAATCCGCCCTCTGGCATCTGCGGTACGGTCGGAGCACCGTTTTCATCGGTTTCCATACCGGGTATCTCGCCCATATTTCCGCCGGGAATCTGTCCCATATCCCCGCGATCGCCGCGGCTGCCTTTTCCGCCGCCAAAACCACCAAAGCCGCCTTGTCCTCCGCCAAAGCCGCCCATACCGGATCCGCCGACAACAACCGAATCCATTGTGATCGCCGTTTCTCTGTTTCCCGTAACAAGCGTGTATGTTCCGCCGACCGTCAGGGCCGGTGCACTGACATAGACGCAGTTATAGCTCTTTGCAGGTGTGTGTGTGAGGATCTGCGTCCCCGACGCATCATACAGTGACAGAGCGGCGGCATTCTGTGTTTCCGCAAGCATCACCATCGCAATTCCCTGCGTGCTGTCCGCATCAAATGCCTCCGCCATCTGCGAGGAACCGACCGCGACAAGCGTACCGCCGGAAATGACGGCTTTTCCCGCACAGTCGATTGCACCGTTTGCACCGTCCACAGGGCCGTCAACAAATATTTCGCCGCCGGTAACGGTCAGATCGCCGTTGGAGTCAAGGCCGTCACCTGCAGCATTCATATAAAGATAACCGCCGGAAATTGTCACCGCACTCACACCGTCCGAGGAAAAAATATCGCGTCCGCCGCCGAAACCAAGCATACCGGATCCGTCCGCTCCGCCCGCAGCATTGACACCGTCATCCGATGCCAGAAGCGTGATGTGTCCGCCGGTCAGACAGATCGATGTTCCTTCAAGCCCTTCGTAGCTTTGTGTGAGGTTGACCGTGCCGCCGCAGATCGTCAGTGTACTGTCAGCGTGGAAGCCATCGTCACCTGTTGCAAGTGTATATGAACCGCCTGTGACCGTGACATCGCCGTTTGCGTGCAGTGCGTCATCTGCGGCATCAATATCAAATGTGCCGCCGCCAACAGACAGGAGTGTCTGTGCTTTCAAGCCCTTGCAGCTGTCAGCGACAGAGGTACCGTCAGAGGATGTGTCCGTTTCTTCCGCGATGCCGCTCCATCCGGAGAAGTCCTGCCCGTGTCCGCCGCGTCCACCGCCGAACATCTCGTCGGTGTGCTGCTTGCCGTATGCAGCACCGCCGCCCGCTCTGATGGTGTAAGCACCGTCGTCGATCTGCAGAACAGACGATGCGGAAATGCCGTCACCGCCGGCAGTCACAGAGTAAGCACCGTTTTCAAGGTGTACCCATCCAAGTGTTGTATCATCGGTATTTTCAGCATGAATACCGTCCTTGCCGCTGTCAATGATAAATGTACCGTCCGCAATGCCGATGCTGTCCTTGGCGCTGATGCCGTGGGATGCCGCCATAATGTTATAACTGCCAGACAGGACAGTCAGATCGTCCTTTGAAACAATACCGTGTCCATTGGCGCTGATAACAGTGAGTGCACCGTCACCGCAAAGATAAAGGTCATCCTTTGAGAAGATCGCTGCATCGACGTTGGAATCTGTATTGAGCGAAAAATCATACGATGACGCAAGTGTGTTTTCTGTTCCGGCATCGGTATACAAGTGTACCGCATCAGCACAAAGAACGGTCAGTGCAGCGTCGGAGGATGATGTGATGTGCGCATTGCGTAAAAGGATATTTACCTCCTGCGATTTGTCGCAGCTGATGGTGACCGCACCGTCCGACAATGTCCCTGTCAGAATATAGCTGCCGCCCGATGTAATCGTGACAACCGAGCCTTCAATGCTTACCGCCGCAGAATCAGAGACAATCGCATCATCCGACAGCGAGATCAGCACAGCCCCGCTTTCCGAAAATGGTTTTATATCTTCAATGCGAACCGCTTCTAAATCCGCTGTTTTTCCGGTCATAGCGCCGCTGTCTCCAACACTGCCATCTTTCTCACCGTCACAACCGGCCGAAAGCATGAGCAGAAGCACAATGAGCATGATAATTGATGTTTTTCTTAACAAGATGATCCTTCCTTTTCTGAATTTCCTTATTTCATGAATAGTATACACCGTGAATTTGTTTTTTTGTGCATGAAACGGATGAAATCATCTTGACGAATTTGTGTTGTTTCTATGACAAACAGGTCGGACACTTGTATGTCCGACCCGTTATCAATGTTTTTTCTTTATAGCTGTCATTTCTCGGCAGGTATCTGCGCCGCGGTATCGCCGCCGATGCCGACAACCTCATCGACAGGCAGCGAAAAAGCAATTCCCTGTCCGGGGGTATCCAGACCGACCGCATGATAAAGCGCATGCAGAACATCTGCCTTAATCGCGGCAGGAACGATGATCATGACGATCTCCTTGTCCTCCTGCACCGTGATGCCAAAGAAGGTCTCTGCTTCTCTTGCACCGGTTCCGTGCGCATGCAGAACAGTACCGCCGCGTGCACCGGCGGATTTGGCGGCATCCATGACATTATCGGAGAATCCCGCATTGACAATACATAAAATACATTCGTGCTGATGGCTCATGAAATTGATCCTCCTGTTTTCTGATCGGATAAGAAGCGGTAAACAGACGCGCCGACCACACTGGACAGCGGAATGGTAAAAGCAATCCCCTGTCCGTTCTTGACGGTCTTGAATTTTTCGGAAAGACCGTCACAGACCGCACGGACGCGATCCTCCCGGATGATGCTGAAAAGCACGGATTTTTCCGATTCGGCAAGGCCCAGCATGCGGAGCATTTCCGATTTTGCGGTGCCCTCTCCGCGCATGGTCATCTGCAGATTGGCGCCGAAGGCTTGAATATAGTCAATAAAGAAGTCCTCTTTTCGGTGATCGACTACGGTAACCAGCAGTTTGCATTTAAGCAGCGCGCTGCCGGACACAGTTTTTTTCTGATTCATATCTGCGCCTCCTTACATGAATTCGATGATACGGTCATCGTCCGCTTCATTGATGCGGCGCATTGCGATTCTGCGGCGGAATGCAGCGGAAACAACGGAACGGAAGCCGAGCAGCTGGATCGTGATCAGCGGGGTCATAGCGACCATCGCTACGATGCCGAATGCATTTTCAAGCACCTTGTCAACGCCGCCCGTCATGACGCAGATACCGACAGCAAACGGCAGGATAAAGCCGGAGGTCAGCGGTCCCGATGCGACGCCGCCGGAGTCAAACGCGATCGCTGTGTAAATGGAAGGAACAAAGAATGAAAGACCGAGGGAGAGAAGATATCCCGGGATCAGATAATAGAATACGCTGAAGTCAAAAATGATGCGAAGCATTGAAAGAGCAAGCGAAATACCGACACCGATAGAGAGTGCGAGCATCATCGAGGTACCGCGGATGCGTCCGTCGGTGACCGATTCGACTTGCTTTTTGAGAACGTGAACGGCAGGCTCGGCAAGAACGACGACCAGACCGAGCAAAAAGCCGAAACCGATGACAAACTGCGGTGCCTGTGCCGCAAGCTCACAGCCGAGACGGTAACCGACCGGCATATAGCCGACATTGACAGCGCCAAGAAACAGCACCAGACCGAAATATGTATAAAGAATACCGATGGCGATCTGGATGAGCTTTTTCTTCGGCAGATGGAGCACCGTCAGCTGCAGAACAACAAACGCGGCAACGATCATACCGAGCGCGATTGCGACTTCCTCCATGACAGAGAGGATGGTGTGCGCAGCACCGGGCAGGATTTCTGCGACAGATTGATACGGAACGGCATAGGTCATTTCGCCGGACGAGGAAAGGCCGAGCAGCAGAACCGCAAGGATCGGTCCGACAGAACACATTGCGACCATACCGAAGCTGTTTTCCGATGCGTTTTTACCGCCGACAGCCGATGCAATGCCGACACCGAGCGCCATCATAAACGGTACGGTGACAGGGCCCGTCGTAACACCGCCGGAGTCAAAGGCAACAGAAAGGAAGTCTCCGCTTCCCTTCATAATCAGAAGGGATGCCACAGCAAACAGGATCATGTAAAAATACATAAGCAGCGAGGACAAGCGGATCTTGCAGATGATCTTGATGACCGACAGCGTCAGAAACAGACCCACGCCGATGCCGACCGTCCAGATCAGAAGATCACCGTTGATCAGCTCTTTCAGCTGTGCTGCAAGCACGGTCAGGTCCGGCTCCGAGACGGTGATTAAGACACCGAGCAGAAAGCTGATGGTCAGCAACAGCAGTGTTTTTCTGGATTTGGTCAGACCGACACCGACCTGTTCCCCCATCGGTGTCATAGCGAGGTCCGCACCGAGGTTGAACAGACCGATCCCGAGAATCAGCAGAACCGTTGTGACGAAAAAGACACAGAGCTCCTGATTCGACAGGGTCGTGAATGGGGAGAGATACAGAAGAAAGACGATACACGCTACCGGGAGCACGGAGATCAGCGCTTCCTGCAGCTTTGATGATAGGGCTTTCAGCAAAACAGGGCTCCTTTCAAAACACATAATTACCTATATATTGTATCATTTTTTTGCGATCATGTAAAGAATTTATCTGTAAACTTTCTGTAAAGCAGAAGCGGATTCACAAAAATTTCGCAGGTACGCGCAAAAAATCGTACCGTTCCATTGACATCCGACCGATTTTGCGATATACTAAAAGAAAACCAACGGAAAGTCAGGTATGTACCCAATGGCAGCGGTCACCGCACGCACAAAAGATATGACACAAGGCAGCCCACTGAAGCTGATTGTGTTCTTCTCCCTCCCCGTCCTCCTCGGCAATCTGTTCCAGCAGCTGTACAACATGGCGGACGGCATCATCGTCGGTCAGTTTATCGGCACCGATGCGTTTGCCGCGGTCGGCGCAACGGGCTCAATGTCGTTTCTGATCATCGGATTTATTCTCGGCTGCTCCTCCGGCTTCTGTATTCCTGTCTCGCAATATTTCGGCGCAGGCAATCAACGCTCACTGCGGCGATGTGTCGCCAACATCGTCTGGCTCGGCATCGCCATTGCAGCCATCGTCACGACGGTCATGATGTTTGCGACCCGCAGAATGCTCGTCCTGATGGATACGCCCGAAAATATTTTTGAGGATTCTTTTCTGTATATTTACATCATCTTTGCCGGCATACCCGCCTGCATGTTCTACAATGTACAGGCAGGGCTCATGCGCGCCGTCGGTGACTCTCGCTCCCCGCTGTACTTCCTCATTATTTCCTGTGCGATCAATGTTGTGCTCGATATTGTCTTCATTGCAGGGTTGGGCACAGGCGTTGAGGGGGCTGCACTGGCAACGGTCATCGCACAGGCCATTTCCGGCGTTCTGTGCCTGATCTGGATCATAAAAAAATTCCCGCTTCTGCATCCGCACGGTGCGGAATGGAAGCCCGATGTCCATGAGATTCTGCATCTGGTCGGCATCGGGCTGCCGATGGGCTTCCAGTTTTCGATCACCGCCATCGGCGCTGTCATTCTGCAGAGTGCGGTCAACACGCTCGGCTCGGATATCATCGCATCCATTTCCGCCGCATCCAAGATCCAGAACATCGTCTTCGCTCCAATGGAAACATTGGGTTTGACCATGGCGACCTATTGCGGACAAAACCTCGGTGCCGGGCGCATCGACCGTATCCGCTCGGGTATGCGCCGCTGTACCGCGCTTTCCCTGCTCCTCAGTGTCATCTGCTGTTTATTCGTCACATTCTGCAGCGGAACGGTCGCACTTCTTTACATCAAGCCTGAGGAAACAGCAATTCTTGCCAACATCATACATTATCTGCGCGTCTGCGGACTCTTTTATCCGGCACTCTGCCTGATCTTTGTCTTCCGCAATTCCATTCAGGGCATGGGATACGGTGTTCCCGCAATGACCGCCGGATTGTTTGAGCTTATCGCTCGCGCCGTCGTTGCTATTGGTTTTGTCCGCACGGTCGGTTTTAATGCCGCCATTCTCGCAAACACCCTTGCATGGGTCGCGGCTGACATCTTCCTTATTCCAATGTACATCTATGTCATCCATCGCGTAAAACACCGTCAAATGCAACCGGAACCGCAACCTAATACCACAATTACACAGGAGAATTGATTATGAAGCTTATGTTCGCATCTGACATCCACGGCTCTGCCCACTACTGCCGCAAAATGCTCGACGCATTTGCAAGAGAGGGTGCCGAAACCCTGATTCTGCTCGGTGACCTGCTCTATCACGGTCCGCGCAATGATCTGCCCGAGGGATATGCCCCCAAGGAAGTCATCACCATGCTCAACGGCATCTGTGACCATCTGCTCTGTGTCCGCGGAAACTGCGATACCGAGGTCGACCAGATGGTACTCGGTTTCCCGATTCTTGCGGATTATGCGATACTGTACCTTGACGGTCATCGCGTCTATATCACACACGGGCACAATTTCGGTGAGGATAACCCGCCGCAGCTGCGTGACGGCGATATCCTGCTGCACGGTCATACCCATATTCCTGCCTGCCGCGACAAGGGCGGATTCCTCTACATCAATCCCGGCTCTGTCTCCATTCCCAAGGAAAACAGCGTACACGGCTATATGACATGGGAGGACGGTACTTTTTATTGGAAGGACCTTGACGGAACGGTCGTCAGCGAACACAAACTCTGATTTTCTAAACAGTTCGTAACATTCAACAAACAATTATTAAATAGTATATAATTTCATCGAAAGCGAGGAAATTTTCATGAAACGCTCCGAAATCAATGCTGCCATTGATACCGCTCGCGCAGAATTGCAGAAGCAGAACATCACGCTTCCCTGCTTTGGCTACTTCACCCCCGAGGAATGGGAGGAAAAGAAGGATTCCTGTGCAAACGTCTTTGCTGTCATGCTCGGCTGGGACGTCACCGACTTTGATACCGATGATTTCGCACATCAGGGCTGTGTCCTGTTCACCGTACGCAACGGCTCGCCCGACGGTGCCGGTGTGCCGTATGCCGAAAAGTATCTGATCTTCAACGATGCACCTGCACAGGCAATTCCGCTGCACTTCCACTTCAAAAAGACTGAAGATATCATCAACCGTGCAGGCGGCGTGATGTGCATTGAGGTTTACAACTCTACGCCTGACGGAGACCTTGACCGTAAGTCCGACGTCACCTTCTACACCGACGGCATCAAGAACGTCGTCCCCGCCGGAACCGTTGTTGAGATCACAACGGGCAACTCAATCACGCTCACGCCCGGTCTTTACCACCGCATTTTCGCTAAGGCAGGCACCGGTATGCTGATCGCAGGTGAGGTCTCCTCGATCAATGACGACAACACTGACAACCGCTTCTACGCACCGACGAACCGCTTCTGCGGTGTCGTGGAAGATGAAGCACCGCGCTATATTCTTGCAAACGAATACGATAAATTCATTCTCTGAACGATAATGACAAGGATAATCCAATCATGAAACTATATGAAGATGTAACCCTCTCCGCCGATGAACGCGCGCAAGCGCTTGTTTCCGAAATGACCGTCGAGGAAGCGGCGAGCCAGCTCCGCTACGATGCTCCCGCAATTGAACGTCTCGGTATCCCCGCGTACAACTGGTGGAACGAAGCACTGCACGGCGTTGCCCGTGCCGGAACAGCGACCATGTTCCCGCAGGCCATCGGTCTTGCGGCAATGTTTGATCCGTCCACACTCCAGCGAGTCGGTGAGACCGTTTCCACCGAAGCGCGCGCCAAGTACAACGGAACTTCCCGCCGCGGCGACCGCAGTATTTACAAGGGTCTGACCTTCTGGTCGCCGAACATCAACATTTTCCGTGATCCCAGATGGGGACGCGGACACGAAACGTACGGTGAGGACCCGTATCTGACCGCAGAATGTGGTAAGGCATACGTCCGCGGTCTGCAGGGTGACGGTCCTGTCATGCGTGCTGCCGCCTGCGCCAAGCACATTGCCGTGCACTCCGGTCCCGAAGGCATCCGTCACGGCTTCAACGCTGTCGCATCGCCCAAAGACATCGAAGAAACATATCTGCCCGCCTTTGAATCGCTTGTGAAAGAAGCACACGTTGAGGGCATCATGGGTGCGTACAATGCCATCAACGGTGAGCCGTCCTGTGCAAGTCCGTTTCTGCAGGAAAAGCTCCGCTCCTGGGGCTTTGACGGCTATTTTGTCTCCGACTGCGGCGCCATTTCCGACTTCCACAATTTCCATCACATCACGGCAAATGCGGTCGATTCCGCGGCACTTGCGCTCAAGAACGGCTGTGACATCAACTGCGGCGGCTGTTATGCATCGATCATGACCGCCTATGAGGAAGGTCTTGTCTCCGAGGACGACATCCGCTCCGCCGCCATCCGTGCAATGCGCACCCGTATCCGTCTGGGACTGTTCTGCGGCAAGACGGAATTTGACGACATCTCCTACGATGTTGTTTCCTGTGATGACCACAAGGACCTTGCGTGGCTGTGGTCCCTGCAGTCAATGGTACTGCTCAATAACAACGGGATTCTGCCGCTTGATGAGGAAAAATATACCACAATTGCCGTCATCGGTCCCAATG
>JAFTLK010000121.1 GCA_017455975.1 Clostridia bacterium | reverse complement strand
TCGTCCCGCACCTTGAATGGATGCTCGGGAAACGGATGCAGCTCGGACAGGGGAATGCGGACGATCTGCTCGGATCCTTCTGCTTTGACTATGGTATCGCCTCCTTTCTCTCCTCAAAATCAAAAGGGCATCCCAAACAGGAATGTCCTTTGATCGTGGCGGTATGTCTTGTTTTAAGTGAATTTGATTAATCATGTAAACGGTTTGTTGTAACAGGTACATCAACCGAGGTTGGTGTTTCGCTCAAACAGGGCTACAACGGTGATCTGACCTCCAAGCAGGCAGGCTCCGTCGGCGGTCAGATGGTCAAGAAGATGATCGAATCTTATGAGAACGGCATGAAGAAGTAAATTCTGCACGTAATTTCTGTACCGTCTGATATCAACCGTGTGTTGATATAGCCGAATGGAATAAAAGCCGAGAGCACCGGATACCGCCTGTTGCGGTTGTCCGGTGTTCTTGATTTATGGTGTACTGTTAAATAATACAGTCCGGTTCGTCATAAACATATAACAGTTTTGCAACAATTTTCCCAAACCGCATCTTCTCCGCAAGAATCGGAAATTTCATTGACAAGAAAGATACTTTATGTTATAATATAATATGAAATTATTATACGCAGGTATTGATACGCATCGGTAACCGCTTTGCTGTACACAGAGCACCGTCCGACGGATCCATACAGGCGCTTGACAGAAAGGTCTTATTTCATGAATTCCGAAAAGAAACCGGAACAGAGTCTTGCCGCGCGGCTGTCCAACCGCCGTTCGTGGCTGCTGCTGTTTTACGATTTCCTGATTTTCCTTCTTGTGGAAGTTGCACTGCTGATCCATTCACCCAGCAGTGAGAGCAAGCCCGGCCCCGGCGTTGTCTTTCCGCACATGCTGGTATTTTTCGTTTGCCTGCTCGCAGCCCGTTTCACACTCGATGTCTACCACCATGTTGTGCGATACGGCGGATCCTCCAGTTATATCCGTCTGATCGCAGCAGATGTGATCGCAGGCGGCTGCTACTATCTTCTGCAGCTGCTGCTCCCGATCCCGTCGATCACCTTCATCCGTGTCGTGTCGATCGTCATGTTCAATCTGCTCGGCGCGCTGACCATACGGCTTCTGTATCTGTTTCTGTATGATTACGCCAATCAGCATCCCAATCGCCGCGGCTGCCTCTGGCATCTGATCGCATTGCTCACAGCCAACGCCATTACCCCGGCTGACCGGAGCGAACGCGCAGCGGTGGAGGCCAACAAGATCAACATTGCCATTGTCGGTGCCGGCCGTGTCGGCGCACTGCTTGCCGAGGAACTGCTCAAAAACCCAGGCGGAGCATACCGTCCCCGCTGCTTTATTGACAACGCCGACGCCAAAATCGGCCGCATTATCGATGGTGTCCCCGTCATCTCCGACGAGGAAGCCACCGTCGAGCGTCTCAACAGCTTCGGCGTCAGTGAGATCGTTTTTGCACTGCCGCAGATGGAGCCGGAGCAGAAAAAGGCACTGTATGAACAGTATAAGGCCAAGGGCTTCAAGCTCAAGGTCTATGACTACCCGCAGATGAAGAGCACAGACGGCGGCCGCAGACGCATGCGTGAGTTTTCCATCGAGGAGCTGTTATTCCGTCAGCCGATCGTCATCCGCAATGAAATGGTTTCATCCTACTACAGCGGAAAAACCGTCATGATCACAGGCGGCGGCGGATCCATCGGCTCCGAGCTCTGCCGTCAGATCGCGCGCATGTCGCCCAAGCAGCTGATCATTGTCGATGTTTATGAAAACGGCGCGTATGATGTTCAGCAGGAGCTGCGTCTTGCCTACGGCAATGCGCTGTCTCTGGCTGTTGAAATTCTCTCTGTATGTGACACAACGGCGCTGGACCGCACGATTGCCGCATACAAACCGGATGTGCTGCTGCACGCTGCCGCACACAAGCATGTTCCGCTGATGGAGCATAATGTATGTGAAGCAATCAAAAACAATGTCTTCGGTACATACAACACCGCATCCGCTGCTGTCCGTCACGGTATCGGAAAATTCGTTCTGATTTCGACGGACAAGGCGGTCAACCCGACCAATGTCATGGGTGCGACCAAGCGTATGTGTGAAATGATCGTGCAGGGACACCGTTCCATGCAGACAGAAACACAGTTTGCCATTGTACGCTTCGGCAATGTCCTCGGCAGTGCCGGATCGGTCATTCCGCTGTTCCGCCGTCAGATCGAGAGCGGCGGACCGGTTACGATCACCGATCGGCGCATCATCCGTTATTTTATGACCATCCCGGAAGCGAGCCAGCTCGTTCTGGAAGCGGGCGCCATGGCACGCGGAAGTGAGCTGTTTGTGCTCGACATGGGCAAGCCTGTGCGCATTCTTGAGCTTGCGGAAAATATGATCCGTTTAAGCGGACTTGAACCTTACAGTGACATTGACATTGTCGAAACAGGTCTGCGTCCCGGAGAAAAGCTGTATGAGGAGCTGCTGGTACAGCCCGATCAGCTTGAAAAGACGGAAAATTCGCTGATCTTCGTGGAACGCGAGGAGCAGATTTCCCATGCGCTGCTCAAAGAAAAGCTCCAAAGCCTGTCCGCTGCAGTATCCGACGGTGACGATGATGCCGCAAGGGAAGCGCTCCACCGTGTCGTTCCGACGTTCCTGCGTGCAGACGAAGTCAACCGGCACGCTGTGGAGGCACGCGAAATGCAGATGGTGCAGGGTGAGGCAAACTGAACCGCCGCATATTACATTTATACCAACATCAGCCGGATCTGACAGCATGCTTCTGATCCGGCTGTCAATCCATCTGTGACTTTTACTACAACAGGAGGAACACAATATGATCTATCCGGAACTGGCCGCTGCCAATCTGACAAAGCTCGACGCACAAATGAAGCCGTATGAGCATGAGGTTTGTATGCATGTGCAGCGCTACTGCGATAAAAGAACTGCTCTGTGCGGCAAGGGATCGCTTTCCGACTGTGCAAACGGATATATGTACTTTGGTATTCACCGCACCGAAACAGGATGGGTTTACCGAGAGTGGCTGCCCGGTGCGGATGCCGCATGGTTCTGCGGTGATTTCAACAGCTGGAATCCATACTCACACCCGATGAAGTGTATCGGAGACGGTGTCTGGGAGATCGTCCTTGACGGCCGTGATGCGCTGCGTCACATGCAATGCGTCAAGCTGATCGTCGGGCGGCGGGGCTCCGCGTTTGAGCGCGTTCCCGCCTACATCCGCCGCACGGTGCAGGATCCGACGACCTACCGCCTTTGCGGACAGATCTGGGAACCGGAGACACCGTTTGTCTGGACCGATGAAGCATTCTTTGGACAGAAACGTGCCGCCGGATTTTCCCCGCGCATTTATGAAGCACACATCGGTATGGCACAGGAACGTGAGGGCGTCGGCACCTACCGCGAATTTGCCGACAGTACCCTTGATTGGATCGCTGCCTCCGGCTACAATACCGTACAGCTGATGGCCGTCGCCGCACATCCGTATTATGCATCGTTCGGTTATCAGGTCACGAACTTTTTTGCCCCGTCTCATTATTTCGGCACACCGGATGATCTGAAATATTTAATCAACCGTGCACATAACCTCGGTCTGACCGTACTGCTCGATGTGGTGCACAGCCATGCTTCTCCGAATGAGGGCGAGGGACTGCACCTGCAGGACGGCACCGACACGCAGTATTTCCACGCCGGCGCACGCGGCTGGCATCCGGCATGGGAGACACGCTGCTTTGACTACGGACGCGGGGAGGTTCTGCACTTCCTGCTGTCAAACATTAAATACTGGATCGAGGAGTTCCATTTTGACGGCTTCCGTTTTGACGGTGTGACCTCCATGCTGTATGAGGATCACGGGCTCGGGACGGCGTTCACCGATTACCGGCAGTATTTCTCCTTGAATACCAACGTCGACGCACGCGTCTATCTGATGCTTGCAAACGAGCTGGCACATGAGCTGAATCCTTCTGCGATCACGATTTCCGAGGATATGAGCGGTATGCCGGGCATGGCATTGCCGATTTCCTCCGGCGGTCTGGGCTTTGACTACCGACTGTCGATGGGAGTTCCGGATCTCTGGATCAAGCTGATCAAAGAGATACCGATGGAGAACTGGAATGTCTTTATGCTGTGGCATGAGCTGTCCGGCGGAAGACCGGGTGAGGGCGCCATCGGATATGCGGAATCCCATGACCAGGCGCTGGTCGGCGACAAGACCATCATGTTCCGTCTCGCCGATGCCGATATGTATGAGGGCATGAACCGCGCTTACCATTCCCCGCGCATGGATACCGCCATTGATTATCATAAGGTCATCCGCTTCGCTACAGCGATCCTTGCCCGCGGCGGGTATCTGAACTTCATGGGCAATGAGTTCGGCCATCCGGAATGGATCGATTTCCCGCGCGAGGGCAACGGCTGGAGCTACAAGCATGCACGCAGACAATGGTCGCTGGTGCGTGATCCGTTCTCCAAATTTGAATGGCTTTCCAACTTTGACCGGGCGCTGATGGCGCATCTGGAGGGCTTTGGGGTGCTCTCATCTCCCGCAGCACAGGCCGTGTGGCTCGACGAGCAAAAGAATCTGATGATCTTCACACGTGCGGAGCAGACGTATGTCATCAACTGGCATCCGACCTGTTCACAGGAGCATATTTTTGTCTATTGCGGCGAGGATGAGGAGGGAAATGCCTACCGCGTTTCACTGTCCACCGACGATGCATCATTCGGCGGTCAGGGACGCATCGACCGTGAGACCGAATATACCGTCAGACAGACTCCGCACGGCAAGGGCTTCTTTGTCTATCTGCCGTGCAGAAGTGCGCTTGCCCTGACGCGCAGCCCCCAAAAACCCGCCAAGCGTCGGACACGCAGTACAAAGAAATCCGATGATACCGCCGAGACGCCGAAGCGGAAGACTGTGCGCAGGACAAAAAAGGATTGATGCATGTATCTGGAGGAATAACATAATGGCAAATGAAGTCCTTTATTCAAAGGCAATTCCCGTCACGCATGAGGCAGATGTATTTGTCGCGGGCGGTGGTCCCGCCGGCGTTGCAGCTGCGGTTTACGCGGCAAGAATGGGGAAAAAGGTATACCTCGTTGAAGCAAGCGGCTCGTTCGGCGGTGCCGCAACGACGATGCTGATTCCCGCGTTTATGCAGTTCTCCAGCGATGATATTTTCTTAGCCGAGGGGATCGGCCGTGAGGTACATACGTATCTGAAAACAAAAGCGCCGGAATGCTACAGCCGATACTGTCCGAACAGCATTCCCGTCGAAATTCTGAAGCTTTGCTATGATGAAATGATGACGGAATCCGGTGCCAGCTTCAGCTTCTTCACGTCCGTGCTCGATGTCATCGTCCGGGACGGAAAAATCGATGCCGTTATCTGCTCCTCCAAGCAGGGGATTTTCGCCGTAAAAGCCAAAATGTACATTGACTGTACCGGAGACGGTGACTTATCGTATCTCGCCGGTGCGGAGTGCAGAAAGGGCGACGATGAAACCGGGGAAATGATGGCGGCAACCCTCTGTGCACTCTGGGAAGGAACGGATTTCTCCCGTGCGACCCAGCCGCAGAGAGCCTTCCTCGAGGATGCGTTCCGTGACAATGTATTCACCAATATCGACCGTCATCTCCCCGGCATGTGGCGCATCAAGGACGGTGTTACCGGTTCCAATGTCGGTCACATCTACGACGTTGACGGCACGGACTCCGATTCCATGACAAGTGCCATGGTTGCGTCCAGAAAGCAGCTGCGCGAATACAGAAAGTATTACCGCGAATACCTCGACGGCTATGAAAACATGGAGCTTGTCATTTCGGCACAGCAGATCGGTATCCGTGAAAGCCGCCGCGTCATGGGCGAATATGTGATGACGCTGGATGACTTCAGGAACCGTGCATCCTTTGACGATGAAATCGGACGGTACTGCTACAACATCGATATCCACTCCGGCAAGAACACGGATGAAGGGTATCAGAAGTTTGCAAAGGATCATGAAACATTCCGCTATGCAGCAGGCGAGAGCTACGGTATCCCGTACCGCATGCTTGTCGTACGGGGATTTGACAACCTGCTGGCTGCAGGACGCTGTGTGTCGACCGACCGCTATATGCAGTCCTCCCTCCGTGTCATGCCCGGTTGCTACATCACCGGACAGGCAGCCGGTGCCGCTGCGGCAATTGCGTCTGAGGTCGGATGTGCCGCGCGCGATATTGATGTGGCAAGACTGCAGAAGCAGCTCAAATCCATGGGAGCATATCTGCCGAACTGCGAAGACTAATAACATAATGAAATAATACACCCCCGCATTGTACCCCGGTAAAACGGGATACTGTGCGGGGGTTCTGTATGTGCGGGGTCAGATCTCGGCCTGCAGCTGTTCGCGTGCAAACTGCATGCGGTGAAGTGCGGCATATCGGCCGTCTTTTGCAAGCAGCGCCTCATGTGAGCCCTGCTCGACGATCTCGCCGTGGGAGAGGACAATGATGTTGTCGGCATGGCGGATGGTGGACAGACGGTGTGCGACCATCAGCATCGTACCGATGGACATCATGCGCTCCAGAGAGTCCTGAATGAGCACTTCGGTTTCGGTGTCGATGTTCGCCGTTGCCTCGTCGAGGATCATGACGGACGGCTTGTGCACGATTGTCCGCGCAAAGGACAGCAGCTGCCGCTGACCGGCAGAGAAGTTCGTTCCGCGGTCACGCACGGTCTCGTCAAGGCCGCCGGGCAGGCGGTTGATGAAGTGATCGGCATTGACATACCGACAGGCCTGCATGACCGTCTCATCGTCAATATCGGCATCCAGCACGATGTTGGAGCGGATGGTACCGGAGAACAGGAAGACATCCTGCAGCATCTGACCGAAATGACGGCGCAGGGAAGCGGTGGTTACGGTCCGGATATCGTGACCGTCGACCAGGATCTGTCCGCGCTGGATATCGTAATTGCGGCAGAGCAGGGAGAGGATCGTTGTTTTGCCGGAGCCTGTTGCACCGACAAAAGCGACCGTATCGCCGGCGTTTACCTTGAAGGACACGCCGCGGAGTACCCATTCCTCGTCCTTGTATGCAAACCAGACGTCGCGGAATTCGATGTCGCCGCGCACCTCGTCAAGGTCGATTGCATCGGGTGCGTCGGTGATCTCGGGCTGCATATCGAAGATCGTGAAGATCTTCTCCGCCGAGGCAAACGCCGACTGCAGCCAGTTGAACTGCTCGGCCAGGTTCTGGATCGGATTGTAGAACTTGTTGATGTACGAATAGAAGGTGACAAGAATGGAGGAGGTCACGGTCTGCCCGAGGAATTCGACCTCACGGATATAACCGCGTCCGGCCAGATACAGCAGACACAGCACCGAGGACACATACAGCATGTATACAAGCGGGCGGAAGATCGAGAAGACCATCATTTCGCCCATCATGGCTTTCTGCAGCGCGCGGT
This sequence comes from Clostridia bacterium, assembly GCA_017455975.1. GTDB lineage: Bacteria > Bacillota > Clostridia > Oscillospirales > CAG-272 > RGIG3925. Next base: position 23,578 of record JAFTLK010000121.1, on the reverse strand, counting down.
TGCGTTCTGCGAACTGTGCCCGCTTCTGCTCCTCGCGCCCGAAGCTCTGGATGATCTTCATGCCGGACAGATGCTCGGAGAGGAACGTGTTGATGTCGGTCGTTCCGTCCTTGACGCGGCGGTATGCGCGGCGCGAGAACTTGCGGAAGATCACCGTGAACAGCACGATGAACGGTACAAAGCAGAGCACCATCAGCGTCAGCTGCAGATTCAGAAGCAGCATGGCGGTAAGTACGCCGAGAATGACAAAGATATTTTTGATCAGATTGACGATGAGGTTGGTGAACATCATCGAAATGGCGCCGGTATCGTTGGTCACGCGCGTGACGAGCTTGCCGACGGGAATGGCATTGAGCTGGGATGCGGACAGGGATTGAATATGTGCAAACAGGTCGGAACGGATCTCGGAAATGATCCGCTGTCCCGTTTTCTGCAGAACGATCGCCTGTACATAGGAGCAGAGAAGCGAAATGAGCAGAATGCCGGCGTAAACAAGCACCATCGAGAGAAGCTGCCGCATCGCAAAGTCGCCTTCGATCATACCGACGATCCGACCCATTAAGATCGGTGCAATGATATCATAGGAAACGGAGAACAGCATGACCAGCAGGACAAAGGCAAAATTCTTCCAGTACGGCTTTGCATATGCAAGCAGACGGCGGGTGATCTCGCTGTCCTTCATGTAACGGTCAAAGCCGATGGCTTCCTTCTGCTTACGGATGGTCATATAAGCGATCACGAAGATCACCGTCAGAACGCCCAGCACCGCACCGACGGCGACGAGCGGGAAAAATTCATGCATATGGTTGAAATCCTTTCTTTGGATTTATGACAGTATGGTGGGAGGCTCGGTCGTCATTCCGCGGCGTTTTCCGCGTCGAGCTGCTGCAGCTGCACCATGGTACGGTAAGACGGGCACCGTGCCTGCAGCTCCTCGTGTGTACCGACATCGACGACATGACCGTCGTCTAAGAATACGATCTTGTCCATACCTGTAATCGTGGAAATGCGGTGTGCGATCAGAAGGGTCGTCTTGCCGGCACGCGTTCTGCGCAGATTGGATAAGATCGTCTTTTCCGTACCGATATCGACGGCGGAGACCGCATCGTCGAGGATCAGCACCGGCGCATCTGCAAGGAGCGCACGGGCAATGGAAATGCGCTGCTTCTGACCGCCGGAGACCGTGACGCCGCGCTCACCGAGCACCGTTTCATAACCGTCCGTAAAGTCCGAAATGTTTTCGTGGATATCTGCAAGCCGGGCGCTTGCCTCAATTTCCGCCTGCTCAGCCGATGTGACAGAAAAAGCGATGTTATGTGCGATCGTGTCGGAGAATAAGAAGTTGTCCTGCGGGACATATGCCATGTGGGCACGTACGGTCGAGATCGGAATGTCATTGACATCGTGGCCGCCGACAAACAGCGTTCCATCCGGGACAGTGTAGGTGCGCAGGAGCAGATCGACGAGCGTTGTTTTTCCGGCACCGGTGCGGCCGACAATGCCGACATGCTCACCGGGTTCAATGACGAACGACACATCCTGCAGTGCATCGGCCGATGCACCGGGATGACGGAACGTCAGGCTGCGTACCTCGATCCGACCGGAAAGCGTTCCGGGATCGGTGACATCCGCGCGGTCGCAGACCTCGGACTTCGCATCCAGAAGCGCCGCAATGCGCTTGAGGGAAGCCGCGCCGCGGGAGCGCATCTCGATCAGCTGGGATACAGCCATGATCGGCCAGACGACAGCGGTGAAATAGCCGATGAACTCGACAAGCTGTCCGGCATCAAAGCGCCCCGAATAGACAAGATATCCGCCGTAGCCGAGAATGACGCAGATGACCGACTCAACAAACAGCGTGACAAGTATGTTCAGAAGCGTCGACAGCTTCGTGTGCGCGACGTTGGTTTCTTCGTTGGTTTTGTTCAGACGCGCAAAAGCGGTCTGACGGAGCAGCTCCTTGACAAATGCGCGGACAACGGCGATGCCGGAGAAGGTCTCCTGTGAAAAATCGGACAGGGAAGCAAAGGCCGCCTGTCTTGCGTCCCAGCGTGCCTCAAGCCGATGATCCATCACCGCACCGATGATGAGCAGGAATGCCATCGGGATCAGGGCAAACAGTGTCAGCGACAGATCCATCTGTCCCATGCGCACAATTGCCATCACACCGAGGAACAGCGCATCACAGAACATGAGCACGCCCCAGCCGAAGCAATCCTGTACGGTTTCAAGATCGTTTGTAAACAGCGTCATCAGCGCGCCGACCTTGTTTTCCTGATAATAAGACTGCGGCAGCTCACAGCATTTGTCAAACATCCGGCCGCGCAGATGTGTCTCCATGCGCTTGGCCATACCGCGGAAGCAGACACGCCACAGAAAGCGTCCGATGACAAGACACAGTATGACGCCGATCATCGGCAGGCAAACAAAATCGAGCAGATAGTCCATATCAAAAGGAACATACGCCCCATCCTGCATGACCTGTCCGTAGATCATCCCGTTGACGACAGTACGGTACAGCTGCGGCAGTACCAGCTGCATATAGTCAACGATGATGAGTGCCGCAAGCCCGATGATGATCCACGGCAGATACCGCAGATAATATCGGTTGATGTATTTTCCGAACAGCACAATATATCACCTCTTGTTTTATTTTGCATATGTTCCTATATTATACCATATTCTGCGGGAAAGTCAAATCTTTTTTTTGCAAACGGTCAAGCTGATAAATGAATGCCCGACCCGATGATCGCATAAGAAAAAAGGGGTACTGCATTTGACAAACGATTGCACAAATGCAGTACCAGGAACGTCACAGAAATTTTATTGTATGGAATTACACCCGGGCAAGTGCGCGGTCAAGCCACGCGTTATATGCCGCAAGCGTTTCGTCGGCATCGGCATAACAGCCCTGCAGCTCGCGCCGCCACGGAAGCTCCCATTCCAGCGACAGACAGCCGTCATAGTCTGCCGCATCGAGCAGGGAAAGCACTTCTGCAAGCGGAAAGGTGCCTGCGCCGAGTGCGGTGTGGATATACTGTGTCGCCTCTGCGTCGTCTGACGGACGTGCGTCCTTCAGATGAATGTGTGCAAGCAGATCGCCGAGGATGGCCACGGAATCGGCCGGAGCTTCACGGAATTCGATCGAATGCAGAACGTCCCAGATGATGCGCAGATTGTCCGCCTGTACCGCATCGCAGAGTGCGCGCATGGATGCTGCCGTCGAATGAGAGGAATGGGTCTCCGCCCAGACCTCGACTCTGCGGTCTGCGGCATAAGCACATAGATCGCGCAGGAAGCGGACGATGGCATACTTGTCTTCCTTTGGTACATCGCCGATGTGTCCCTGATGTCCGCCGACGAATACGCGGATACCGCGCGCACCGACGGCCTGCGCATAATCGGCACAGCCGCGCGCTTTGTCCATTTCGGCGGCAAGATCGCCAAGACCTGTGATGTTTACGCCGGTCGCAAGATCGACAATGGCAATACCGGCATCGGCAAACATCCGGCGGATCTCCTCTGCGTGGGTGATGTCCAGGCCGCAGATATGCTGTGCATTGTCAAGACGGAATTCCACGCCTGCCATACCGTGCTTTTTGGCAAGAGCCAAAACGGTCTCAAGATCTGCGTCAATGCAGGTCAGGGTACTGAATGCGCGTTTCATTGCTTTCATGAGATGGATTCCTTTCCGTGTATGATATTTTCGCCGCCGTGCAGCGCAAGTGTGGTGTCACCGCAGCAGAATGTACCGGCGGTGTTCTCGGGCAGTGTGACCGATGCGTGCAGTACGCCGTGTTCGCGGTGCAGGGAAACGGTGATTCTGCCGCGCGGCGTATCGAGAGAACCTTCGATATCATCCAGCTGCGCGGGCATCTGCGGTGCGATCCGGATCGATTCCCAGCCGGGTGCGGCGTTTTTGATACCGAGGAAGCCGGAGAACAGCAGTCTTGCCGGCGCACCGAACATCGGATGGTTGTGCGAGCCGCCGCCGTGCCAGTCCTCCCAGAGCGTTGTGGCATTGTTGTGTTTCATATAGAGGAACGAGCCGCATGCATCGGAGGACAGGAGATTGTATACCGTATCGGCGTGACCGTGTGCAAGCAGCACGCGCAGGAGAATGTCCGTGCCGAGGAACCCTGTGTCAAAGCATCCGAGCGCATCGTACTTTGCGGCAAGCGCGCAGGCGGCATCATCGGGCAGCAGGTCAATGTCGAGCGCATAGGCATCCGCGCCCTGTACGCCGCCGCAGAAATGCCCGTCGGCAAAATAGGTTCTTGTCAGCGCATCGCGGCAGTTCTGCGCCAGTGCGGCATACTGCGTCCGGTCGTCGGGAAGGTCGAGCACCGACGCGATTTCTGTCAGCATGTCGAGCACACGGACAAAGTAGTACGTGTTGACAAAGGGTTCGGGCAGGATGCAGGGATCAAAGGTGCACCAGTCACCAAGACACCAGCCGCCGTCCTCCTCGCGCACGACAAGGCCTCCCTCGCTGTGGTCAAGCAGGTAGCCGACCCATTTCTGCATCGCGGGATAGGTCAGTGCAAGCATCTCTTTTTCGCCGTACTGACGGTAGTACGCATAGGGAACGATCACAACAGCACATCCCCAGCCGCCGGGGCCTCCGCCGCCGCCCTGGAACGGTGCGGTATGCTGGATATGACCTGTGTCAGGGGACTGACAGTCGAGGATATCCCGGATCCACTTGCGGTAGAAATCGCGGCTGTCAAGGAGCATCATCGCGGCTTCTGCGCAGTTCTGACCGTCGCCGGTATAGCCGAGGCGTTCGCGGTGCGGACAGTCGGAGGGGATCGAGCCGTGCATATTGGTCAGCTGGGAACGGATGAACGCTTCATAGAGAAAGTTCAGCCCCTCGGACGGTGAGGAAAACGACGATGTGATGGGGGTATCCGCATGGATGACGAGGACTTCGGCTGTGTCGATCTCGCCCTCGACATCGAAATAGCGGAACGCATGCCAGACAAACTGCGGCTCGAATGTACCTGCGCCGATGAACGTATCCGTCATGATCTGCGGCACGCCCGATGTACACGTATAACCTGCACCTGTGGTCGAAAAGTCAAGCGAGCCGTCCTCAGCCAGTTCCTCCGCAAAGCGCAGAATGACCTTTCCGTCAGGCTTTGTCACACGGACCACGCCGCTTGTGTTTTCACCCGCATCCCAGATATGCCGTCCGCCGACGCATCCGAGATACTTTGGCCGGATGGTACGGATGACGCGGTCAGGTGTGCCGATCTGCTCGCACAGCACGGAATCGGGTGGGGGCAGGGTCATGACCGGATGCACGGTACGGTCGGTCACGGTGCGGTCATGAACCTCGCCTAAAAACAGTGCGCTTCTGACGATATCCGATGGATACCAGACCTCCGTTCCGTCGGAGGTGAGCAGGACACCGTCGCCGGATGTCAGCGCAAAGACCGTTTTGAGGATGTCTCCGTATGCCATTTCCCCCTCTGCCACACGCTCATGCTGGCGGTAAAAGCCGTCGCCGAGCTGTACGGTCAGAATGTTATCGCCGTTCTGCAGAAGCGCGGAAACGGGATAGGAACAGACGTATATGCGGTGGGTGAAGGTATCGCGGCACGGGTAGGTGATCTTTTTGAAATCGCGCCGCTCGTAGTCGGTGATGTGCGGCTGGAAACGGTCATCCGACACGGGTATTCCGTTGATCTTTGCCGAAAAGTAACCAAGTCCCGTGATGATGAGCCTGGCATCGCCCGGGACTGCGTTAAGGATAAAGCGGCGTTCGATGATCGGGGAACCCGGGTAGTCCGTGCCGATCCAGCGCGCGCCGGAAAGTGCGTTTTGTACAGTCATTGCGTATGATCCTTTCGTTTGTTTCTGATTTCATTATAGCATAACACCGCCGTCCTGTCAATTGTTTTGTTTTCATTCCTACTTTACAAGTTCTGCAAAGTGTGTTATAATGAAGGAAATACAAGAATCGTTTTTTACCGGCAATGGGATTCGTCAGACAGCAGGGACAGTCGGGGACGCTGTCCCTACATGAAGAGAAATGTGACAGTCGGGGACATCAGTCCATACTAACGGTGCAAAGAACAAAGGAGCCGCCATGAAAGCAAACATCTTTGATATTCAGCGTTTTTCTGTGCACGACGGACCGGGCATCCGCACGACGGTCTTTTTCCGCGGCTGTCCTCTGCGGTGTGCATGGTGCCACAACCCGGAGGGACTTTCCGCCGTGCCGCCGCTGCAATGGATGCGGGGCGACTGCATCGGATGCGGGCTCTGCGGGGAACGCAGAACAGCCGACGATGCCGCACGCTGTCCGACGGGGGCACTTCATGTCTGCGGCAGAATGTATGAGACAGACGAGCTGTTCGACGCTGTCATGCGTGACCGCGATTTTTACGGTGACGAAGGCGGGGTGACCTGCTCGGGCGGCGAGTGTCTGTTGCAGGCGGAGGCGGTCGCAGAACTTCTCGGCCGGTTGAAGAACGATGGCATCCGTACGGCGGTCGATACCTCCGGCTGTGTCCCGTGGTCCGCGTTTGAGGCGGTACTGCCGGTGTGCGATCTGTTCCTCTATGACCTCAAGTGCGCCGATGCGGAGCTGCACCGGCGGGGAACCGGGGTTGACAACCAGCGGATCCTTGACAATCTCCGCAGACTTTCCGGTGTCCGTGCCGACATCGCGCTCCGCGTTCCGGTGATTCCCGGCTTCAATGCGGATGTCGATGAGATGACCGCGATTGCGCGGCTTGCACGGGAGATTTGTCCTGCATCCTCGGTGACACTGATTCCGTATCACACGCTCGGTGTGCCGAAATACGAATCGGTCGGGATGACCTATACGATGGCGGGAACAAAGCCGCCGTCGGAGGAGGAAATGGAGCGGTATCGGGAGATTTTCCGCACAGAAGGAAGACTTTTATAAATTAGGAATTAGAAATTAGGAATGAGGAATTGGAGGAATCGGTATGGTGAAGCCAAATCCGGCTTTTTGGGAGGCGCTCGATACGCTTTTGCGTACCTCGGAAATCGTCATTGACCGTCCGGCGGGATCTGCGCATCCCAGATATCCCGATTTCATTTATCGGGTCGATTACGGGTATCTTCGGAACACATCGTCGATGGATGGCGGCGGCATTGATGTCTGGGTCGGAAGCGAAGGGGAGGGAATCGTCGGTGTGGTCTGCATCGTCGACCTTGTCAAGCGCGATTCCGAGATCAAGATTCTGATCGGGTGCTCGGAAGAAGAGCTGTCCTATATAGACCAGACCCACAACGAAACGCCCTATATGAAGGGAATTCTGATCCGACGGGAGATGTCGGAGAACAATGGAGGGGAACAACACAATGACAAGAATTGAATTTCTGCGGGAGCAGACCGTCAGCGCAGCCAACAAGTGCGCAAGAACACCGATGCCGCCGATGGATGTATCGGAAGAACCCCTGAGCCTGCCCGAGCGCAAAGCACTGGGGCTGAAAAAGATCTTTGAGACGATGCCCGTGTATATCGGTAAGCGGGAACGCATTGTCGGCACCAGAACCTATTTTACGCCGACCGAGGGCAATGCCGACGGACACGATGTCTTTGGCTACACCTTATTTGCAGGCGCAAAATACGTAAACGACGACGACATCGCGCGCTTCGGGCGCAATCAGAGCTATATCAACCGTACGCACTATACACCCGATTTCGGAATCGTTCTGTCACGCGGCATTGACGGCATTCTCATCGATGCACGTGAACGGCTCTGCGATGCGGGACTGATGGAGCATCAGCGCGATTTCCTGTCCTCCGTCGTCATCGCGTGGGAGGGTCTGAAAACGCTGATTCTGCGGTATGCCGACGAGGCGGATCGCCTGTCCTGCGCGGCAGATGACGCAGCGGACAGACAGGAGCTTTCGGACATTGCCGCGGTCTGCCGTGCGGTATCCGGCGGTGTGCCGAAAACGTTCCATGAAGCGGTACAGCTGCTCTGGTTTGCGCATCTCGGCATCATCGTTGAGAGCTTTGAATTCATCAACTACGGACGGCTCGATGTGCTGCTCGGACAGTTCCTTTTTGATACACCAAAGGAAGAGGTCACACAGCTGCTTGCATGTCTGCTTCTCAAAATGTACGATCAGGCGGATCTGAACATCACCTATCTCGGAAAATATGCGGCACAGCTGGTCGTGACACTCGGCGGCGTTCTGCCGGGCGGCGAAGATGCGGTCAATGATGTGACGATGGCGTTTCTCGATGCCATCGACCAGACACGCCTGCCGGAGCCGGAGTTCAATCTGCGCATCAGCCGAAAGAATCCGCCCGAATTTCTGTCACGCGCTGCACATCTGACCGTGACCGGCTGCAATTTTGTATCTTATTACAATGACGATCTGTTCGTGGAGAGCATGATCGGACGGGGACTGTCTCCGGAGGACGCACGTTCGTATGCGTTTGACCTCTGTCAGGACATCAACATCCCCGGACGCGGCGACTTCTGGGTCTGCGGTCATCCGCAGCTGGCGTTTCTTCTGATGCGTATGTTGGACGAACGGCGCGATTTTGCATCGTTTGACGATCTGCTTGATGCGTATAAGGCGCTGCTTGCGGAGGAGATTTCCGCGACCGTTCGCCGCTACAACGAAGCGGAAGCGCAGATGACGCTGTATGCACGCGGCGACTACGATGCATATTTTGCAGGCATCCGACGTGGCTTGCCGATGGATCGCGGCGGCAACAGTCCGATGGCGCCGCTTCCGCTGCTGTCGGCGCTGTTCCACGGGTCGATCGAACAGGGACTCGATGTTGCATTTGAGCCGTATCCCGTCAAGGCAAAGGGCATGATGTTCGGCACGGTCGTGGAGGCGGTCAACGCACTTGCTGCGATCCGCCGCACGGTCTACGATACCAAACGGTATACGCTCGACGAAATTATTGACGCATGTGCATCGGATTTTGCCGGAGAGGACGGACGCATCCTGCAGGCGGTGCTCCTTGCCTGCCCGAAATGGGGTAACGATGACGACTATGTGGACACCATCGCCGTTGATGTCATGGAATTTTGTCTTGGGGAGTGCCGGAAGTACGAGACATCACTCGGCGGTGCAATTCTCGGCGGTATCCATCAGCCGCATCCCGTGCCGACCGGTGCAGGACTTGGCGCGACACCCGACGGGCGTCACAAGGGTGCACCCGTTGCCGTGACGCTCACACCGGAGAGCGGAACGATGAAAAACGGTCCGACTGCCGCGCTTGCCTCCGCCGCAAAGCTCGATCCGATGCTTGTACAGTGGAATATGTGCGTGATGGTCAATTATTTCTCCTCGGTATTCAGCAGCACGGAAAACGGTGCCGGGACCTTTGAGCAGCTTCTGCGCACGTATTTTGCGCGCGGCGGCATGCAGCACCAGCCGAATGTCACCGATGCAAGGGAACTGCGCGCGGCACAGGCAGAGCCGGAGAAATACCGCGATCTGATCGTGCGTCTGTGGGGCGTTTCGGCGCACTTCGTAGATTTACCGCGCAATCTGCAGGATGAGATGATCGCGCGGTTTGAGGCGTGATCTGACAAAAGGATGCGCCGCGCATTTCGTAGATTTACCGCGCAATCTGCAGGATGAGATGATCGCGCGGTTTGATGGGTGATCGGCACAACGGTAAACAGCTTGTAGGGGCGATTCACTCTTCGCCCGTGAATACGAACAACAATAGCTGAATCATAAACAGCGCAATGCAGGGATGTTTCCCCGGCGTTGCGCTGTCGTTGTTTTTATATTGCGTCCGTTGTTCCATCGGCCGTCCGATACCGTGTTTCCCAGAACGCAACGGCACCGGCTGCCGCGACGTTGAGCGAGTCGACATTGTGATACATCGGGATCTTGACGGTATAGTCGGACAGGGAAATCGTTTCGTCAAGCAGTCCCGTTCCCTCGGTGCCGAGGATGAGCGCCAGGCGTTCCTCGTTTTTGAGCGCCGGATCGGCAATGGAAACGGAACGGTCGGACAGTGCCATTGCGGCGGTTTTGAAGCCCATCGCATGCAGACGCTCCATGCCAGCGCGCGGCCAATCGTCCGGAGTATCGCCGATGTAAGTCCACGGGATCTGGAAGACCGTACCCATCGAGACACGCGCGGCGCGGCGGATCAGCGGGTCACAGCAGGACGGCGTGAGCAGCAGGGCATCGATGCCGATGGCGGCGGCGGAGCGGACGATCGCACCGACGTTGGTCGCGTCCACGATATTTTCAAGGACGGCGACGCGGTGCGCACCGGCACAGATTTCCTCGGGGGTCGGCAGAACCGGACGGCGCATCGATGCAAGGACACCGCGGGACAGTGCAAAGCCGGTCAGGTTGGCAAGCACGGCGTCGTCCGCCGTGTAGACCGGAACACCCGGACAGCGCGCGAGGATCGGCGCGGCGGATCCGTCGATGTGCTTTCTTTCCATCAGAAATGACGTCGGGACAAAGCCGGCATCCAGAGCCAGCGTGATGACGGTCGTACTTTCCGCGATGAAAATGCCCTTTTCCGGCTCGAGCCGGTTGCGGAGCTGATGCTCGGTCAGCCGCGCATACGCGTCAAGGGCGGTGTCGGAAAAGTCGGTGATTTCAATGATTTCATTCATAAAAATAGAGAATCCTCCTGTTGACGAAAATCAAGGGTTGTGATATAATATACATATAGGAGATGATCTTTCCATGACAACTGAGAATATGCGTCCCGGTGCCTTTGTGACGATGGTCACGCCGTTCTGCCGCGACGGTTCGGTCGATGTCGGTGCTGTGCGCGCGATGTGCGACTGGTATGCGGCGGCCGGACTTGACGGCATCTTTACCGCGTGCCAGTCCTCGGAAATTTTCAATATGACAGTCGGTGAGCGTGTGCTACTGACGAAAACGGTGGTAGAACGGTGTGCCGAGCTTGCCAAAGCACATCCCGACCGCAAGCCGCTGACGGTGGTCGCATCGGGTCATGTCGCGGATACCTTTGACGAACAGGTCTATGAGCTGCAGGCAATCGCCGCGCAAGGCATTGACACGCTGATTCTGATCTCCAACCGCATGGATATCGCGGACACGGGAGACGATGCATGGATACGCGACACGCAGGCGCTGATGGATGCCATTCCCGACATGCCGCTCGGCGTTTATGAGTGCCCTTACCCCTATAAACGGCTGATGACAGACAAAATGCTTTCCTTCTGCGCCAACTCCGGTCGTTTCCTTTACATGAAGGACACCTGCTGTGATGCTGACCGGATCGCGCACCGCTGTGAACGCTTATCGGGTACGCCGATGCGGCTCTACAATGCCAATGCGCAGACCCTGCTTGACACGCTCCGATCAGGTGCTGCCGGATACTGCGGCGTGATGTGCAATTTCCATCCCGATCTGTATGCAAAGCTCTGTGCCGTATATGACACGGATGCGAAAGCGGCGGAACGTCTGCAGGCGTTTCTCGGTACGGCGGCGTTCACGGAATCCCTTGCGTATCCCGTGACGGCAAAGTATCACCTGAAAGAAATCGCAGGACTGCCGCTTGACAGTCTTGAAACCCGCAAGCGTCCGGTGACCGATCTGACCCGGTATCACAGAGACTGTGTACAGCAGATGGAACGGCTGGCGGGTGAAATGAGGAATCAGGAATGAGGAATTTCATAAAAGCGTGAATTTTTTGCGGTCGGCGAGGAGCACGCCTTCCTTGGTCAGCTTTCCGATTTCGGTGGAAAGACCGGAGCGGTCGACCTCCAGATAGTCGGCAAGCGTCTGACGGTCGAACGGGATCTCAAAGGTATCGGTGCCGGCTGAGCGTGCGCAGTGCATCAGATACGCCATCAGCTTATCGCGCGTGGTGCGCTTGGACGTGACATCGATGCGGCGGTGGAACTGGATCGTTTTCTCCGCCAGATCCTGCATCAGATTGAAGATCAGCTGTCCGTGGAAGCCGCAGTTGTTTTCACAGGTATGCATGATGTGATCACATTCGACAAATAAAATCTCGCTGTCCTCTGCGGCGACGACGGAGACGGGCAGGGCGGGAACACCCGCACAGGCAAATGCTTCGGCGAAGACCTGACCTGCGCCGAATTCACTCAACAGACTGCGGTTTCCGTAATAATCGGTCTGCTCGACATGCACCTTACCTGACAGAACGATACCGATATATATGGCCGGTGCGCCCTCCGCAAAGACCGTAAACTTTTTTTCAAAGAACTCCGTTTTCGCACCGAGGCAGACGAGCATCCGCAGAAGATCCTCGGTTGAAATACCGCGGAACAATGGGCACTGCTGCAGAACGGGAAGATACTGTTTCATATTTTTGACCATTCCTTTCTTGTGGAACCCGGGCGATTTTGTGCTTGCACCGAATCGCAGTCGGAGGATTGTGATAGCTGTATAACACAGTCAGAAGATGTATTTTCTCTGACTTGGTTTCCGTCAGACGGCAGAAATATTCGGCCGTTTTCAAAAAACTTTTTCTGTGTTGAAAATTCAACATACTTTTCAAGCATATTATACTATAATATGATCAGAAAATCAAGAGGCAAACAACGGATTTTCAAAACAGAAAGGAAAACCCGTATACAGATACACGGGATGGGAACGATATATGGTAAGAAAGATCATCCGCATTGACAGAGAGAAGTGCAACGGCTGCGGTGCCTGCGCTGCCGCCTGCCATGAGGGTGCGATCGAAATGATCGACGGCATTGCAACTCTGACGCGCGAGGATTACTGCGACGGGCTTGGCGACTGTCTGCCCGCCTGCCCGACCGGCGCGATCACCTTTGAGGAGCGGGAAGCACCGGAATACAACGAAGCGGCGGTCGAAGCGGCAAAAGCTGCAAAGCAAGGAAATGCACCGCACGCCTGCCCCGGTCACAGCCACGGAAGAAACGGCGGTCGCAGCGGTCACGGCGGCGGTTGTCCCGGTTCGATGGCAAAGGCCATCCGGCGCGATGCGCCCGCTGCGTCTGCAGCTCCCAAAGCAGGCGCTGTTCCTGCACAGCTTGCGCAGTGGCCGTGTCAGATCAAGCTCGTTCCCGTACGCGCACCGTACTTCGACGGTGCAAACCTGCTGATCGCGGCGGATTGTACGGCATACGCATACGGTAACTTCCATGCCGAATTTATGAAAAACCATATTACACTGATCGGCTGTCCGAAGCTGGATGAAGGCGACTACGCCGAGAAGCTGACACAGATCATTGCACACAACAACATAAAGAGCGTCCGCATCCTGCGCATGGAGGTTCCGTGCTGCGGCGGTCTTGAAAACGCCGTCAAGCGTGCCCTGCAGGCATCCGGCAAGTTCATTCCGTGGCAGGTCGTGACGATTTCCACGGACGGGAAGATTCTGGAGTAAGCAAACGTTGCATTTACACGAGTAGAGGCGTGCATTGCGCGCCCGAAACGCAGCAATTCGATCAAGATTACAATCGAAAAATATCATAGTATTAACACCATATATAAATAACAAAGGAGCAAACCATGAACATCACAAACGACATCCGCTATATCGGCGTCAACGACCACAAGGTAGACCTGTTTGAAGGCCAGTATAAAGTCCCCGCCGGCATGTCCTACAACTCTTACGCGATCATCGACGACGAAATTGCCATCATGGACACCGTCGATCAGAACTTCACCCACGAATGGCTTGACAACATTGAGGCAGTCCTCGGCGGCAGAAAGCCCAACTACCTCGTCGTCCAGCATATGGAGCCGGACCACTCCGCAAACATTGTCAACTTTACAAAGGCATATCCCGATGCGATGATCGTTTCCTCGCAGAAGGCATTTGCGATGATGAAGAACTTCTTCGGCACCGACTTTGAGGACAAGCAGATCATCATCGGAGAGGGTGACCGTCTCCCGCTGGGTAAGCATACCCTCCACTTCGTTGCAGCACCGATGGTACACTGGCCGGAGGTCATGGTAACATATGACGATTATGATAAGGTTCTGTTCTCGGCGGACGGCTTCGGTAAGTTCGGTGCGCTCGATGTCGAACAGGACTGGGCGGATGAGGCAAGACGCTATTATATCGGCATCGTCGGCAAGTACGGCGCACAGGTACAGAATCTGCTGAAAAAAGCGGCAGGACTTGACATTGCAAAGATCTGCCCGCTGCACGGTCCGGTGCTCACCGAAAACCTCGGCTACTATCTGAACCTCTACAACACATGGTCCTCCTATCAGCCGGAATCCGAGGGTATCGTGATCGCGTACACCTCTGTTTACGGCGGTACAAAGAAAGCGATTCTGGCGCTTGCCGACAAGCTGAAGGCGAGCGGCTGCCCCAAGGTCGTCGTCCATGACCTTGCGCGCTGCGACATCCATGAAGCGATTGCCGATGCGTTCCGCTACAACAAGCTGGTGCTCGCAACCACGACCTACAATGCGGACATTTTCCCGTTCATGCGTCAGTATATCGACCATCTGACCGCACGCAACTACAGAAACAGAACCGTCGCGTTCATCGAAAACGGCTCGTGGGCTGCACAGGCGGCGAAGATCATGCGCCGGATGCTGGAGGACTGCCCGAATCTCGACTTTGCCGACAACACAGTCAAGATCATGTCGGCGCTCAACGAGGAAAGCCGCGGTCAGCTGGATGCACTGGCGGATGAGCTCTGCCGCGAATATCTTGCCCAGCAGGACGACACCGCAAACAAGAACGATCTGTCCGCGCTGTTCAACATCGGCTACGGTCTGTACGTCGTGACCTCGGGCGACGGCAAGAAAGACAACGGTCTGATCGTCAACACGGTCACCCAGGTCACAAACACGCCCAACCGCATCGCCGTCACGATCAACAAGGAGAACTACTCGCATCATATTATCCGCCAGACCGGCATCATGAACATCAACTGCCTGTCGACCGACGCGCCGTTCTCCGTCTTTGAAGCGTTTGGCTTCCGCTCCGGACGTAATGTCGACAAGTTCGCCGACTGCGAGCCGCTCCGTTCCGACAACGGTCTTGTATTCCTGCCGCGCTATATCAATTCCTTTATGTCGCTGAAGGTTGAACAGTATATCGACCTCGACACGCACGGCATGTTCATCTGCTCCGTCACCGAAGCGCGTGTGATCTCCGACCGCGAGACGATGACCTACACCTACTACCAGAACAACGTCAAGCCCAAGCCCGAGACCGACGGCAAGAAGGGCTTTGTCTGCAAGATCTGCGGTTATATCTATGAGGGCGACGAGCTGCCCGAGGACTTCATCTGCCCGCTGTGCAAGCACGGTGCGGCTGATTTCGAGCCGATACAGTAAAGCGATTGCGATTTTCGCAGGTGACTGCAAGGATTCCGTAGGGCGGGGGCTTGTCTCCCGCCGTATCATAACAAATCCATGATGATTACGTTGGAAAGTACTTCTTCCCGTTAAAAATTGAATAACGATATGTTGTTCATCCACGGCGGCGGGACCAAGGCCCCGCCCTACGCGGTATTGGAAGCATCTTCCTCAACGATCAGATTTCTCATTCCTGATTTCTCATTTTCTGAAAGGAGCTGCCATGAAATCCATCATTACCTCCTCCATCCCCTGTCTGCGCGATCCGTTTATCGTCATTGAAAACGGAGTCTATTATGCATACGGTACCGGCTGGAGGTGCTATAAGAACACATCCGGTTCGCTTTCCGGCGACTGGGAAGACCTCGGTGTTGTGGTCGAGGTGCCGGCTGACGCGGTCGCCTGTCACTGGGCACCGGAGGTTCACCGCTATGACGGTGCGTATTATATGTTCACGACCTACAAGTCAGGGGCGAGCGGTATGCGCGGCTGTACCGTCTTCCGTGCCGAGTCGCCCGAGGGTCCGTTTACCGCATATGCCGACGGGCACGTCACGCCGCGCGATTGGGACTGCATCGATGCCACACTGTATGTCGATGAGGCGGGACAGCCGTGGATGGTGTTCGTTCATGAATGGACGTGCACCGAGGACGGCATCGGACGGATGGCGGCGGCAAAGCTGTCCGACGATCTCAAAACGATGATTTCCGAGCCCATCGAGCTGTTCCGTGCCGACGATCCGTCGTGGACGAACCAGCGTGTGACCGACGGCTGCTTTATGCACAAGTGTGCCGGGGGACAGCTGATCATGATCTGGTCAAACTTCGAGGATGCCGGCTACTGTGTCGGTATTGCACGCTCCGACAACGGACGCGTCGACGGCAAGTGGTCGCAGGACGACACGCTTCTGTTCTCCAAGAACCTCTCCGGTGACTATGAAGGCGGTCACGGAATGCTCTTTTACGACACGGACGGACAGATGTACCTGTCCATTCACGCACCCAATACACCTGTCGGCGACCGCCGCGAAACACCGATCTTTGTGCCGGTGAAGGAAGAGGACGGGACGCTTGTTTGGGATCGGGGATGAGCCTTGTGCCATCAAATGACGCTGCTCACCGTCAAACAAATAAACATAAAATAAAAAAGGAGATTTCACCATGCTGAACGCAAAAGTACACGAACTGCTCAACGCGCAGATCAACAAAGAATTCTACTCCGCATACCTCTACCTTGATTTCCACAACTATTTCAAGGCAAAGAGCCTTGACGGCTTTGCAAACTGGTATATGGTGCAGGCACAGGAGGAACGCGACCACGCGATGCTGTTCTATACCTATCTGCAGAACGAAAATATGCCGGTCACACTTGACGCCATCGCAAAGCCCGACAAGGTCTTCACCTGCGATCTGGATGTTCTGAAGGCAGGGCTGGAGCATGAGCTCTACGTCACGTCCCTCATCAACGACATCTATGCGGCGGCTTACGAGGTCCGCGACTTCCGCACGATGCAGTTCCTTGACTGGTTTGTCAAAGAGCAGGGTGAGGAAGAAACCAACGCAAACGATCTCATCTCCAAGATGGAGCTGTTCGGTCACGATGCAAGAGGACTGTACCTGCTCAATCAGGAGCTGGCGGCGCGCGTTTACACCGCTCCCTCGCTTGTTCTGTAAGCAAAATTCCGATGCAAACGGATCGCGGACAGCAATGCCTGCGGTCCGTTTCTGTCTCTTTCATTAATTGTATTATATAATATATGAAATTTCTTTCATGAAATAGACCGAAAAATATTGACATATCGGCAAAAAAGGTGTATACTTGTACCGTGCAGATGATTTGCACAGGAAAGGAGTTCCCCGAAAGACTTGGGGATTATCACGATTATGAAAATGACAAAAGTACTTTCACTTGTTCTCGCGGCTCTGCTCATGCTCGGCATGCTCGCAGGCTGTGCGTCCGTCAATTACGCAGAAACCAATACGCAGTATGTGATTGGTGTGTCCGGTCCGCTCACCGGCGGCGCGGCAATGTACGGTATCGCCGTTGCCAACTCCGCACAGATGGCAGTTGACGAAATCAATGCCGCAGGCGGTCTGAATGGAATTACCTTCAAGCTCATCGCAACCGACGATATGCATGACGCAACCAAGGTTTCCACCAACTATTCCTCCATGCTCGAATCCGGTATGCAGGTCTCCCTCGGTACCGTTACCACAGCGCCCGGTATGGAATTCAAGAACCTGTCCGCAGATGACAACGTCTTCTTCCTGACGCCCTCCGCATCCGGTGACGATATCCCCGCAAACCCTAACGGCTACCAGATGTTCTTTGCAGACGGCAACCAGGGTAAGGTCGCGGCAGAATATGTCAGCGCGAATTTTGCAGGCCAGACCATCGGTGTCTTCTACAAGTCCGATGACCCGTACTCCAAGGGCATTTACGACCAGTTCAAGGCAAACCTCGATGCATCCGTTACCGTCATCGAAACCACGTTCACTGAAGCGAACACCTCTGACTTTGCAACCCAGATCGATACCCTCAAGGGCTGCGGCTTCATCTTCATGCCCATCTACTATACGCCCGCGTCCCTCTTTATGATGCAGGCAAAGGACATCGTTGCGGCAAACACCGTTTACTACGGCTGTGACGGCTTCGACGGCATCGACAACATCGAAGGCTTCGACATCACCACCATCCCGCAGGAAGTCACCATGCTCTCCCACTTCAACTCCAAGGCAACCGACGGCGCCGCAAAGGAATTTATCGACAAGTACGTCGAAAAGTTCGGCGCGGAAACCCTCAACCAGTTCGGTGCTTCCGCATATGACTGCATATACGCCATCTACGGCGCAATGAAGGCAGCGATCGACGCCGGCAAGGAAATCCCGGTCACCATCAGTGCATCCGATCTCTGCGAGATCCTCAAGGAACAGTTCAACGGCGGTTACTCGCTCGCAGTCGGTGTCACCGGTGAAAACATTACCTGGGAAACCTCCGGTTATGTCAACAAGGGTGCCATCAAGTATGTCATCAAGGAAGCAAACTGATTCCTTCGTATCAGTTTCCGTATAAAAAGGCTGCATATGTCGGTTTTGGCCGGCATATGCGCTTTTGCGTTACATAAAGGATTGTCTAAATGGAACTTTTTTTATCCACTCTGATCAACGGTCTGAGTCTGGGCGGAATTTACGCGATGATCGCGCTTGGCTATACCATGGTCTACGGTATCGCCAAGATGCTGAACTTCGCGCACGGTGATATCATCATGGTCGGCGGATATGTCATCTATGTCTTCATGGCTTTCCATAATCCGCTGCTTGCCATCCTCATAGCGGTCATCTTCTGCGTGCTGCTCGGTATGACCATCGAAAAGATCGCGTACAAGCCGCTGCGCGGAGCCTCGCCGCTTGCCGTGCTCATCACTGCCATCGGCGTCAGCTATCTTCTGCAGAGCCTTGCGCAGATCATCTTCGGCTCGGCAAATAAGGTCGTCACGGTCTATGATTTCGGCTCGGTGACGTTCCTTGGCGTCAATGTCCAGATTTCCGCGCTTGTCACGCTTGCCATTACCGTTGTCGTCATGGTCGCGCTGACGCTGTTTGTCAAGTGCACACGCCTCGGACGTGCCATGATCGCCGTTTCCGAGGACAAGGGTGCCGCACAGCTGATGGGCATCAACGTCGACGGCATCATCACCATCACCTTCGCCATCGGTTCGGCACTTGCCGCACTCGCGGGTCTTTTCTACCTGCTCAAAGCACCGAGCATTTCGAGTACGCTCGGCGCGATGCCCGGCATCAAGGCGTTTACCGCGGCGGTCATCGGCGGCATCGGCTCCATTCCCGGCGCGATGCTCGGCGGTCTGCTGCTCGGCATGGTCGAATGTATCTCTTATAAAATCACTGCCATCGCACCGTATACCGATGCCATCGAATTCTCCATTCTGATCATCATTCTGCTGGTACGTCCGACGGGCTTCCTCGGCAAGAAACGGAGGGAGAAGGTCTGATGAAACTGAATCTGAAACACATCCGCTGGAGCCATTATCTCAACTATCTCGTCATCGGCATCTTCACGCTTGTCATGGCGATCATTGCGCTCACCGGCGGTCATATCAATAACTCGATGCTGTTCCTGCTCGAAAAGATCGCGGTCAGCATCATCCTCGCCGTGTCCCTGAGCCTTGTTGTCGGCTTCCTTGGCGAGCTGTCCCTCGGTCATGCCGGCTTTATGTGCGTCGGTGCGTATCTCGGCGGTAAAGTCGCGGCGGTACTGGAGCCCTCCATCGGTAACGGTGTGGGCAGTCTCATCCTCGGTCTTGTCATCGGCGGTGCGGCGGCAGCCGTCTGCGGCGTTGTCATCGGGATTCCCGCACTGCGTCTGCGCGGCGACTATCTGGCAATTGTCACGCTGGCGTTCGGTGAAATTGTCAAGTCCATCTTCCAGAACACGTCGGATGCATCGTTCGGCGGCGCACTCGGTCTGGAAACCCCGCGCTTTGATAAGCAGTATCTGTTCATTTTCGCGTTCCTGCTGGTGCTTCTGACGCTGGCGGCAGCGCAGAACTTCATCCGCTCCAAGCACGGCCGTGCCGTTACCGCCATCCGCGACAACGAGATCGCCGCTCGTGCCTGCGGTATCAACGTCACCAAGTACAAGCTGATCACATTCACGCTGTCCGCGTTTTTTGCGGGGATTGCCGGTGTACTTTACAGCTTCAGCAACTATACCGTCCAGAGCGCAAAGTTCGGCTACAACTATTCCATCGAAATTCTCGTTATGGTCGTCCTCGGCGGCATGGGCTCCATCAACGGCGCCATCATTTCCGCTGCGCTGATCACGTTCCTCAATACCAAGCTCGCAACGGTGCTGACCGGTGATCTTGCGGTGCTGCAGAACCTTCTGTACGCGCTGATTCTGATCATCATCGTCGTTTACAACAATGCACCTGCACTCAAGAGCTTCCGCGTCCGCTACAATCTCCATGTCTTCTTTGACAAGGTTGTCAGACGCGGCAAGGATCCGTCTCACCGCTCCGATGACCGCGCAAAGTGGGATGTCGTTCCGACCAAGATTGAGATGAACGAAATCCTGTCCATCGACTTGAAGCCGCAGAATCTGTCCGGCGACAAGCCGACCCACGATGACAGCAAAGGAGGGAAGGGATGATGGCACAGTATCTTCTGGAAACAAAAGACCTCGGCATTTCCTTCGGCGGTCTGAAGGCGGCACAGAATGTCAATCTGAAAATTGAGAAAAACCAGATCTACGGTCTGATCGGACCCAACGGTGCCGGAAAGACCACGATCTTCAATCTGCTGACCGGTGTTTACCGCCCGACCACAGGAACCTTTTACCTCGACGGAGAGGAGCTGTGCGGTCTGCCGCAGGACAAGATCAACCATCGCGGCATCGCGCGTACCTTCCAGAACATCCGTCTGTTCAACAACATGACCGTTGTCCGCAACGTCATGGTCGCACTGCACAACCAGCCGGCGTATCCCTGCACGGTCTGGGAGTCGCTGTTCCGTCTGCCGCGCCATTTCAAGGCGGAGGAGGAGATGCGCGAGCGTGCAAAGGAGCTGCTCCGGATCTTTGATCTCGAGGAGGAGCGCAACAACCTCGCCTGCAATCTGCCCTACGGCAAACAGCGTAAGCTCGAAATCGCAAGAGCACTTGCGACCGGTCCGAAGCTGCTGCTGCTCGACGAACCGGCGGCAGGCATGAATCCGCACGAAACCGAAGACCTTGAAAAGACCATCCGCTTCATCCGCGAGCATTTCGACATGACCATTCTGCTCATCGAGCATGATATGAAGTTCGTCTCCGGACTTTGCGACAAGGTCACGGTGCTCAATTTCGGTACGGTGCTGGCGGAGGGTGACACACGCGAAACGCTGAAAAATCCCGAGGTCATCCGTGCCTATATCGGCGGCTGACCGACGCGTCATCCATCTCCCAAAAGAAAGGTAAGGTCCCATCATGTCCTTATTACAGGTCAATCAACTACAGGTTTACTACGGTGTCATCTGCGCGCTGAAAGGCATCAGCTTTGAGGTCAACGAGGGTGAAATCGTGACATTGATCGGTGCCAACGGTGCCGGTAAAACCACCACCATGCAGAGCGTCGTCGGTCTGATCCCCAAGCGGTCGGGTCAGGTGCTCTTTGACGGTCACGATATTTCGACGACGCCGTGCCATAAGATCGTGCATCTCGGCATGACGCAGGTTCCGGAGGGTCGGCGGATCTTCCAGGAGCTGACCGTTTACGAAAATCTTCTGATGGGTGCGTATTCCATCAAGGACTCCTCCGGCTTCAAGCAGGATATCGAGTCTGTCTATACCCGTTTCCCGCGTCTTGCGGAGCGTAAGAACCAGATTGCGGGTACGCTGTCCGGCGGTGAGCAGCAGATGCTCGCCATGGGACGTGCGATCATGAGCCATCCGAAGCTGTTGATGCTCGACGAGCCGTCGATGGGTCTTTCGCCTCTGCTCGTCGATCAGGTCTTCGACATCATCCGCGACATCAACCGTGACGGCACAACCATTCTGCTTGTCGAGCAGAACGCAGGTAAGTCGCTTGCCATTTCCGACCGCGCATATGTCCTTGAAAACGGCAGCATCGTGCTGTCCGGTACGGGCGAGGAGCTTGCGGCGAGTGAAATGGTACAGAAGGCGTACCTTGGCGGCTGACGGGAACGGCCAATGAAACAATTCATCACAAATCCGCGGGTGCGCATCGTACTGGCGATGGTTGTCTTCGGCACCATCGCGCTGTTCGTTGCGCACATTCCGCTTCCGTCCACAGAAATCGCGCTGTACCGTGCCGTGCTGGCATCGCTTCTGATCGGCGGTGTCATCACATTCCGCCGTACAAGGAAATCCGCGGACGGCAAAACGTCTGTGGGCAGCGGGATGCATCCCCGGCGTGATCTGCCGCTGCTGCTGCTCTCCGGCATTGCGATGGGCGGCAACTGGATTCTGCTCTTTGAGGCGTACAAGTATACCACGGTGTCCGCGGCGACGCTCAGCTATTATTTTGCACCTGTGCTCGTCACGCTCGTCTGTCCGATTTTGTTCCGCGAGCACTTCGGGCTGCGGCAGGGCATTTGCTTTGTCGGCTCGACCGTCGGCGTGGTACTCTTAACCGGCGTCGGTGCGGTATCCGGCAGTGATCTGCGCGGGATTGCACTGGGACTGGGGGCTGCGTGTCTTTACGCCGCGGTCATTCTCATCAACAAGGCAATCCGGTCGGTATCCGGCATTGACCGGACGCTGCTGCAGTTTCTGGCGGCGGTCGTGACGCTGATCCCATATGTCGCGCTGACAGGCGGATTCCATCTGCTGACGCTCGATGCGGTCGGCTGGGGATATCTGCTGTGTGTCGGTCTTGTGCACACCGGGATCACCTACTGTCTGTATTTTTCCGCCCTGCGCGATCTGCCCGGGCAGGAGGCGGCGATTCTTTCCTATATCGATCCGCTGACGGCGGTACTGCTGTCCGTGTTTGTGCTTGGAGAGGCAATTGCGCCGGCACAGATCATCGGCGGCGTGCTGATTCTCGGCGCGTCGATTGCCAATGAAATCAAGTCATCCCGACCAAACAGATCAGGAGAAAACAACCAATGAAATATTCGATTTATTCCGGCGTGACAACCGCTTACCCGATTGAAGACCGGATCGCCGCAATCCGTTCCGTCGGCTTTGACGCGGTGTGTCTCGATTTTGAAGCAGAGCTGCGCGGCACGGAAACTTCATGGGAGAATCAGGTCAGACTCTGCGAAAAACACGGATTGCCGATAGAAAACGTCCATCTGACCGGTGACGGCATGACCGCTGTCTGGTCAGACGGAGATGCGGGGGAGCGCGTGATCGACCGTCTGGTCACAGAGCTTTCCGACATGGCATCGCTTGGCATCCGCACGGGCGTTGCGCACGTGACATGGGGACATGACCGTCCGGGCGGCGCGTATGAGACGGGACTTGCCCGTTATCTGCGTGCGGCAGAAGCGGCAGAGAAGTACGGTGTCTTTCTGGCACTGGAAAATTCCGTTTACCCGGAATATGTGCGGTATCTGCTCGATCACATTGACAGCGATCACGTCGGCTTCTGCTACGATTCGGGTCATGAAAATGCGTTTTCCACGGGGGAGGATTATTTGTCCTCCTACGCTGACCGCCTGCTTGCGATGCATCTGCACGACAACGACGGCGCACACGATCTGCACGCAATGCCGTTTGACGGAACGGTCGATTGGCGGCGTGTCATCGGAGGACTGTCCCGCGCGCCGCTGTTTTC
>JAFTLK010000120.1 GCA_017455975.1 Clostridia bacterium | reverse complement strand
TCTGGATATGTCCCCGATCACCCAGATCCTCGTCGAGAAGTGCATCTCCGGCTGGAAGGAGATCGAATTTGAAACGATGCGCGACGCAGCCGGCAACGTCATCGCTGTCTGCTCGATGGAAAACGTCGACCCCGTCGGTATCCATACCGGCGACTCTGTCGTCGTTGCACCTGCGCTGACGCTCTCCGACAAGGAATACCAGATGCTCCGTGCGGCATCGCTGGACATCGTCTCTTCCATCGGCATCGTCGGCGGCTGTAACTGCCAGTTTGCACTCAACCCCAACAGCTTTGAATACGCTGTTATCGAGGTCAACCCGCGCGTTTCCCGTTCTTCCGCACTCGCTTCCAAGGCAACCGGTTATCCGATCGCAAAGATCACGACGAAGCTGGCACTCGGTTATACGCTCGATGAAATCAACAACGATATCACCGGCAAGACGGTCGCATGCTTTGAACCGTCCGTTGACTATATCGTATGTAAGTTCCCCAAGTGGCCGTTTGATAAGTTTGCAGGTTCTTCCCGCAAGCTCGGTACGCAGATGAAGGCGACCGGTGAGGTCATGTCCATCGGTACCTCCTTTGAAATGGCACTGATGAAGGCTGTCCGCGGTGCGGAGATCTCGCTTGATACGCTGAATGCAGCTCCCTTGGACGACAAGCCCGTCCGTGAGCGTCTGTATGAACAGAATGACCGCCGTCTCTTTACCGTATTTGAGGCACTCAAGGCGGGTATCTCCGTAGATGAGATCTTTGAGATCACCAAGATCGACCGCTGGTTCCTCAACTGTATGCTCAATCTCGCCAACTTTGAGGATCGCCTTGCAAAGGAAGGCCTTACAGTCGAAAATTACAGAGAGGCGAAGAAGCTCGGTTATCCCGATTCCGCACTGAAGCGTCTTTGCGGCGTTGATGAAATGCCTGAGAAGTGCGCGTTCAGCTACAAGATGGTCGATACCTGCGCGGCCGAATACCATGCGCAGACCCCGTATTTCTATTCCACCGCAGACAAGGTCTGCGAATCCCGCGCATTCAAGCGTTCGGGCAAGCCCGTTGTCATGGTTCTCGGCTCCGGCCCGATCCGCATTGGTCAGGGTATTGAATTCGACTACTCCTCCGTTCACTGTGTCTGGACACTGCAGCAGATGGGTTATGACGTTGTCATTGTCAACAATAACCCCGAAACCGTTTCCACCGACTACGATACGGCCGACAGACTGTACTTTGAGCCGCTGTCTCCCGAGGATGTCATGAACATCATCGAGGTCGAAAAGCCCATCGGTGTCGTTGTTGCGTTCGGCGGTCAGACGGCGATCAAGCTGACACAGTTCCTTGACAAACAGGGTGTCCGCATCCTCGGCACGTCCGCTGACGGTATTGACCTGGCCGAAGACCGTGCAAGATTCGATGAGCTGCTGGAAACCTTCGGTTTCCGCCGCCCCAAGGGTATGGGCGTCAAGACCGTTGAGGAAGCACTGCATGCGGCGAATACGCTTGGTTATCCCGTCCTGCTCCGTCCGTCCTATGTCATCGGCGGTCAGAACATGACCATTTCCCGTTCCGACAAGCAGACAACGGACTATATGAATATGATTCTCGCCGGCGGTATCGACAACCCGGTTCTCGTTGACAAGTATATGTCCGGTCCCGAACTTGAAGTCGACGTTATCTCCGACGGTGAAATCGTCCTCATCCCCGGTATCATGGAGCATATTGAACGCGCAGGTGTTCACTCCGGTGACTCCATCGCTGTTTACCCGCCGTATAACCTCTCCGACAAGCACATCCAGACCATCTGTGACTGCTCCGAAAAGCTGGCGCTGGCGCTGGGTACCAAGGGTCTTGTCAACATCCAGTACCTCATTTACGAGGGTGAGCTGTATGTCATTGAGGTCAATCCGCGTGCATCCAGAACCATTCCGTATATCTCCAAAGTCACGAATGTTCCGATGGTCGATCTCGCCGCAAAGGTTATGCTCGGCGCAAAGCTGACGGATCTTGGCTATGGCACCGGTCTTTACAGAACACCTCCGTACTACACGGTCAAGGTTCCTGTCTTCTCCTTTGAAAAGCTCAACGACGCAAACTCCATCCTCGGCCCGGAAATGAAGTCCACGGGTGAAGTCCTCGGCATCGGCAAGACGATGGCTGAGGCGCTGTTCAAGGGTCTGACCGCGGCGAATCTTGTTGTTCCGTTCAACCGCGCACAGAGATGCGGCGTACTGCTTTCCGTTGAAGAAAACGATTATCTCGATTCTATCTCCCTTGCAAAGCGGTTCTATGACCTCGGCATTACCGTTTATGCAACCTCCGGCACGGCAAAGGCCATTTCCCAGCTCGGCATTGACGTCATCACCGTTTCCAACGCCAATGACAATCAGGAGATCAAGGAGCTGATGGAAGCCGGCGCACTCAATTATATCATCTATACCGGTACCGTCAAGGATACCTATATCGGCAACTATACACAGCTTCACCTGCGCGCAATGCAGCTCGGTATTCCGTGTCTGACCTCCCTCGATACGGCAAATGCTCTGGCGGAAATTCTCGAATCCCGCTTCACCTGTGCCAACACAGAGCTTGTCGACATCAACGACATGCGTCTGTGGAGACAGAAGATCCCGTTTGTCAAGATGCATTCCTGCGGCAATGACTATATCTACATCGAAAACTTCGACAACAAGATCACCTGTCCCGAATCCCTGTGCGTCAGCTACTGCACACCGCACTACGGCATCGGCGGTGACGGTATCGTTCTGATCGAACGCTCCTCCGTCGCAGACGCGAAGATGCGTACCTTCAACCGTGACGGTACGGAAGGCCGTATGGGCGGCAACAACATCCGCTGCGTTGCCAAGTATCTGTACGATATGGGCTATATCCGCTCGGAATACCTGACCATCGAAACGGTTTCCGGCGTTCATAAGCTCCATCTGTATCTGCGTGACGGCAAGGTCAGCTCCGTTTCCGTTGATATGGGACGTGCTGATCTGACGGCAAAGAATGTACCCGTCGATACCGATATGGAACAGGTCATCAATGCACCTGTCGTCATCGGCGGCACCGAATATAACATCACTTGCGTCTCCGTCGGTAACCCGCACTGCGTTGTCTTCACCGATGCGCTCGATGCACTGGATCTTTCCTCGATCGGTCCGAAATTTGAGTATGCCGATATGTTCCCAGATCGCGTCAATGCGGAATTTGTCCGTGTGGTCAACAAGACGACCCTGCGTGCCCGTGTCTGGGAGCGCGGCAACGGCGAAACGCTTGCATGCGGTACCGGTGCGGTTGCGGCAGTCGTCGCGGCTTGCGAAAACGGCTACTGCGAAAAGGGCACCGATATCTCGGTCAAGCTCCCCGGCGGTACGCTGACGGTCAACTATACCGATGAGCGTATTCTCCTCGGCGGCAACACCGTCTGGGTATACGAGGGCAGCTTCGCATATTGATTTCCAAATGAATACCCGGAGCACGGGGAGCCAGTTGGCTTCCGTGCTCCGCTTCTTTGTTATAAGCCGCCTGTGATATTTACGGAAAATGTATATTTTCCCGGACGGTATTTGTATAACTATACAAAAGACAACTTTCTGCGCGAAGCTATTGACTTTAGCGTAGTAAAGTGGTAAAATAATAAAGCATCGGTGAGAGGCCGGTGACATTTCTGTTTCAAAAAGGATTCCCTATGGAAAAGTTTGATTCTGTCCTGAAATATGAGGAAAAAGCGATTTTCGGACTGCGTGCGCTGTACCGCAAGTTCGGATATACGCAATATAAAATGAGCAAATTCGAGGAATATGAACTGTATGTCCGCAACAAGGATTTCCTTGTCTCCGACAACGTCATTACCTTTACCGATACCAACGGCCGTCTGATGGCACTGAAGCCCGACGTGACGCTGTCGATCATCAAGAACGGCAGTGATGCGGATGGTGTGGTGCAGAAGGTCTATTACAACGAAAATGTCTATCGTGTCTCACGCGGTTCGCACCAGTACAAGGAGATCATGCAGGTCGGTCTGGAATGTATCGGTGCCATCGACAGCTACTGCATTTCCGAGGTGCTGGGACTTGCGGCGGAAAGCCTGCTTGCGGTTACAGAGGAATGTGTGCTCGATGTGTCGCATCTCGGTATTGTATCCGCCTGCATTGACCGGCTGAACCCCGATGAGGAAACGCGCGCGGCGATTCTCAAGTGCGTCGGCGAGAAGAACACGCATGGGATTCTGTCGCTGTGCCGCGAGGATGGTCTGGACGAAGAAAAGGCGCTCTCGCTTGTCTCCCTGATCTCAACATACGGGGCCGCAGATACGGTTCTTCCGCAGCTGCGTGCGCTCTGTGCGGAGGATGCGGCGGCGCTTGCGTGTGTGGAGGAGCTGGCACAGGTCGTCGGTGCACTTGGCAATACGCGCGCATCAGAGGTTGTCCGCATTGACTTCTCGGTCACCTCGGACATGAACTATTACAACGGCATCGTCTTCCGCGGCTTTGTCCGGGGCATCCCGACAGGGATCCTGTCCGGCGGTCAGTACGACAAGCTGATGGCGAAGATGGGCAGAAAGTCCGGCGCGATCGGATTTGCGGTCTATCTTGACCTTCTGGAGCGGCTGGAAGATGATGATGCAAAATTTGATGTGGATACCGTCATTCTCTATACTGTGGATGATGACATGGATGCACTGCGCGGTACGGTCCGTATGCTGACCGATGCCGGACAGACGGTCATGGCACAGAAGGCGGTTCCCGAAAAACTGCGTTACAAACAGCTTCTGCGTCTTTGCGGGAAAGGAGTGGAGATTGTTGAAACCCATGCTTAATGTTGCACTCCCCAAGGGTCGCATCGGGGAAAAAGTCTATGCGATGTTTGAGGCGGCAGGACTGGAATGTCCGTCGATCCGCGAAAACAACCGCAAGCTGATCTTTGAAAACCCGGACGTCGGCGTCCGCTACTTCTGGGTCAAGCCGTCGGACGTTGCCATTTACGTTGAGCGCGGTGCGGCGGATATCGGTGTCGCAGGCAAGGATATTCTGCTCGAATATGAGCCGGATATCTATGAGCTTTACGACCTTGACATCGGCAAATGCCGGATGGCTGTCGCCGCAAAAGAGGATTTCCGCGACAATCCGCAGAAAACCTTGAAGGTTGCGACGAAGTTTACGAACATCGCCAAGCAGTACTACACGTCGCTCGGACGTGATATCGATATCATTCATCTGAACGGCTCGATAGAGATTGCGCCGATTCTGGGACTGTCCGATGTCATCGTCGACATCGTGGAAACGGGCACAACGCTGAAAGAGAATCATCTGACGGTGTTCGAGACGATTGTGCCGATCTCCGCAAGACTGATTGCCAACAAATCGAGCTTCAAGTTCAAGAACGAAGCGATTGAGTCGATTGTGAAGAAGCTGTCGGAAATCGGAGCGGATACTGCAAAGTAAGCAGTTGTTCGCAAAGATTTCGTAGGGCGGGGGCTTGCTCCCGCCGTATAACGGTACGAACATGACAATGATATTTATTCTATTGTATCGTTTGAAAAACAACGCAATGTATGCTTAAAATATAATTTCTATTCATTTCAACATCGAAATTCTATCGCGGCGGGAGCAAGCCCCCGCCCTACGCGATATTTTTCAT
>JAFTLK010000009.1 GCA_017455975.1 Clostridia bacterium | reverse complement strand
GTTTATGAGACGGCTTTCATATTCGATGGAAATAGTTATGTCCTATGTTATTGGAGGTAAAACGGCTTTATTCGTCGGCTGTCGGTGCGGAACCCGGATTTGATGTGCTGTCCGATTCCTCCAAAAGATGGATCAGCACGCCCGTGATCGCACGGCCGCGGCGAACCACTTCATAGCCGGCGATATATTCCTTGCCGATGTAATTGTCAAGAAGACGCTCGGTCTGAGAGCGGATGGTTGCACGCAGCTTGCGGTCGTCCGGCGTGTTGAGCAGCTCATAGATGGACTCATACGAGATCAGACGGGAGTTCATGTTGTTCTTCTTATTCTTCATGAGCTCCACCCGCTGCAGGATGTATTGGCGGATGATGATGACTGTGTCGGTCGAACGGGTCGTTTCCTTGGTGTTGAGAAGATCAAGTCTGATCGGAATGATCTGCTTGATCAGCTTGGAATATTCATAAACGATCGGGCTGGCGGCCAGACGGTAAGCCCATTTTGTCACACCGCCGGTGGAGACGGTAACCTTCTGCATCATCAGCATGGAGCCGCTGACGCGTGCCGCATCAAACGGATCTGCCGGATTGGTCATGCGCACCTGTTCGGTATAGTCGATCGTGATGTCCGTGATGCGCAGCTTTTCAAGAGAATCCACGATCATTTTGATGGACTTGGGGGAGACAAACTCCGACTCGATCATGCCGTTCATTGCACGGTAGACCATTTCCGGGGTGAAGGTATCGTTTCCGGCGGAATACAGGCTGCAGACTGCGTCGTGGACGATCTTGTCATAGGCTGTGATCGATGCATTGCCGGAGAACTGAATGTTCTTGTCGTTGAAGTTGATGGTTGTTGTGATCTCGACCAGCTGGCTGCCTTTACGGCCGACGGTCAGAGTATGCTCTTCGTTCGGTGCCATATGGCGCAGTTCGTTTGCGACGCGGGAGTTGGTGATGAAGATATCCTTGGGAATGATGGAGCGCAGCTCCTGTACATCCATGATTGCATTGCGCAGAATCTGGTCGTAGATCCCGGCAAAGGATTTCAGATCCGTTTCGCTCATATCCTGCGCTGCATTGCAGCCGGACTGTGCGATGGCCGTTTCCATCAGCTCAACAAACTGCTCCAGTGACAGCTTTTTGAGTGCTGCCGCAACGGATTTCGGCTGATATTTGTAGCAGGCTCGGATCAGCTGCTTATGAAATTCATCCTCAAACAAGCCCTCCAGCTTGATGGAAATGCTCTGTGCCATGAACGGACACCTCCCAGACGCAGTCAGAATCACTGCAGATTGTGCCGCCGTTCTGCCTGCATGTGCAGACGGAAGCCCCGGAATTCCGGAACTCTATTATACCATAAACGGTCGAAAAACGCAAGTGAAAAGCGAAAAAACATCGGAAATACGGGACTTGCAGCAGCCAAATCCGTCTGATTCCGCAAAAAAAGCGCGGTCACAATGGTATGTAAACCGATTCACATACAACAGCCGCGTGTGTAAACCGATTCACATACAGCAAAACCCGAGGGTATAACGGTTTACATGAATCGTTACACATAAAGTACACACCTCACAGTATGTTCTGGCTGTTATCAGTCGCCGACACATTCCGGAAAACTGCAACAAAATAGAAGGAACAGCAGTCATGTGAACAGATATGTAACAGCAGCTCCATGCGAAAAATCTGTGTAAAATTGTATATAGAAATTTCAGAAAAATCTTGCAGGATCGGCGAACTTATGATATAATATATAATAGAATGCCATGAGGCAGTACATATCAAAATTGTTGCAGGATTCCGGAAAGCGATCTTCTGATGATTCCTGCAGCTGCTGCCGCCAATGACCTGTAATAGGAAAGGATCCCCTGCCATGTATAAAGAGGATAACAATGTATCTGCCGGCGTGCAGAGCAGTACCGTTCCCGGACGCTCACCGTTTCTGCATCGGAGTACGCCCATCGTCATCACGGTTGCCGTGACCAAGGGCGGTGTCGCAAAAACCACCACAGCTGTGAATCTTGCGGCGGAAATGGGCATGCACGGTGCGCGCACCCTGCTTGTCGATATGGACGAACAGGGCAACTCCACATTGTCCGCCACCGGAAAAAACCGTGAAGCATTTAACAATGCTGCGCTGTTCGATGCATACCGCACGTTTGGCTTCCCCGGCTGCACAACCGATCACTTCATTCACAGAACGACCCTGCCCAACGTAGATATTCTTCCCTGCAGCGGTTTTTCGCTGATGATTCCGGATCAGGCGGAGATTCTTCATAAGACCCGCAACTATCCTGCATATGCGTTTCTGTCGGCGATCTTACAGAACATCGAGGGTGTCTGCTATGACTTTGTTGTCATTGACACCCCGCCCGGAAAAAATACCTTCTCCCTGTCCGGTATATATGCGGCGGATCATATCATCATCCCGCTGCATCCGGATAAATATTCGATCGACAGCCTCAATGAGACCTACCGTCTGATCGAAACGATGATGCGCGAGAACGATATGACAATCAATGTCCTCGGCATCCTGCTCACCATCGTGGAAAAAGTCAATTTCACCAAAGTATTGCGCGAGAATCTCTGTACCGGTGCATATGCCGGTCTGAAGCTGAAAACCGAGATCCGTAAGGGCCAGGCGGTCAATGATGCGACGCTCGGCGGACCGGTTGTCGTGGAGGATCCGCGCAGCAACCCGGCAAAAGACTACAAAGCGCTGTATGATGAGGTCATCGAGCGTATACGCATGTATGAACGCGGCGATACCGTGAACCCCGGCATGACCGATGCTGCAGACGGAAAGGAGGCATGACCGACATGCCGAAGATCAAACTGACCGATATTGATATGGGACTTGGCGCAAAGCCGCAGAGCGATCCCCTGCATGACGCACAGACCCTGCTCAACCGTTCCCTCGGCACGGATACCGAAGACTATCGCTCCATTCCGCTGAATATGATCGCACTTAACCCTGAAAACGACTATTCGTCAGAGGATACCGAGGAGGAGATAGAAGAGCTGGCACACGACATCGAGCGCAACGGGCTTCTGCACAACATTGTCGTTTCCGACCGCACGCGCGAGACCGGCAAATTCGTTATCCTTTCCGGTGAACGCCGTTATAAGGCCGTTTCATGGCTTTATCGCGAACGGCAGGAAAACAAATATGCCGTCATTCTCTGCAAGGTGCTGAGCGGACTTGATGCACTTGATGAGATGCTTGTACTGGATGCCGCCAATCTGCAGACACGCGGCGGTATGACGGATGAACGCCGGTTCCGCAAAGCGACATTCCGATTCATTGAAAATCTGCGAAGAAAAGGCGGTGTCAGCGAACGCGATGCCGTGATTCTCGCCGAAAAATACACCGGTGTCAGCGATACGCTCATTGAAAAGAACCTGATGGTCGAAACACAACTCCATCCGGACATCCTCGCGCTGCTTGACCGTGATCTGATTCCCAAAAATCAGGCGGTGCAGTATGCCAGACTTCCGGAGGATGTTCAGAAGCTGCTCGCCGAAAACCTGGCTGCAGCGTATGAGATCGGGGCCGCAGAGCTGCGCGATGTCAACGATAAGCTCTATACTGCGACCCGGACCATCGCCGATCTGCATGCACAGCTGGAACAACGGATGCGCGGCATGCGTGAGGTTGATGATGAAATTGCGGAAGTACAGCTTTCTTTGTCTGCACTCAATGCTATGGCGGAAGCCGGTGAGACATCCGAGGAGCTTGAGGAGCAGATCGAGATCGTGCGCAAAACGCTCGGTGATCTGGAGCAGCAGAAACGCATGTATGCAAACACGATCAGCAATGCCAAGGCCGCGCTCAAAAAAAGCGAGGACAAGCTGTCGTCCATTGGCGTATCACCGAAGACCGGCAATGCAAAGACCGACGACATTGCCGCCATGATCAATAAAAATATGAAGAAAGCCGAAACAAGCGTAGCGGCGGTCACTTCTAAAACGACGGTCAACCGTATGATGAAAATGGATTCTGCCGGAAAAAAGGTTACACTTGAGCGGCTGCGCAGTCTGCGCCAATCCATCGATACCGTCATCCGGCTGCTTGAACGGGGTATTACATGAGACCTGCAGTACCCGAACATAAAACGGTCTATCTTCGTTTTCACCGGCGCGTAGATGCGCTGATTGAAGCATTTGCCGAGCAGACCGGAATGAAGCGCGCTGCTGCGGTAACGTGGATTCTGCATCGCTTCATCACAAAGCTGCGCGACAGCGGTCTTCCGACAGATGAGATCACCGAGGAGATGCTTGGATTTACCGGCGTTGAGATCCCGTATTTCATAGCGCTCGGTCGGAATCGCGAGGGCAGTGTGCTCGGCCGCGCTATGCAGATCACCGTGGATCGGACGGAAGATCGGACCCTGGAGCTGCTTGCCATGAACTGCGGTATGTCCGGACGTGATTTTCGTACAGCCGTGCTGATGCAGTATTTTGAGGAAATTGGCATGATCTGAGTCAGGAAAAGCAGCTGAAATATTGCATGATTTCGAAAATCCGATAAAAAAATCTGTGGATTTGATGTAAATCAGCTCATGTATAACGATAAACACATGTGTGTGAAACGATAAACATAAAAAGTTTATGTCCCATATTGTTGATTTGCCTCCAATAACAAGGGACAATCAGCACAGTAAATCAATTTGAGAACAAACAGCACATATGACAGAAAGGAATCAACGATATGAAGCAATATGAAGTTTTCGGTGCGGCGAAGTGGGTCTGCGCCGGTCCCTATTCCGGATACCCGAACACGCCCGATGAAAACGGTACTCCGCATTTTCCCGTACTGCGCCGCACGTTTGCGCTGACAGGATCGGTACGCCGTGCGATGCTGCGCGTCATCGGTCTTGGGTTTTTCCACTGCTATCTGAACGGCACCCCGGTGACCGAGGATCAGTTCCTGCCGCTGTCCACCGACTTTGAATCCCGCGGCAACTGGCCGGTCGAGGAGGTCCTGACCGGACACCGCATCTATGTTCCCGAATATGATGTCACGGATCTGCTCAAAACCGGCAAAAACGTGCTTGCCGTCCATTTCGGCGGCGGTTGGTATACCTTTGGAAGTGAGGGCTATGGCACACCGAAAGCCATTTACGCGCTGACTGTTGAAACCGATGCCGGCGAAATGACTTTCTTCAGCGGCACCGAGGATAAGATCGGCGACAGCTTTGTCAAGCTTTACCACTTTACCACGCACGAGCATCAGGACTACACCGCATGCGATGAAACTGTCTTTTCAGAGGCGTTTGACGACAGCGCATGGAAGAACGCGATTCTCGCAAAGCCGCTTGATACCGAGTATCTTTTCACCGATTGCCCGGCAGACCGCACACAGTATGAAGTACCTGCACAGCTGCTCTGCGAAAATGATGACGGATGTCACTACGATTCCGGCTGCAATATGTCCTTTTACCCCGTACTTCGACTGAAGGCGGCAAAGGGCGAGCGCATTACCGTGCGTTTTGCCGAGGAAGTCAACGCAGACGGTACCCCGAATATGAACTATCATTTCAGCCAGACGTTTTCTGTCGTCTCTGACGGTGAGGAACGCATTGTCATGCCGCAGTTTACATGGTTTGCATTCCGCTACTTCACCGTTCAGGGCGATGCCGAGGTCGTATGTGTCCGCCGTGTCCATACCGATGTCAAGGTCAATTCTGCGTTCAACTCCGACAACGAAACGCTGAACTGGATATATGAGGCATATCTCAATACACAGACCTCCAATATGCACGGCGGTATTCCGTCCGACTGTCCGCATATTGAACGCCGCGGCTATACCGGTGACGGTCAGCTTGCCTGCCATGCGGCAATGACAACCCTTGCTGCAAAAGCCTTTTATGATAAGTGGATTTACGATATCGGCGACTGTCAGGATATCTACACAGGACATGTACAGTATACCGCACCGTATACCAGATGCGGCGGCGGCCCCGGCGGCTGGGGATGTGCCATTGTTGAGGTTCCGTATCAGTATTATAAGCATTACGGCGATATCAGCCATGCAGAGCGTCTGTATCCGCAGATGCTGCGCTACTTCGATTATCTGGAAGCGCACTCGAAAGACAATCTGGTTGCGTCCGACAAGGCGGGTGAATGGTGCCTTGGCGACTGGTGCGCTCCGATACAGGTTGTACTGCCTGCTGCATTTGTCAATAACTACTTCTACATCAAATCCATGCAGCGCGTCATCGAAATCGGTCGTCTGATCGGTCGTGAAACGGAAATCCCGATGCTCGGGGAACGTATTGCGGCACGCCGTGCGGCGGTCAAGGCGGCATACTTCAATACCTGG
Source organism: Clostridia bacterium (assembly GCA_017455975.1). Lineage (GTDB taxonomy): Bacteria > Bacillota > Clostridia > Oscillospirales > CAG-272 > RGIG3925. The sequence goes on along the minus strand of JAFTLK010000009.1, from coordinate 11,846 downwards.
GACGGCAACTTTATCGGCTGCTTCCAGGGTGCAAATGCAATTGCCATCGACATGGGTCTGGGCGACGAACGCACTTATAAGAATCTTGTCAAGTATTACCATGAGCTTGGCAGATACGATACCGGTATTTTTGGCACGGACATTGTTACACGTGTGCTGTTTGAGCACGGCGATGCGCAGCTGGCGGCGGATCTGATGATGTCCACCGATCCGATCTCCTTTGACGGTATGCGCCGCGCAGGTGCAACGACCATCTGGGAGAACTGGCCGAATGCGACATGGGACCGTTCGCACAACCACCCGATGTTCGGTGCGGTTGCAGCATATCTGTTTGACTACATTCTCGGTATCCGGGAAGAGGAAGGCAAGGCCGGGTACAGCGATATTGTGATTGCACCGGTGCTGATTGACGGTCTCAATACCGTGTCCGGTAAGAGATGTGTTCCTGCAGGCGAGGTCACCGTGTCTTATGAAAAGAAGAACGGACATGCCGACTTTGTCATTGACATTCCGGAAAATCTGAACGCCGTCTTCCGTTTCGGCGAGAAGGAAATCCTTCTGGATGCAGGCGAAAACAGCGTGACCGTCACGGTCTGAACGATATAAAAAACGACAGGCGATGCAGTATTCTTTCTGCATCGCCTGTTATGATGTTCCGTTATTTGATTAAAATCTTTTCTTCAAATGTCTGCATCCATGCGTCCGCGATCAGCTTGTGACCTGCAACGGTCGGATGAACACCGTCACCAACCCAGTAGTCCGCAGGTGCAAGCGCACACGCATCGCAAAGCATCTTCTGCAGCGGCAAAAAGAGCTGCCCGCATTCCGATGCGATGGTTTTGACAGCATCGGCACGAAGCGCGGTTTCCGTCTTGAAATATTCCCAGTTGTCCGCCGCCGCACCGCAGTTGAGGACAAACGGTTCCATTAAGATCATGCGGATACCGGGAAGTGCTTTCATCGTATCCTCAACGAGCATCTTGTAAACACGGTAGAAGCGTTCCGCATCCACGCCGTTCTGCCCGCCGATCTCATGCCAGACATCGTTGACACCGATCAGAATTGAGAGGACATCCGGCTCGAGATTCCAGCAGTCTGCCTTGATGCGGGCATACACATCAACAATGCGGTTCCCGCTGATGCCGCGGTTTGTAAAGGAGAACATATTCGGATATTTTGCGGCGAGGGTCGATGCACAGATCATGGCATACCCCTGACCGATGTTCAGAAGGCTGCCGCGTTCGGTATTGCGGCCGGTATCGGTGATGGAATCACCTTGAAAGAGAATTTTCATGTTGGGGTTCCCCCTTTGATTTTCATTTTCAAATTGGCAGAAGTCTGTGACAGTAAAGTACGGTTGGATCACACACATACCCGCATTTTTGGGCTACCCGTGCGGATTCACCGGAAATGGCATACCCATAATGCGGAACGGCACCGTGTGCAAACAGATCCTTTGAGAAATACATGACAAGATCGCATGCATATCCGTGACCCCGGAACCGCGGCTCGACGTAAAGCCATCCGATGTCGTAGATATTCGCATAACCGCACTCGGCACGCAGATAACCGGCAATCTCACCGTTCACACGCAGGATATACCATTTCACGTCCGAAAATACAGTGCACGGAACAAACATATCGGCATTCATGGATTCACAGTCCAATGCACCGGCGGCAACCGCATTGGCGATCTCATCATTGTCAGAATCGCAGTACAGGGAGACGGATGCCTCTGTATTGGTTTTGGGTGACAGCAGCTGATCTTCTGCATGGATGTAATAAACGGGACTTGCGGGGTACGCAGGGGCAGTAAATGTATAGCGGTTTTGGAGGATCGGCAGTGCAAGGACGGCGGAATACGGTGTCCGAAGCTCGATTTCTTCAAACGCATCCTTTACCGTGTCAACATAGTCCATACATTCCGCAATCAGCGCCGGATCCTCGGTATACATTAGAATCAGCAAAAATCCGAGGTCGTACTGTTTCACCTGGATAAAATCAGCAAGCGGATCGGACGCATCGCGCACAAAGCAGACGATTTCATTGATTTTGTAGTCTTCACCGACAAGGGACAGATCGGTGCACCAGTGATAATAACGGATACGGTCGGCGGCATCCAGTGCCGCGATCATCGTCGGGTTGTCAATTCTCATGATTTTCTCCCGGGACAGGTTCGTTTTGCATGGCATCGGATGCCGCGGTCAGTTGGCCGAGCACCGATTCAAAGTTGACACCGTACCAGCGATGATCGGCATCTGCCATCGTACTGCGGATACAGGCAAGCGTAAAATCGACAGCCAGCGTCAGCGCTCGGGAAACTGACATTCCGCGTGTCACGGCACCCGTGACGACCGATGCAAAAATATCGCCCGTACCGTGGAACTGTGCCGCGAGATGTTCGTTTTCATAACAGAAATACGTATCGGACTCCCGGTCATAAGACATTGCACCGATCCGGTTTTCCCGCAGGGAAACACCGGTCAGAACGGTTGTCGGACAGCCGAGTGCTGAGAGCTTATATAGGATCGCCTTGTATTCGTCCTCGGAGCATCCGTGCTCCGGATAAGGGATGCCGAGCATATAACACGCTTCTGTGAGATTCGGCAGGACGATGTCCGCTTTTTTGCAGAGAGATGTCATTTCGCGCGCAAATGTTTCGTCAAAGCCGGTGTACAGCTTGCCGAAATCTGCCATGGCGGGATCGACGATCACGCGCAGAGCGGGATTCTGTGCCCGCAGAACATCGATGATATGGGAGACAATGCGAATCTGCTCAAAGGAGCCGAGATAGCCGGTGTAGACCGCATCAAAGGTCAGTCCCTCCCGCTGCCACTGCTCGACGATCGGCGTGATCTGATCGGTCAGATCGCAGAAGGTAAAGCCGCTGAATGCGGTGTGGTTGGACAGCACCGCCGTCGGAATGACCGCACACTCGATGCCGAGCGCGGAGATGACCGGCAGTGCGACGGTCAGGCTGCAGCGTCCGATACAGGAAATATCCTGAATGGTTACAATGCGTTTCAAAGGGAACCCCCGTCAGATCAGCTCGGTCTTGTGCAGGTCGTCGGCTTCACCGCAGAGCATTGCCGCAATGTTTTCGGCGGTCAGCGCAAAGATGTAGCCGCGGCAGAGTTCTCCGTCTGCGGCAGGCTTCTGGAGCAGCTGGGCAGCCTCGAGGTCAATGACCTTCAGACCTTCCGCTTCGATGCGTGCAAAGGAAACCTCGGGATAGAAAACAGCCAGATGACCGGTTTCTTTGTCGTTGGGGTCGCGGTCGTACACACCGTCACAGCCGAACTTTGCAAAGTAGATGTCACAGCTGTGCTCCAGAGACTTGACCGCGCAGACATAGTCCGTCGAATGACCGGGTTCGCCGACACCGCCCGCATAAATGACAACCTTGGCATCTGCGTCAATCTCGGATTCATGGCAGCACTTCGGCAGCGTGAAGTTGTCCGGAATGACGACGTTTGTCTTTACACCGAGCTCCTCAAGAGAAATCGTCAGGAACAGTGCGTTCTGCACCGATGCAAGCATGCCGGCATAGTCGGCGAGCACCTTGCCGCCGAATGCTCTGCCGCGGCAGACATTGCCGCCGCCGCAGACGACATAGATGTGGCTGCGGCAGGCAAGACCTGCCTTGATTGCTGCAGCGTAGGAGGAAATGGTATCACGGTTGAAAATGGCATCATCTCCGCCGAATGCTTCACCGGAGAGCTTGAGAAGAATATCTTTCATGACAGAATGTCCTTTCGCACAATGAATGTAGGGATAGAGCTGCATCTGCTCTATCCCTATTATTATATACGATTTCTCTGTATTTTGCAATGGGCAAAAGCAACAAAATACGGCATTTGCGGATATTTACCGATGCTTTTCAATCATTGCGAGGATCTGATCCTTTGCGCGGAAGCCGACAAAGCTGTCGACAACCTTGCCGTCACGGAACAGAACGACCGTCGGAATGCTCTGGACGTTGAACTTGCCTGCAAGCGCCATTGCTTCATCGACGTCCGTCTTACAGATCTTTACGTCGTCCAGCTCTGCGCCGATTTCATCCAGTACGGGGGCGAGCATCTTGCACGGGCCGCACCATGTTGCATAGAAGTCCAGCAGAACAAGACCCTTTGCAGCTTCTACTTCATTCTGATAATTGGTTTCGTTTATCTCAATGTGTGCCATACGATAAATCCTTTCTTTTACGGATGGATGTTGTTGGTTGTGTCAAAAGGTATTGTTTTCCTTTTGTGATTCTATTATACAGGATTTCTTGATAAAAATATGTTGAAAGTTCAACAAAACAAGAATTTTTGAAAAATTTTTGAAAAAACCGATTATAACTGCGGCACCTCGGGGGATTTCTTCCGACAGAGACGCTCATACAGCGCGTCTACTGTTTCGGCAAAGTGCTCCTTTGAGAACTTGGACGCATTTGCGAGGTTTTCTTCCCGCATGGATTGCTGCAGCGGCGGGGTGTCGAGGATGCGATTGACATATGCGCAGAATTCACCGCAGTTTTCATAGCGATATCCGCCGAGTCCGTTGGATACAACACCGTCCAGCGCTGCATCGTTTCGGCATACCAGCGGCAGACCGCAGGCAAGTGCTTCCACATAGGTCAGGCCCTGTGTTTCGCTGGTCGATGCGCAGACGAAGATGTCACCGAGCGCATAATACTGTCTGACAAGCGACGGGTCGATCATGCCGGTGAAGATCACGCGGTCACCGAGCTGATAGGATTCGGCGATCTCCTGCAGCCGTTCTGCATCGGGACCGCCGCCGACGATCATCAGCCGGATATCCCCTCGCATACGGGACAGAGAAACGAAATACCGGATCAGCTCCTCGATGTTCTTTTCCTTGCCGAGCCGTCCGAGAGACAGGAGAAGGCGTGTTTCGGGCGTGATTCCGTATTTCTCGCGCAGACGGCGGAGCATTTCCTCATCCCGCGGCACACGGAATTTATCAAGCGAAATGCCGGTCGGGATGACAGCGATCTCCGCACGTACCCCGTAATCAAGCAGGGTGTCACGCACCTTTGCAGTCGGTGCAATGACCGTATCGACGGCTTCCAGCCGCAGCTGAGATGCGACAGCGATCATCAGATCGGCCCCGGTATGGACGGGAAGATACGCCGCGTATTGGTTGTAGAGCGTGTGATAGGTATGAACGAATGCCGCTCCGGTCTCCTCCACGATCTTCCGCGCATACTGGAATGTGAAAAACTCACATTGGCTGTGCACGACATCCGGTTTCCACGCGATGATCTCGTCCAGATATTCGTGCTTGAAAAAGTTCAGCGGCATGCGGATGCCGGGATATACCTTGAACGGGACCGAGCGCATGTAATAGACCTGCTGTTCGGTGTCATGGTGGTAGTTGCTGTCATAGGAGGTCGTCAGGATCCGGACCTCACAGCCGCGCAGACGCAGCTCATTGACCAGATTGACAACAGAGGTGACCACGCCATTGACCGACGGAAGATAGAGATCGGAGGTGATGAGAACCTTCCGCGCAGCGCGGGCATTCCCGTCAGCGGAAAATTCTGCCTCCCATGAATCGGGTTTCAGAATATGTGACATAGATACGATACTTCTTTCTTCGGGTAGATTTGATATATTCAATCATACCATGTTTTCGTGTGTTCGTCAATCGGTTTCGAAAAAATCTTACAATTTGGAAAAAAACGATACGAAAATTATTAACAATCAATAATATACATCGAACCAGTAGTGCCGCAGTCGGGAGATCGGCTTGTCATGTTCCTGCAGAACCGCACAGTGTGCCTGATACCAGACGCGGAACTGATCGTGCTCCGCTTCCGTCAGTGTATGGCGGCTGAAGCGCGCCTTTTCCGCAGCGGTTGTCAGCGCGGCTGGGAGCGCCTCACCGCAGGCTGATGCCAGTGCTGCACATCGACGGTAGAGGCGGAGGGCAGAAGCATTGCGGTGTGCAGCCTCCGGATACAGCAATGCTTCAAGTGACCGTTTGCGTGCACTGCGGTAAAACAGCATCAATAGAACGAGTGCGGCCATACATAACAGCACTGCAAGAACGGCGGCAAATGTGTGCAGAAGTTCCGCTGACAGCATGGATGTGCCCGTGCCGCCGCTGCCCGTACCGGATTCGCTGCCCGTGCCGCCGATCCCGGACGGATCATCCGTATCAGGTACATGTTCTGTATCTGCGGGCGCGGCTGCGGAGACAGTATCGGCAGGCTCTGTGATGGCCGCGGTTTCCGCCGGGATTTCGGTCGTTTCCGTCTGTTCCGGCAGGGAGGGCTCAGGGGCGGTCGTTTCCTCGCCGGGGATCGGCATCATGCCGACGATGACATCGTCGGCGTCCATGTCATCGGACAGCTCGCTCGGCGGCGTTGCTTCGACCGGGATCCAGCCGAGCCGCGCATCGAAGACCTCTGCCCATGCGTGCGCATTGGAATCCTTGATGGCGGTCCATCGGCCGGCCTCGTGAATGCTGCCGATGAAGCCTGACGCAAGCCGGGCAGGGATGCCGCAGGCGCGCAGGAGCATGACCTCCGCCGTCGCAAAGTGTGTACAGTAGCCGTATTCTGCGTCTTCAAGGAACCACAGTACAAAGTCGCGGTCGGTCGTGTTCCGATCGGCATTCAGTGAATAGTCAGCACTGCTGCGGACGAAAAGGGTAATGTCGGCGACCGTATCCCACATTGTGTCATAATCCATGACCGTGCGGATGCTGCCGTTTTCATCAAAGACAAAGATTTGCTCAAAGCTGTCGGGCGGCGTAATTGCGGCATCCGCCAGAATCGAGCGCAGCTCCGCAGCAAGCGATTCGTCAATTTCGAGATAGACCGGCACGGTATCCCGCAGATAGGTCTGTGTCATCATCGTGTAAGCCAAGGACGCGGTTGAGGTGTCGTAGACCAGATCGTCGAAATTGCCGGAGAAGCGATAAAAGGATACATCATAATCGGACAGGCGTCCGGGATTGGTGATGCGGCTGTCACCGTCAAAGGCGTAGTTGATATCCGCATCGGAAAAATAGTACGGCGTGAACAGCAGATCCGACCGTGCGCCGTCCAGCGACAAACGGGATGGACGAACACCGGAATCCGAGAGAACGGAGGCCGATACACGCAGAATATCCGGGATGACATCCGGGTAAACGGTATCATCATAGACAGTCTGCTCCCATCCGCCCGGCGTGTAGGTGCCGTATGCGTTCTCACGCAGATAAACCACGCCTGTTGTGTCGCATTTTGCACGCATGACGGTTCGGCCAAGATATTTACGCGGTCCCAGATTGTCAAAGGAGATCGTATCTCCTTCAGCTGAGACGTTGAACCAGCCGCCCGAGAAAACTGAGCCGGCAGCATTCGATACCGTTGTTTCGATTGCGGAGAGAACGTTCAGCACCCGGTCGTAGCCGGTCTGTACCAGTGTGCCGACCGGTGTTTCGGATGGGTACCAGAGATACATTGCAATCAGAAACAGCGTGCATGGAAGCACAAGACATGCTGCCTGCGCCGAGGCAGCACGGACATGCAGGCGGGAGGCACTGCGGGTAAGGAGCAGCAGCGCCCAGTAAAGCAGTACAAGCAGCAGTGCCCACAGATCGGGCAGAGTTGACTCAACGATCATCAGACACAGCACAAATGACGGCAGAGGCAAAAATGCCGGGATCCAGACCGTATGGCAGCGGCGGTAGAGCAGCGTCCAGAGCAGAATAAGAAGTGCCGCCGCATACAGGAGGATTTCTGTCATGTACGGACGAACAACTGCGGTAAGGAGCAGATCGTTGGTGCCTGCGTGCTGCAGCACCTGATCAAATTCCGATAAGGCATCCGGCATGGTCAATGCCGGAAAGCCCCAGCACAGAAGACGGAAGATAGCGGCGGCAGCATAACCGGCACCCTGTACCAGCATATCCCTGCGCAGCCAAAGCCACAGTGCAAGGAGGAGCGGGTATGACAGAGACAGCAGGGGGAGCCGTCGGCTGCCGTGCAGGAGGACACGGCCGATGAGGCAGAGAAGCGGTATGAAGGCGAGCAGTACGGACGGATAGACCGCCAGTGAAAAGCCCGTGATAAGAGAACCGACCACACCGCCTGTCAGAAGCAGGAGCAGCAATAGATCGAACAGCAGCGTTCCGAGCGGTGTCGGGATCAGCGGCGGCGGTGCTGTGACTGCCTGTATCCGGATTTCGGGAGCGGCAGGTGATACATCGGCCGTCGGTCGGGCACTTGCTTTCATCGGGTGAACCTCCTCTCAGGAAAAATTTATGAATCGGACAGCATTGGATCCGCCTGTGCGGCGAGCGGTGTGTTGCCTGCGGTCGTTACGGTGACGGGACGGGCTGTGGCGTGACAGGCGTCCCCGTCGAGATGATATCCGCGGTCAACGCTTTTGTAAACCGCAGCAAACGCATGCGGCGGTGTTTCGTCGGGGATGGCGTCGGACAGCATGCGGCGGTAAAAGTCATCAAGACGGTCAAGATCGTACAGCGTTTCCGTACAGCAGCGTCCGTCTGCGGAAAGCCAGCCGACCACCACCGATTGGACGTGATCGCGCACACACAGTGCACGCAGCATCCAATCGAGTGCATCATACAGACGGTCGTTCTCATCGGGGTCCGGCACGCGCTCGACCGTAATGGCCAGCACATGACAGCGCGCCTCGACCGATTCGCGGACAAGAAGATCGTCGATTTTTGCGCTCAGCTTCCAATGGACCGCACGCAGGGCGTCGCCCGGCCGGTAATCGCGGATCTCATATTGCTCGGAAAACCGCTGGGTGGGTATGGTTGCCGATTGGCTGTTGTCCCACATCCGCAGCTTGCCGGGCGGAGGGACGGGATTGGGCAGTACCGTGATATCAGCAGCGCGCGCGGAGGTCTTCTCTCCGCGCCGGCTGAGCCGCAGCGGCAGACGGATAAGACCGAGAAAATCCCACATATAAGCGGATCGGATCTCGGTTCGTATAACAGAGGTGTGTTCGGTCGGAAGGGTAATACGGATGCCGCCGGAAGCGCGGAGACCGGAAGTTTTGGGGTTTCCAGTGCGAAGAAACACGGGATACGGCGCAAACTGAAAACGTGCGGCTTTCTTTGGCGGGAAGTGATCGGGATCGGCCAGAGCCGGATCATACTGTTGAACGGTCAGCGAAACGGGCAGAAAATACGGACAGTTTTTCGCAGAAGCCGTGATTTTCAATTCCGCGTCTTCGCCGCGATGGACCTGCAGCGGCGCGGTGAATGACAGATGGAGCGCAAAATACGGCCACAGAGACAGAACGAACGAAAACAGCGGCAGGGCCAGAACACAATAGAACAGAAACGACGAAAACCATGCGGTGTAATTGACTGCAAAGGCACACAGGCCGGCCAGTGTCAGCAGATAGACGATCCAGCGCAGAATCGGCATCATCATGCGTGTCCACCGCCGGAACGGGTACGTCCTTGCCCGCCGGGTATATTCTGTCCGTCCGTCTGGGTCCGATGCACGGCGGTACGGTCAAGAAGATTCGGTGCGGGGGTCGCTGCAAGGATCTCATTTGCAATGTCAAAGGCATTTTTTCCCGCATGCTCAGCCTCCGGCGTCAGGATCAGACGGTGGAAAACGGTCGTTGAGAAGACCGCGCGGACATCGGCCGGAATCACATAATCGCGGTCGGACAGATATGCGTGTGCCTTTGCCATTGACAGAACGCCCAGCGTCGCACGCGGTGAGCCTCCGCGCGCAAGGTCGGGGGAATTGCGTGTTCCGGCGATCAGCGCGACGACATAGTCGGCAATCTCACGCGAGGCGTAAACGGCGGCGCATTCCTTCTGCATCCGTGAAAGCTCAGCGGCCGTCATGATGCTGCTGACACGGTCGAGCGGACGTCCGCCCTGATGCCGCAGCAGCATTTCCGATTCATCCTGCGGCCGCGGATAACCGATGGACAGGCGGATCATAAAACGGTCGATCTGTGAGTCCGGCAGACGCTGTGTTCCGGCAGCACCGGTCGGGTTCTGGGTTGCAATGACACAGAACGGCTTCGGCAGCGGATGTGAAATGCCGTCCACCGTGACCTGTCCTTCCTCCATTGCCTCCAGCAGTGCCGACTGCGTACGGCTCGTCGCACGGTTCAGCTCATCCGCCAGAAACAGATTGCAGAGGATCGCACCGGGCTGGTATTCCATCCGTCCCGTTTCGCGATCGTACAGTGAGTAACCTGTGATGTCGGAGGGCAGAACGTCCGGTGTAAACTGTACGCGCCCGTATTCCAGCTGCATTGCACGGCAGAACGCCAGTGCCATGGTTGTCTTTCCGACACCCGGAATGTCCTCGAGCAGAATGTGACCGCCGGCAAGCAAGGCCAGTGTGACCCACAGCAGCGTATTGCGCTTGCCGATGACCGCTTTTTCCGTTTCTGCAATAACTGCCTGTAATTTCTGATTCATGATGTGTCCTCTTGTATGTTTCATCCGATGGGACAGGCAATCTGTCCCATTGTCGGTAATTTTGATTTTGGGGGGAATAATGCTTCTGTTATATTAGACGTCAAAATTTCGGTTTTGTTCCCGATTTTTTGAAAAAAGTTTGAAAAATACGAAAAAATTTTTCGTAAATGGAAAACAGGCACTGCTGTTGGTCGGTAGTACGCGGCAGTACCTGTCATTTGGCCGTTTTTTCGGATTGGCAACGCGTTCTCAGAGCGTGTCTTCGGAATCCAGTGTGTCCCCCGCACCTGCTTTGCGTGCGCGGGCAAAAGCCGTTTTGTCACGCTTGGTCACGGTTTTTGATTGCCGTCCGTCGGGCGTGCAGAGAACGACGGAAATCCGTCCGGCATCCTTTTGCGGATGACGGAGCACACGGGCGCAGGTATTGCGGTGCGGAAGCGCGGTCAGCGCAAGATAAGAGAACTTTTCATCCTCATACGGTACATCGCCGCCCTTGAGTGCCTTGTGCAGACGGGAGCGTGCCACGCGGCAGGTGAAGTGACACCAATCATCGTCATCGAGCGGACATCCTGCAATTGCGGGACACGGTGCACATACCGTCGCGCCGTCCGGCGACAGCTGCTGCTTTGCCTCACGCAGGATCGCCGAGCCGACCTTCGTTCCCGGCTCAATCAGCACAAGCAGTTTACCGGTGACAGACCACAGCAAATTGAGAAACGAAAGCCTGTCCTCCGGGGACATCTCATTTGTCATGTAGGATGCGATGACCACGTCGTACCGTGTTCCCTCGGATATCAGACGGCGGGCATAGCTGACAGCATCGTCCTGTACCCATGTCACGGGACAGTCCTGCGTCAGCGCACGTCCCACGGACAGCATTTCCCGCTCGCGCTCAACTGCCGTAACAGACAGAGCGCCTCCGCACGGAAGACAGGCAGCGGCAGCAAGAACCGATGCTCCTGTCCCCGCTCCCAGATCGAGTACAGTGGTAAGGGACGATATATCACCGTCGGAGAGGGTCTGCAATGCACCGGACAGGGCGGAGCAGACAGCGCTGTATGTCGCCGGCATACGCGCGGCGGCATAGGCCAGTGCCGCACACCGTTCTGTGACCAGACGTGCTCCGCGGCCGGATGCTTCCTTGTAGGAAACGGTCATTTTTTCGGCGGCATCACGCAGCGCTGCGGTCGTGAAGCCCGATGCGGCAATCAGCGTGTCCAGCGCATCTCTCACAGCAATCGGCAGTTCCATATGGGGTTTCTCCTTTTGATCGATCATTGTAATCGATTGCAAAATTGCATTTTGCAATCGGTTTCATCGGGCTGACGCAGCCCGATGGCTCCCTTTGGTCGCTTTGAAGGTGTCTTTTTGGGCGGGAAACCCGCCCAAGCGACGCAATTTGTTTATATATCGCCCTTTGG
>JAFTLK010000008.1 GCA_017455975.1 Clostridia bacterium | reverse complement strand
GTTGCCATATAGACATGTCCGCCGATGGAAACGCCGTCAATGGCACCCTGATCCCACCACTTGCTGTCAAGCTTCAGATCGGAAATCGCCGCCATATCCAGAAGATAGCCGTTGGTTGCAAGCGAGCACAGACGCTCAAAGCTCTCAACGAGCGCGTCCCCATCACTGTCGCCGGCAGCAACAGCATTTTTCATCGTATCCGCCGCCGTATCGGTGGTCGGCTTGTATTCCGTGATCTTGACATTGTAGGTTTCCTCAACCCATGCGTTTCTCGCAAAAACCGCATCGATGACAATATCACCTGTTTCAGTCTCCGCAAAAATATCAAAGCTCTCCCACGCAGCACCGCAGTCCGCATTGCTGCCTGTGACATAGAACTTCATTTCCGCGCCGCCGAAATCCTCGGACTGCAGACCGTAAACCGCAGCAGGGTCCGGTGCTTCCGTGACTACGGAGCTGTCGGTACCGACATCAGCGGTATCCGTCCCGGACGGAGTCTGACTGCCGCAGGAAGCCATCGCAGTACCGACCGCAAGGACAGCAAGCAAGGCAGTAAGTGTACGTAACATTGTGTTTTTCAAAGGATCATTCTCCTCCACTTCATATAATGATACCATTGTAACATATCCCCATTGTTTTGTCAACAAATTTCCGCAATATAACACGTTTTCCCGCAGTACAGCACGTTTTTGACAAAAAGAACTGCCCGATACGAGCAGTTCTTTTCAGATATGTCTTTATTCGTTTTCCTTGTATGCATCAACGGTCTTCGTCAGAGCCTTTCCCGCAGCAGAGAGCCGTTTATCCCAAGTCGATGCAACGGTGTCCTTACCCGAGACGATCAGACTGAACATCTGGGAGAACAGAGAACCCCAGTCATAGATGTAAGCAAGGTCATAAATACGGCTTGCGAGAATGATATCGAGCATCTTGGCAGATTCTTCGTCACGCATATATTTATAGGTCAGCGCCTTGTCATAGTACGCCTCGGTAACGGTACCGACAGACTTTGCAGCCATGGCTTCGATGATCAGACCTGCCATTTCGATATCGAGCTGGGTCGTCGGAATACAGACACCCTTACCTGCGGTCTTGTGAACGAAATGATAGTAGTTCTCCTGTGCCAGATCATACTTGGGGAACGGAATCAGACCGAAGTCGGTTGTGGAATTACGCATTCTGCCGACACACGCCATAACCTCACCGAAAAACAGTGCGCGTCCCTCTTCAAAGAGCATACGCAGTTTGTCCGATGCTGCCAGACCGTCACCGTCGACGATACCGTTCTTGGTCGTGATGATCGTGGTATCCGCGTCAGACATAATCTCGCCGGCAGCAATCACAACCTCCGTCAGCTTTTCCAGATTTGTGTCGATGATCGGATAGTCATCGGCATCCTTGGAAGACAGCTTCAGACCGGATGCATACATCAGTCCCTGTGCAGACTGGTCAGAAGTAGCAAAGCCGAACTGATCCTCCGGGCCGTACATCTTGCCGTCACCGTTGAGATCCTTGACCGCCTGCTGTGCATACTTATAGAAGGTTTCCATATCCCACTGGTTATCATAAACCATCTGATACAGATCGAGATCAAGGTTCTGTGCCATCTGCTTGTTGAACATCAGCACCCACGTTGCTTCGTTGTCGACAATGGAGATATCACCGGTTGCAATGTAATTGCGGTTATTGATGGAGGTATCGCGCAGAACACCCTGATCCCACCAGGACTGCTTCAGGTCAAGATTCGGAACCTGCGTCAGGTCGAGAGTGTAATTCTCCGCACCCAGGGAGCAGCCGTTTGCGATTGCGGTCATGACAGCATCATAATCGGTTACACCCGCCTGTACCGCCTTCTTGGTTTCGGTCATCGTGACACACTTATACTCACCGATCTTGATGTTGAAGGTTTCCTCCAGCCACATATTGCGCTCATAAACCGCGTCGGTGATAACATCGCCGGTCGCAGTTTCCGCATAAATATCAAAGGTTTCCCAGTCGCGCCCGTTGTCGTCGGCATCGCTGGAAGTTAAGAACAAAAACTCATCTCCGCCGTAGTCCTTTTCGGGGAATACGGGCATATAATCGGTTGTGATCTCTTCTGTTGCGGCAGCAGTATCTGCAGCAGTATTCGCCTCTGTGGTCCTAGTATCTCCGGCATCGGAAGAACCGCAGGAAGCGAACACCGAGGCGACAGATGACAGTGCCAAAATGGCAGCGCAAAGGCGCAGCTTATAATTGTTCATTGTTTCTTTCCTCCCATAACATTTTTTGCATTTATATTATATATTATAGCACGTTCCACATTGGATGTCAAGTTATCGCCAAAAATTCACACCGGGCTTGACACAATGCAGCAAAAAAGGAATCTGCGGAGCAAATTCTTCCCGCAGATTCCCGGTTTTTTTGTGATTATTCGTTTTCCTTGTATGCATCAATGGTCTTCTGCATTGCCTTCTCGGCGGCGGAAAGACGCTTGTCCCATGTCGATGCAACGGTATCCTTGCCATTCAGAATCAGTGCCTGCAGCTGAGAATACAAGTTGCCCCAGTTATAGCTGTACGCAAGGTCAAACAGACGGTTGGACAGAATGATATCCAGCATCTGTGCGGATTCCTCGTCACGCATATACTTGTAGGTCAGCGCCTTGTCGTAGTATGCCTCGGTGACAGTGGAAACGGACTTTGCCGCCATCGCTTCGATGATGATGCCAGCCATTTCCGGGTCAAGCTGGGTTGTGGGGATACAGATACCCTTGCCTGCGGTGGAATGGACGTAGCAGTAGTAGTTCTCCTGCGATTCATCAAACTTCGGCCACGGAATCAGACCGAAGTCGGTTGTGGAGTCACGCATACGGGTCACGCACTGCATAACCTCGCCGTAGAACAGCGCACGTCCGCCCTCAAAGAGGAAGCGGCACTCGTCCGTGGAGGAAGTAACGCCGGTAATGTTGGCTGCATTGATCGTGATCGTCTTGTCGGACATGAGCTTGCCGGCTTCGATGATGACATTGGTCAGTCGGTCAAGATCGGTATCGATGATCGGATAGCCGTCGCTGTCACGGGAGGAAAGCGTCAGACCGGACGCATACATCAGCCCCTGTGCGGAGTCGTTGGTTGTAGCAAAGCCGTACTGGTCGTCCTGCCATGTCATCTTACCGTCACCGTTGAGGTCCTTGGCACAGTTCTTGACCATGTCATACATGGTTTCATAATACCACTTGTTGTCACGGACGAGCTGATACAGGTCATAATCCTGATTCTGTGCCATCTGCTTGTTGAACATCAGAACCCAGGTCGCATCGTTATCGACGATGGAAATATCACCCGTTGCAATGTAGGTTCTTTCATTGATGGTAACGTCGCGGCGGATACCCTGATCCCACCAGGACTGATCGAGATCAATGTACGGAACCTCTGCCAGATTGAGAACAAAGTTGCCCGCACCCATATTGCAGCCGTTGGCAATCGCGGTGATGACGGCGTCATAATCGGTCACACCTGCCTGCACGGCCTTTTTGGTTTCGGTCATCGTCACGCACTGGAACTGATTGATCTTGATATTAAAGGTTTCCTCCAGCCACATATTGCGTTCATACACTGCGTCGGTGATAACGTCACCCGTTGCGGCCTCCGCGTAAATGTCCTTGGTAACCCAGTCACCGCCGTTATCGTCGTTTTCGCTGGATGTCAGGAACATAAATTCATCCCCGCCGTAGTCCTTTACGGGAAGCTCCGGCATATAGTCGGTTGTCACTTCCTCGGTGGTTACGGATGTGTCAGCAGAGG
>JAFTLK010000119.1 GCA_017455975.1 Clostridia bacterium | reverse complement strand
TGTCCTCGCGGTACATTTCCACGCGGTTTTCGCGCAGTGTCTTGGTGATCTGACCGAGCGTCCAGGCAAGGCAGTCGGGATTGCCGATGTTGTTGACCGTACCGTTGATTGCCCAGGAGGGATCATAGCCGTAGTTCTTTGCAAGACTGTCAACATCGGTGAGGCGCTCCGGCTCAAACCACATCAGTGTCTTCATGCCGTTTTCACGTGCAAAGTCCGTGGATTCGAGCAGTGTGGTTCCGGGCCACTTCACAGGGTCGAGCTCCCATGTACCGACCGTGGTATACCAGTCATTTTCAGGCGTCAATCCGTCGGGAGAGCGTCCGTCGGGAGCAATGTACCAGCCCGCATCCAACCAGCGGAAATCGACCTTGATGTCCTCTTCGATCATTTTTTCAAGGCTCGGACGCCATGTGGAATACCGCTCGGAAATCGAACCGTCGCTGTTCGGCAGACCGGTATCGGATGCAAGGCATGCAGTCGTGAACGGCTTGACAGGATTGCCTTCCTTGTCCGCGCGCGGCAGGTTGCTGTGAATGAACCAGCTTCTCCAATAGTTGGTGGCGTAATTCTCCTCGCGGACAGTATACGGCGCACAGACGAACAATGCTGTACGGATGGACTCTCCGGGCTTCAGGTAGGTATGCAGCATATTGACAGAACGTGCGGTGTATGTGGTCGTCTTTGTCTTTTTGTCATAACGGAAGTCTGCCCGCCAGGAACCGGACCAGCCGATGACCAGCATTGCGCCCCGGTCACCGTATTCCAGATTGAAATACGGGAAGCGCTGATGTGTCGGTCTGCCGCTGTAGGTTTCAAAGTATACCGGCTCCGATGTCAGGTCCATCGCATACGGACGGTACCAGTTATCGTGGTCACCGAGAATACCCTTGATCATCGGATAACTGCCTTCAAACTGCAGTATTGTCCGAGCATTGGAAAGAATGCCGCTGTTTTCCTTTCCGGGATTGGAAAAGGTAACGGTCCAGTCCGATGCGCCGTGCAGCGGATAGAACACATAAAGCAGCTTGATGTGCAGCGTCTCATTCAGCGCAAAGGTAAACGTCGATGTTACCTTATCATCCGATTCGACGACATCGCGTGAGAGCAGTGAAAAATACTCCTCGGGAAATCCTGTGTAGGTTACGTCATTGTAGCAGAACGAAAACGGAAACGATGCAATGTTTTCAATGCGCTCGTAATATTCCTTTTCGGCCTGCGGGTTTCTATACTTATCGGTCATGCCTGTAGTCCTCCTTGAATTTCAGACGAATGATGGATCGCTTGTACTTAACAATATTGTTGTCTTAATTATAGCACAGAACAGAACACAATTCTATATAAATATCGACAGAAAATATATGAATTTCACCAGACGCAGCACGGGACCGTGTTCGCTATTGTTTTTTCTTTTCGGATACCGATTTTTTATATTGCAGCGGCGTCATACCAAGTTCCCGGCGGAATTGGCTGATAAAGGCGGAGGTATCCGTAAATCCGCACAGTGCACACGTTTCGCTGACATTGTAGGACAAAGCCAGGTACTCCATCGCTTTGGACAAGCGCTTCTGTCTGATATACTCGGTCGGTGTCATGTGCAGAGTCTCATGAAAATGCCGCTCAAGGGTATTGATGCTGACATTGGTATGCTTTGCCAGGCTTTCAATGGTAATACGCTCAGCAAGGTGGTCGTTGATATAACGCAGCGCTTTGATGATATCCTCGTGCAGATGCTGTACGATATCGGGAGCCTCTGCCTTCTGCAGATACTGCATCAGTCTGAAAAACCGCGCATATTCGTCAAACTGCGATCCCTTGACCGATATCATATCGTGACACAGCCGGATTACCTTTTCGGCATCTTCACCGGGCAGGATCAGCAGATTGTTCTCTCCCGCATTGCGGTTGTAAAAAAGATCATACAGATATTCATTGTTCTGTGTCGACAGAAAAATGCAGAAATGCTTGTGCGGCTTGTTGCTGCGGTAGATGCAGTTGTGATACTCATACGGACGGGTGATGATGATATTGCCCGGCATGACCGGATACAGATTGTTTTCGATATTGAACGTAATGTCCCCTGAAATATGGATCAGGATCTCGCAGGTCGCATGAATGTGCCGCGGCTTATGAGATATCGGTATAGACGGATCGGTTTCATCATACCGGATCGTCATCGTAAAATCGGAGATGGTCTCATAGTCGATCGAACGGATCTTTTGAATCGGTTTCACGGAAATTGCCTCCAACGTGTTCGGATTCGGCTCTTACAGCTTCAGGATCTTTTCTGCATTGCCGCGGACGATCTTGTAATACGCGGATGCGGAGAGGGAACCGTCTGCGCGCAATCCGTCGAGGAACGCACAGAGCTTTTCCGGATGTGTGCCCATCGGGGTGCAGATGTCACAGCCGTATAGAAGTCGGTCCTGAAATTCGTTCATAAAGGATACCGCATATTCCGGATCGCGGGTCATGGCATTCATGCCGCTGCCGGCAGAAAGATCACAGTATAGATTGTCGTAGTTTCTCAGCAGGCGTGCTATCGTGCCGTCTGTGACCTTGCCCTTTGGATAGTCATTGCGGTTTTGTATATCATAATCGTCGGAGATCTCTGCCCAGAACGGTTGGGAATGGCCGATAAACTTCAGACGCGGATGTTTTTGGAGCATCTTTTCCAGACGTGGCAGATGCACCTCGTCGACGATGCCGTAGTTATAGCCGATGGCAGGCGATATATGGAACAAAAGCGGCAAATCAAGCTCCTCTGCGTAGTGGAAGACATTGTCGTTTTTGGGATCGTCGACGTACAGATTGGTCGTATATTCGCCAAGACCGCGTGCGCCGAGCTTCATGTAATGCTCCAGCAGATGGCCGATATTCGCATCTGCGGAATTACTGACAGAGCGTCCGTCAACACAGCAGAACCAGAAGAAGCGGTCGGGATGTGCGTCGACGGTCAACTTGATGGCCTCATTGGTCATCGTAAAGAACAAACCCTCGGGGGAAACGAGCGGCTGCAGAACACCGTATTCGATTCCCAATGTATCGTAGCGTACGATCAGCTCGTCTGCGGAGATCCATGTAATCCCTTCATAAAGGGTGGGCGGTGTGAGCGACGGGTAGGGTGCTACATGGGCGTGAATATCAATTTTTCGGATGATTTCCATAAATAAACTCCTTTTTCATAAAATATGCGATCCTACCGCTTGGTTAAGTTTATATAGTGTTCCATCAGGCCTTGACTGATGTCGCAATGCTTTCTTGTTGTCTCACGATATCCCGGTTGGTGTTCCCGCATATCCATTATAACACATATTTTGAATTTTGACGAGTACTTTCTCTGTTTTTTGACAAAAAATAATATTGCTCCCAAAGTTTCTGGTTTTTTGAGGAGTGTGGAATATTGATTCAGCCACATAATCCTGAGATCATGGATCATGGGCGAGGCCTTTTATCACAGATGAATGATATTTGACATTCTTGTTTTCAAGGATTGACAAACAATTGGATATATGATATAATAAAACAAGAAACGCCACCGATGGCATTATTTATTCCGCCGAATTGCCATCGATGGCATATTGCATGAAAGGATATGGATACAATATGGAAAGGAATCGTAAAACAGCTACAATATACGATGTTGCCGAGATGGTAGGG
>JAFTLK010000118.1 GCA_017455975.1 Clostridia bacterium | reverse complement strand
TTTCCATGCTACCGAAATCAAAAACGCAGTTGCAGTCACAGATACAGCGGATGGTTATACCGGTGATACTTACTGTATCGACTGTGATACCAAAATTGCTGACGGCATGGTGATTCCTGCTGGCGGCGGTATGTGCGGCGATGATCTTGTATGGGGCATTAAGGATGGTGTCCTCACTATTTCCGGTACAGGTAAGATGTATGATTACGACAATCCAAAATGGAATGACGGTAAAGATCGTATTTATGCTCCATGGTACGGACAGACTGTAACGTCCCTAATTATCGAGAATGGTGTTACAAGCGTGGGCAATTTTGCCTTTTACGAATGCGACCTCAGTGATGGAATTCAAATTGCTTCAACAGTAAAGACTATTGGAGCACAGGCATTTGCATATGCGAATTTCTCTGAAGTTATGATTCCGGAAGGTGTTGAAGAACTCTCAAACGATAATGTGTTCACTTTAAATTACAATTTGACGAGTATTTCACTTCCGTCTACGCTGAAAAACTTCAGTGGTCAAACATTTAATATCGGTCGTAGGGATGTAAATTACATATTAAATGAAACCAACCCCTATTATAAAATGATTGACAACTGC
Source organism: Clostridia bacterium (assembly GCA_017455975.1). GTDB lineage: Bacteria > Bacillota > Clostridia > Oscillospirales > CAG-272 > RGIG3925. Next base: position 9,674 of record JAFTLK010000118.1, on the reverse strand, counting down.
ATTTACAATAGCGATATTACTGAGTTGGTATTTTGCTGTGAATGCGATGTTGAGATTACGTTACCGGAAACAGTATCAACGATTCGTGATTCTGCTATCAGACAAGGTGTTAAACTCGACAAAGCAAATAACAATACGGTGATTGGCGATTATGCTAATTTTAAAGATGAAATTACGATTATTATTCCCGAAAATGTTGTTGAAATTGGTTCTTGGTCAGAAAATTATAATCGAGTAACACAGAATATGATTCTTCCGGCTACCTTGAAAACAATTGGAGTGGGTTCTTTTCAAAACATGAATGTTCTTACTTCTCTTTATTTCAAGGGGAATGCTCCAGCATTGGAAGAAGTATATTATAATAGTGATCCTTTCTTGCTCAATACTCCTACTGTCACTGTCTTCTACAACGAAGGCGCGACGGGCTTTGATGTAGTTGACGGTAAGTGGACTACCTCTCAGGGTGTTACTGTCAATGCTGTTGAAATTCCTGCAGGTAAGGAATTCCAGCCTATTGTTCATGTCATGGCAAAAGAATCGACTTGTAATGTCGAGGGTAATGCTGAACATTGGTACTGTGCAATCCGTGATAAGTATTATACAGATGCTGCGTGTACTGTAGAAACAACATTTGAAGCACTCACGCTTCCCGTTGATCCCAGTAAGCATGGTGAAACCGAAATCCGTGATGCAGCCGCAGCAACGGAAAATACTGACGGTTACACCGGTGATACTTGGTGTCTCGATTGCAACGAGAAAATTGCTGACGGTCAGGTAATTCCTGCCGACACAACCTCTCCCGATGTTCCCAGCACTGGACTCGACTCCCGCCAGAATAAGAATGTCGTATATGCAACGCCCGAAATTGACGGTGTTCTGAGTGAAGGCGAATGGAGCAGCATTAGCTCCCATGTCATCAATGCTGACAACGCCGTTGCATGGGCTGGCGAAACCATCTCCGAAGTCGTATTCCATTATGCATGGGATGACGAAGGCTTCTATCTTGCTGCTGATGTTGAAGACGAGGATATCTGCCTCGCTTCCGGTATTGAAGCTGTATACAATCTGGATGCTGTACAGATCGCCCTTGACCCGGCGGGTCTGATCGGTGCTGCCGAACTTGGCGGTGGTATGTTCTTCTCCATCGGTCCGATGGAAGACGGTGCGCTCGGTGCGGTTTACCATCCGTATGGCGGCGCAGCAGAAGCATTTGATTATACCGGTGCTTACAATGTCACCGATAACGGCTGGCAGTTTGAGATCATGATTCCGTGGACTTCCATTGAAATTCTGGCAGATGATGGATATGCATGGACGCATGAAGCAAATGAAATTATTCACGCGCTGTTCTGTGTACTTGACCGTGACGAAAACGGTGAGGTTGTCAATTGCTATACGACTGCAATTGACGAGCTCAGCTTCTCTCCCAGTGATTATCCTTATGCGCTGAGACTGAAGCCCGCAAAGATCACGGACAGCAATCGCGGCAATATCACTCAGATCGACGCATCTGCAATTTCTGTCGATGGTCAGATGAATGATGCTGCGTGGGAAGATGCTCTTACAGTAGCAATCGACCAATTCAATGTCGGTGAGGAAACCGGCACACATGGTACGGCTCATATGCTTTGGGACGATAACATTTTCTACATCTACTATGACATCACAGATGCTGATATCGTTCTTCCTTCTGAAGATATGCAGAAGAATCAGCCATGGAATACAGACTCCGTAGAAATGTTCTTTGACTTCGGCGGTAATCACGAAGACCTCGTTCAACAGTTCCGTGTTGACGTAGCCGGCTGGCTGTCCTATTATTCTGAAGGCGGAGCTGATTATGCATATGGTCCCGATGCAAACGCGTATTTCGGTGATTATGCCGTTTCTGTGGATGTAGATGGCTATAACATTGAAGCAGCTGTCAATCTTGAAAAGTGGGGTCTGAATGTAGGCGATAAGATCGGTCTGCAGCTTCAGATCAATGATATGACCGCTGCAAACGAAAACAGTACTACTGCTATTTATAATATGGCACAGTCCCGCGGCGCAGGCTCTTGGGACGCTGATCTGTATGACTATGTTGTTCTGGCAGACAAGGACGGCAGCACAACGCCTGTTGTTCCCGGTCTTGGATTGGTTTATACGTCTCCGTTTGCAGTTCCCACCGTCGACGGTGTCATGGATGATGTATGGCAGGCTGCAGAATGGACAGAAATCGATCTGCCGTTTGATGGCAGTCTTGACAGCGTTTGTGCTGCACGCGCAAAGGTAATGCACGACAAGTCACTTCTGTACTTCCTCGTGGAAGTGGCAGATGCTACCCCGACTGTTGGTAAGGAACTTGATTTGACGGCTCAAGACGCATTTGAAATCTACATTGACGAAGATCTTTGTCGCAGAAAAGCATACTGTGACAACGCGGTTCAGTTTGGTCTGACACTTGACGGTGATATCCGCGAAGGCATCAATGCAAATGGCAAGTCCGACATGATCCGTGAATATGTTGTCGGCAAAAATGACAACGGTTATGTTCTCGAATTCTCTGTTGCTCTGCAGAATGGTATGCCTGCAGACGGCAATAAGATCGGTCTTGAATTCATGTACAATGACTGTGACGAAAACGGTACGTTCCTCGAAGCACTTCGTTGGAATGCAGATACCGCAAACGGCGATACACCCCCGTGGCAGGGAACCAGATCGTTCGGTGAGTTGGTCATTGGCTACAGAACAGGCGAAATGCTCGGTACCTCAATTGGTGATGTTCCTTACATTAAGCCCGACCGCATTATCATCGACGGTGAATTCAGCTCTGTATGGGATAATGCAGCAACGGTTGCAATCGATCAGTTCAACTACGGCGATGAAAACGCATCCACCAGAGGTACGGCATATATGTACTGGACCGACGGTAAATGGTATCTCTTTGTCGATGTCAAGGATGCCGATGTCACAGAACCGGATCCGGAAATGCAGCAATATGCACCTTGGCAGACAGACTCCGTTGAAATGTTCTTTGACTTCGGACACGCACATTCCGCGCTTGTCAAGCAGTTCCGCCTCGACTGCTCCGGCTACCCGTCGTATTATGAGGAAAACGGCAATGCTTATGCATACGGCGAAGACGCAAAGAACTATTTTGATGAATATGCGGTCAAGATCGATGATGACGGCTACAATGTCGAAATGGTCATCAATCTGAGCCAGTGGGGTCTCAACCCCGGCGACGAGATCGGTCTGCAGCTGCAAATCAATGATGTTATCTCCTCGAATCCCACCGAGGTCTATTCCTGCTGGAATATGCACCAGAGCATGGGCGCAGGTTCCTGGGATGCCGATCTTTATGACTATGTCACGCTGGAAGAACAGGAAATTGAGGAGGTTGTTGAAACCCCTGTTGAAATTCCTGCAGCCGACAACACGGATAGTGTCTCTGTCAAGGTCGAGGACGCAGTTCTTGCGGGCGATTCGGTCACAATCAACGAAGTCGATGAAACCGCAATCGAAAACGCGTTTACAGATACTTCCGCAGAATCTTCGAACACCGTAACGATCGACGTTTCCAATGTCACGACCGAAAGCTCCGATGAAGCGGAGACCGTTCAGCAGATCACCATCCCCACAACCGTTGTCGATACAATCAAGGAATCCGCCGAAACCAACAACGTCGAGGACGCAAAGCTTGCCGTTCAGATGAGCACCGGTTCCATCATTCTTGACAAATCCACACTGGATCTGATCGCATCCAAGGCGGCGAATGCGGAAGAAGGTACAGTCACAACGGTCAGCATGGTCATTGACGATGCGGATGACAATCTCAATGAAGTGCAGGTAACCGCACTGGCCGATGAAATTGTCTACGGTACACTCAATGTCTCCATGGAAGTCGCAACCACGGATGCCGACGGAAACACCGAAAGTGAATCCATCCATGATTTTGAAGGCGGTACAGTTCAGCTGGAGGTTCCTTTTGAAGTTCCCGAAGGTATGGAAGAAACAGGCTTCACGGTATATTATCTCGATGAAGCAGGCAAGCTCGTTGAAATGGATACAGAATATGTTGACGGAAAGATCGTCTGGACCACAGACCACTTCTCCGACTATATCATCCTGTACAGAGAACCGACCTTCCCTTTGGGCGACACCAATCATGACGGTAAAGCCGACAGCAGCGATGCCGTTGCGATTCTGCGCAAGCTTGCTGGATACGACGTTCCGAATTTCTATAATGATACTGCCGACTTTAACGGTGACGGCAAAGCCGACAGCAGTGACGCCGTCGCTATCCTCCGCAAACTGGCCGGATATTAAGCGGCGAATCCCTGAATAAGTAAAAGCCCGCCCTGCTTTCCCGTTGTGGATGGCAGGGCGGTGTTGATATAAACGTAACGTTTGCCCTAACGGGCAGGTAATGTGATACCTTATGGTACAGTAATGCGATATGCTCCTTACTCACGCACGAAGTGTGCCTCACGTTCCGCTCGCGGAACACATCGATCCAAAAAAATTCACACAAAACTAATGACAAACCGCGAAAAATGTGGTATACTATAGAAAATATCATCAAGTGAGGTAATCTTCGATGAAAAAAGTTATGCTGGTATTCGGTACACGTCCGGAAGCGATCAAGATGTGTCCGCTTGTCAATACATTGAAAGAACGCAAAAATCTGCAGACCGTGGTCTGCGTTACGGGGCAGCACCGACAGATGCTCGACATGGTGCTGGATGCATTTTCCGTCACGCCGGACTACGATCTGTCTATCATGAAGGAACGGCAGACGCTGTTTGATGTCACAACCAATATTCTGGAGCGCATCCGCGAGGTGCTGGAAAAAGAGCGTCCCGATGTCGTTCTCGTTCACGGCGATACCTCGACAACGTTCGTCACGGCGCTCGCATGCTTCTACCTGCAGATTCCCGTCGGCCATGTCGAGGCAGGTCTGCGCACTTACAACATCTACTCTCCGTATCCCGAGGAATTCAACCGTCAGGCCGTTTCGATCATCGCAAAATATAATTTCTCACCGACCGATCTGTCCCGCGACAATCTGATCCGGGAAGGCAAGGATCCGTCCACGATCTATGTCACGGGCAACACCGCCATTGACGCACTGAAAACCACCGTGCGCGAGGGCTACGATCACCCGGAACTGGATTGGGCATCTGACAGTCGTCTGATCATGATCACGGCACACCGCCGTGAAAACCTCGGCGAACCGATGCATCACATGTTCCGTGCCATCCGCCGCATCATCGATGAGCATCCCGACATCAAGGCAATCTATCCGATCCACATGAACCCGGTCGTGCGGCAGGCAGCCGATGAGGAACTTGGCGACTGCGACCGTATTCACATCATCGAACCGCTTGATGTGCTCGACTTCCACAATTTCCTGTCCCGCTCGTATCTGATTCTGACCGACTCCGGCGGCATTCAGGAGGAGGCACCGTCACTGGGCAAGCCCGTGCTTGTCATGCGCGACACGACCGAACGCCCCGAGGGGATCGCGGCAGGCACGCTGAAGCTCGTCGGCACCGAGGAGGAAACCATTTACAATTCTTTCAAGGAGCTGCTTGAAGACAAATCGGTTTACGACCGCATGAGCCGGGCATCCAATCCATACGGCGACGGTCTTGCATGTCAGCGCATCGCCGACATTCTGGAACAAACCCTGTAATACCGATATCCCTACACCTCTATCATTTTCGGAAAGGAAAGGATCTGCCGGCTCCCGCAATCCGACAGACACACGACCGTCTCATGAGCTACACCATTCACAGATTTACGGTTCCCGTCAACTGTCACATGGCCGATGACCGCATCCCGACCGATCGGGTACAGGACTGCGAACAGATTTACGAAGATCACGGCTTTCTGATGCTGCCCGCATCCTATTCGGAGGACGGCGCACCGACGCAGCTGGTCATCAACTGCCACGGTGCCGGCGGCACGGTCTCCACCGATGACTCACAGGTCGAGCATCAGGCGATCACGCAGTACCTTGTTGCGAACGGCTATGCCGTCATGGATGTCAACGGTCTGCCCGATGCTTATGCAAAAGAGCATGCAATCGACATCCGCAACAACATCGGCGCTCCGATCGCGATCCGCAGTTACATCAAAGCATATCACTACTGCATTGATAACTTCAATCTGAAAACCGCTGTCTTTGTGCACGGCGGTTCGATGGGCGGTATCAGCGGAACAAATCTTGTGCTGTCCGGAGCCATTCCGGTCATTGCCCATTCCGCGTTCTGCCCGGTGCTCGATACATACAATGAGATCTTCCTTCACCCGTGGAGCGACGGTGCGCCCCGTACGGCACTCGGCAAGTTCTACGGATTGGAGCAGGACGGTGACGGCAATTATATTTATGATGCGTCAAAAATCGCGGGCTTCAATCCGGCGGCCAATAAAAAAGCCGCTGTCTATCCAGTACCCGTGAAGTTCTGGCAGTGTGTCGACGACGATACGGTCTCGTTTGCCGTGACGGAAAAATTCGTGAACACCATCCGCGAGGGCGGCGGTATGGCATGGCTCCGTGCCTTCCCATACGGCGGCCATGAGCCGCAGCTGGTCGGCGATGTTGTCGCTGCACCCTCCGGCATAAACACCTTCGACGGACAGGCGATCGCCATCACCCCGGCTGTCGAGGAAGTCTTTGTCTGGATTCGCAGCTTCACCTGATACAACTTCAAAATCCCATCAAAAAAATTCCGGGCTGCTGCAAGCAAAAAACTTGCAGCAGCCCCCGATTTCTTTGCAGATTTACAGGTCGTCGGCATCCTGCACAGGATCGTCGACTTTACAGAATGTCTTTCCGCCGTCCACGGCACTTTCTGCCGCGGCGGTATCGGACAGCCGCGAGATACCGGTATACATGCCGAGGACATCGGTGTTCTCCCCGGTTTCACGGTAAGCGGAAATTGCGCCGTCCACAACATTGGTGATCCGCTGTTGTTTCGTTTCCTGTTTTCTTTTCAAAAAAAGCACCTGCCTTTCAAGGAGAAGTATCTCCGTGTCGGGCAGGTGTTATGCGTGTTATGGATTATGTGTTTTCGAGGAATCCTTCGATGAAATCTTCACCACCAGCCTCAATTTTTTTGCTCTGCTTTTCGTACTCGGATGCAAAATCATGGGACTTCTTGGATCGGAACACCGTATCGCGAACCAGACAGGAAATACCGCCCCAGCTGGACATATGGATGCGTGCGATATCTGTCAGCATGCCGTCACGGACAATATCGATCATCTGCGAGGAAACGTCATCGCGTGTATACTTATTTTTGATGACAGTTTCATAGTAGATCGGACTGACAGTGCGGTAACCCTCAAATGCCTTTTCCTCCAGCATCGCGCAGACCGCATCGGCTTTCTGACAGTTATACGGCAGAGCCATAAAGCGCATGACCTCAAACATATAGCTGTAATACTGCTCCTGTGCCTCATCGAGCTTCGGTGTCGGAATCACGCCGTAGTCGGTTTTCATATCGCGCAGATATTCGGCGGACTGCAGCTGTCCGAAGTAGAACATACTGCGATCCTCGATAAACTGCTTGACCGCAAGCTCGTTTTCCTCGGTTTCCACCAGACTGCCGTAAATGATGCCGGTCGTTTCAAATGCCACGGTGTAAAGTCGGTTAACCACATCGATCATTCTTTCACTGTTGGCAACGATGTGCGGGATATTGTCCGCATCTCGTTCTGTCAGCGGAACACCGGTACAAAACTGCAGCGCCATGATATCCTGATTCCAGCACAGACGCGCCCCGATCAGATCGTCTTCGTCCATTTTACTGTCGCCATTGACATCGGAATAGACCGCTTCAGAAATCGTCCGCAATGTGTCATAGGTCCATTTTCCGTCCAGAACCGTCTGGTATAAACCGTCTGCCGAATCAAACAGGTTCTGATACAGCTGCTTGTTGTAATAGACGCAGGAAAGATACCGCATGCGATCGATCGTCGCATCACCGACCAATGTATACAGCTGATCCTGCCCCATGCTCATTTCCTGCATATAGGCGACATCCCACCACGGTGCATCGAAGCTGATGTACGGCATATCCACAATGTTCATGTACAGCCCCTGCGGAACCAGCTTGACTCCGGACCATTGGGTGGCGCAGTAGAGATCATAGGTGGTATCGTCCGCAAGCAGCAATGTGGAAATCGCCTTTGTGCAGTCGCCCTGTGCTACACCCGGATCCTGGAAATCGATGACACAGTTCAATTTTTCCTGCACAGCAAGGTTCTGCGCGAAAACGGCATCGTCAAGCACCTCACCGGACTGCTCTCCGGCAATATCGGTATAGCTCGGCCATCCTGTGGTATACCAAAGATGAATCGTTTCGCCGCCGAGGTCGAGATCGGCGGGATTGCCCGAGGTGATTTCCGGTTCGGTGACCGCTGTAGTCTCTTCTGCCTCAACAGCAGCACCGGTGGTATCTGCCGCCGTAATGTCTGCATCCGCGCCGCAGGAAACCAGCACACACAGACAGAGCAGCATCGCCATACCGCTTGTAAAACGTTGTTTTTTCATAGCCGTAAATCCTCCTTGTTATATCCGCTTTTTGTTTTCATTATATCATGCTCCGTAACTTCTTGTCAAGGTTTTTCCCATCATCTGCGGAAAAGCAGCAAAAAACATACGTCTCCCGCATTGACAAGCGCCCGATATCATGGTAAAATAGAATCAGCAGGAAACTTCGTTTTCCGATCATGTTCTATATAAGAAAGGAAGAAACAATTATGGCAATTCCGATTCCAGAAAAACGTGTCGCCGAATTTGAGAAGTTCGGCTTCGGTATGTTCATTCACTGGGGACTTTATTCCCAGATGGGTCAGGGCGAGTGGATCCAGCATATGAAAAAGATCCCCGGCGAGGAATATCAGAAGTTACAGCACACCTTCACCGCGTCCAAGTTCGATGCGCACAAGATCGCAGAAACGGCAAAGGCGGCAGGTGCGAAGTACATCACGCTGACGACCCGTCACCACGAGGGCTTCTCGCTGTTCGATACCAAGGGTCTGAACACCTACGACGCACCGCACAGCCCCGTCGGCCGTGACCTCATCCGCGAATATGTCGATGCCTGCAACGATGTCGGCATCGTTCCGTTCTTCTATCACACCACCCTTGACTGGTACGATCCGCGCTTCAACAACGATTTCAAGGCATATCTGCAGTATCTGCGCGATTCCGTTGAAATCCTCTGCTCCGAATACGGCAAGATCGGCGGTCTGTGGTTCGACGGCAACTGGTCCAAGCCGAACGAGGATTGGGAAGAAGACGCACTTTACAAGGTCATCAGAAAGCATCAGCCCGAGGCGATCATCGTCAACAACACAGGTCTTTCCCACCGCGGCGAGCAGGGCAATCCCGAGCTTGACTCCGTTACCTTCGAGCAGGGTCGTCCGACACCGATGGACCGCGAGGGCATGACCAAGTACATGGCAGCGGAAATGTGCCACACGATGAACGCACACTGGGGCTACGGTGCGGCTGACGTCAACTACAAGTCGCTGGCACACCTGATCGAAACGCTCTGTGCCTGCCGCCGCGTCGGCGCAAACTACCTGCTCAACATCGGTCCGACCGGGGAAGGCGAAATCCCGCTGATGCAGGAAGCACTCCTGCGCGGCATCGGTGACTGGATCCGCTACACCGGCCA
>JAFTLK010000117.1 GCA_017455975.1 Clostridia bacterium | reverse complement strand
CAGAATACCAACCAAATCATTGGTCAAATAATAGCACAGCCGCAGGCGGAACTCATCCAACCTGCGGCTGCTGTCATTTTGTGTTAATCATGCAGTACAATTCTGCACGCATACGGTCTGTTGTCATCCTCCTCGGGAATCATCAGAAAACCGTCCTCGTACAGTGCTTCGGCAAACAGTGCACCCTCCAAAAGTCCGAGCCACGTCACGGTAAAGCCGTGTGCATAGTCGGCAAGCTGCGGGGGAAGCGTTGTCTTTACCACATCGGAGATGCGGTCATAGAGCTTCTTTGACGGGGCTTCGAGGGTTGTCTGAAGCTCCGCTTCGAGTTCCGCAAACAGCGCACGGACGCGGGCATCGGTGACGGGAACGCGGCTGACAAAATGATCGCCGTTGTGCTCGATATAGCCCTGCTGTGCCAGCTCTGCGCAATGCAGACGGGTGCCCTCGTCGTCGGATAGCGGCTGACCCTGTGCAATGGCGGCAAGCACGCGGCATTTCTCAGTGTGCTCACGCGGATGAAGCTCGTCCTGACGGTGGAATTCGCCGAACGCGGTCACATCACACGGCCAGACGGTGACGGCGGGGGATGTGTCGGAGGCGGGCAGGTCAGTCGGGGTGTGACCGGAGGAGAAGCGCAGTGTCGGCTCCTCCATGGCGTAAATCAGCGCCCGTGAGCCGCAGGAGAGAATCTGCGGGTAATCCTTGTTTGCCATCCAGATGTTCCGCCAGTCAAACGCCGGGGCGTGCAGATAGAAATACCAGCGGTATTCCTGCTCGGACGCACCGTGGCGGAAGGCTCCGATTTCCCGGAGGCGCGGCAGATACTTCTCATATGCCGCACGGAAGTGGGGCAGATATTCGCGGTACATAGCCGAAAACATGGTTTTGACCTGCTCAAATGTGTTCTTTTTGAGAATATGGAAGTTGGTGCGGTATTTGTCCTTTGCGGGCGAGAGCATGACGCCGGCATCGAGCAGCAGTGCGAGCTCTTCTTCCAGATACACGGCAGGAACGCCTGTCTCAACGGAGAGGGCAGAGACGGTCATCGGCTTGTCGTGGCAGAGAATGGCGATTTGTGCCGGCAGCTTGCGGCGGAATACCTCCCAGACGTTGACGCGGGAGAAGTCAATGGCGGCTTTGTATACGGAAAATTCGACGGGTTTAACGGAAACGGTTGTGTTCTGCATCAGATAGACCTCCTTGAGTTTTTCACGGCCGGAGCGCAGATAGAACTTGACCATCCCCTCGGAGATGGCAAACGCGGCGGCGATGTCGGACACCGGCATCTCATCGTAGTAGTGCGCAATGAGAATCCGGCGGTAGAGCCCCGACAGGCGCGATAATGCCCGGCGGATGTTCTCATATTCCTCGTTTTCCTCTGTCAGCTCCTCGGGGGAGGGGGTGTCTGCATGAAGCACATTGCCAAGTTCATGCTCCTCAATGGAGACATTCTGCCGTCTTGCATAGTAGGACTTGCAGGTGTTGTGCGCCACGCTCCAGAAATACGCATCATGGTTGTCCCGGATGCGTCCCTCGGCGATGGCATTGACACAGCGGTATGCCATTTCCTCTGCCAGCTCCTCTGCCGTATCCGCGTCGCTGACCCGGCTGCGCGCAAAGCCGAGAAACGCGGGCAGATACTGTTCGCAGAGGATATCGTATAATTGCTGTTTCGATGGCGTCATGGCGGTGTGCTCCTTTGCTTCGGTCGTTTGACCGTATAGTAAAACAAAAGGCGGTCAGGATAAGTGTTTCTCAAAAATTATGAAAAAAGAATTTCTCCGACGGTTCCGGCGGCGCTTGACATACCGTCTCCGTTGACATCGTCAAAGGACACACAGCGGATGAGCTGCTCTGCATCGGTCGCCGGGATACCGTTGACGCGGATGTTTTCAAGGTTCACTGTGCCGATGTGGGAGGACAGATACGGGTCAAAGATCTCGCATCCGTTGTACAGAATCGACTTCGGACCGACGGTGACAAGATACGACAGCGGAAACCGTTCGGGATACATCGTGATATCAATGTCGGAAAAGGACACATAACCGATGTTGGAGCCGAGCTCAAACGCACCGAACGCGCCGCGGACGGGATCGCTCTCCAGATATTCGCGGAAGCTGTCAATGGGACGGTCGAGGTCAATTTGGATGTTCTCAAAGAACAGATTGTCGGCAGAACCGACCGCACCGCGCTCCGGCTTCTCGACAAACAGCTTGTAGCGGGGTGTCTGATAGTACATTTTGAAGGTTGCAATGCCGCGCACGTCCCGGATGACCGCGTCAAACAGACCGCAGTCCACCGACGAGCCGTCGTCAAAATAGTAGATACCGGGCTCAATGCGGAGCGCCTTGTAGGGAGAGGACGGGGCAAGATCGAGTCCTTCACACCATACACAGCGTGTCGGACCGAAGTCGACGGACGAGTTCTGCCAGTCGTACATGTTGAGCGCGACCAGATCGTCGCCGACCTCGCCGGAAATGTCGGAAATCCACAGTTTTTCGGAATCGCCGTTCAGATGCAGACCGTCGGCAAAGCATTTTTCAAAGCGGATGTGCTCAAAGACACCGTTTTCCAATGCACCGGTCTGCACGGAAAAGCCAGCGGTATGCACAAAGGTCAGGTCGATGAGGTTCAGTCCCCTGACATTGCCGAAATAAAACAGCGTGGACACGCCGTAGAACGCGCGCTGCTCGTCATCGGCGCCCGGGATTCTGTGCACGGCACGTCCCGTCGCCCCGTATCCCGCACGGCGGTCGCGCGATTCCTCCCACCGTCCGCCGCAGACGGTGATATTGCAGTCGGGCTTTGAGCGGTCAATCGGTGCATGGGTGCCATCCAGCGTGTGTGCGTTGCGCAGCATCAGAACATCGCAGTCGGGGGTCAGACGGACGGTGGCACCGTATGCCGAGATTCTGCGGTTTGCCGGGACTGTGACGGTGTCGTCGATGTAATATACCGCATCGGCGGCGGGGATGATGACTGCCTCATGTTCGTCAAGCGCGGTCTGCAGTGCTTCGGTCCAGACAAGACCGACATCGGTTTCACGGGTCAGATGGGCGTAATCGGTGAGGCTGACCGTATCGGAGAGAGCTTCTGCCGCGGCGAGATTGTCTGCGCGCATGGCGGTCAGCGTGTCATGGATGGATTGGCGGATTGCCTTTTTTTCTGCGGTCATGATGGTCTCCTTTCGTTGGTTCCGTTCTGCCGGCGAAACTTACAGTACGGCGTTTTCGGTCTCCTCAAGTGCGATCTCCGACCAGCGCCAAAGTCTTCGGGGATCGCCGCAGACCGTTGTGATGTCCTTGAGCAGAAGCTCCAGACATAGTCCGTTATCCTTTGCAGCGCGGATGGTACGGCGCAGATCGGCACGGATGACATCCTCATCAAAGGAGGTCTGTGCAAGATAGGAGGGATTGGGCTTTGCCGACATGATGTATTTTTTCGGCAGAACGGCGGCAAAGTGCTCTCTGTCGCTCCACGGACTGCAGGAGATT
>JAFTLK010000116.1 GCA_017455975.1 Clostridia bacterium | reverse complement strand
TGAGGGATAGAAGTGAAATATCCGGCAAAGCCGAATGTGAAATAAATTCCCCAGCGGAAATTGTGAAATATCTCACTTTGTTCGATGTGAAATGATATTCGTTCTCCTCACGCGCGAAGCGCATTTCACTGCCGCAGGCAATTTCACACGCGTAAGCGTATTTCACTCGTTCCGCAGTGATATTATATTCGCCTCCCAAAGCTCGCAACGCTCACATAGTGAGCGCGCGACTATCACTCGGCGTAAGCCGAATATCACTGCGAAGCAATAGAACTCGCCGCAGGCGAATATAACTGAAAAATGCACTTGCTTGCGCAAGTGCTTTTTTCTGGCTGGGATATAGGGATTCGAACCCCAACATACAGAGTCAGAGTCTGCTGTGCTACCGTTACACAATATCCCAATATTGTGTTTGTTCTCTCGAACGATATATATTATACCACGGAGCAGATTGTTTGTCAATGCTTTTTTTGAAAAAGATTGAAAATATTTCAAAAAAATTACGTTTCCTGATAATTGTACATCTTTGCGGCATAGAACAGCTTGACACGCTGTCTTCTTGTGCGGTAGAGAACAAGAATATACGGATCTCCGGCAGAGGCCGTCTGATATGCGGTATGTCCGACCTCGCACTTCGGAAAACTTTCAAAATAGAGGTAATAATGCATGCCGTGCCGATTGTACGCTTCGTCCTTGTAATAAAGAGCGGAGTCAATGATATCAAATGCGCCGCGCTTCAGACAGATACGCTCAACGAACGTACGGCAGCTCCGATAAAGCATAATCGCTATTGGAAAGATCGGCAGAAGCATACATCCGATGTCAAAGAAAAGTCGGTGATGGTTATCTTTTACGATAAAATACATGAGAAACGTCATCGGAACACAGAGCACGACCGTCAGGATAATCTCAATTACTGCTTTTTTGTAATCGATGGCACTGTGCTGCCAAAGCTGTTTTTCAATGTTTTCACGTGTGAGCAAGATCGTGGTATGATTTTCTTTCATGACGGTGTACTCCAATAGGGCGATATAAAAGTGATGTATCGGCTGTGCCGAAGTGATGTGTGTCCGATTTAGATGTAAAACCGTGTGTGGCTGATTTAGATGCACGCCGATTTTGCAGAGGGTGCAATAACCCCTTGGCGATGATGGGCGTTAAAAGTATCCGCTGTCTACCGGACTTTTAACGCCATGCTTGCAAACGAAATCTATGTAGAAAACTATGAGGCATATTTACGAATCGAAATTAAATTGTTTGATAAACTCTTGTTTTAATTTGATTGTTTCAGACGATTCGGGGGGAGGATTTATTTCCGTTAATTGGTTATTGGCGTACTGAAAGCAAATATGATCTATTTTATCAAGTTTCGGTGTTACCGATAGCCGGTGAATTATAACAGGTTTATCGGTGTCTTTAACCGTAAGAATAAAGTCTCTAAAATGCAGACAGTTTTTTTGCAATTTGAGAAAGCAAAGTATATCGATAATATCGAGGCTTGATACCGAAAGATTATAAAGTGAGAGAAATATCATCCATATTTTTAAAGAGGGAATAAAAACGGCTAACAATGCAGGAACAAATGACAATAGAATGAGTGGGAACATAGACCACAAAAGAACTTGGTTTTTATTCCAAACCCCGAAAACTGGTTTTACATACGCAGTCGGAGCAGAAAAAACTCCTTTATAAGGGAAAAAGAATATTCTTTCAACCTTTCTTCCCGTTATCCAACAAAATAGGGCATGACACAACTCATGTATGGGAAGGCAAAGAATCACTATGGCAATCAAAACAGTAGAATTTGATCCAAGATTTTTGTAAAATACAAATATAAAAATCAACAATGGGAGCATAAACAACCATGTAGAATATTTCTTTAGATTTTGTATTTTATCATCCATTCTAATCAAATCCGCATTTTCAAAAGTATATGATATGCGCGGATGAAAATGAGATTCGTTTTTAAAAAAGGAAATTTTCATTTGATTCACCGCCTTTCTTTTTCATTATACCACAACTTTGTAAACATTTCAACCGTTTCGCTGGTTCGAATCTGTCTACAGAGCAGAAATGCCCGAAATGCATCTACAAAAATTCGAAAAACTTCAGAGTCGAAAAAAGCGAAGAAATCTCTCGAAATCTCCGCTTTTCTCGTTTTACTTATTTTCTTTAGCTGTGTTGATAGAGGCAATCAACACTCTTTTAATTTCCAAGCAATCGCTCAATAACGATGATCCCATATCTTCAGTTATGTACTCGGACATCGTAAGCAATTTTATCCAATATTCTGTTTCAGCGGTTTCTTTTAATGCAATGTGCATTTTAGAAATAAAATCCGCTTTACTCTGACCATAATTAGCTTCGTTTATATTTGCACCAATCGAGGTGCCGCTACGAACAATCTGCTTTGAGATAATTGTTTCTTTTTTCGTTTTGATGAGATATTGATGAAGCTTAATAATACGCGAGGCAAAAGCAATCGATTTATCAATTAAAATATTCTCTTTCATATTGCACCTCCGTTCCAAAAACATTATATCATATATTTACAAAGATTTCAACAACATTATTCATTATTCATCAGCGCAGCGACTTCATTATACATTTTTCATTAAAAATCCGCATGTGGGATGAATGAACAATGAATGATGAATAATGAAAAATGAATAATACAAACAAAAATCCGCATTCTTATGAACGCGGATTTTTGTTTGGCTGGGATATAGGGATTCGAACCCCAACATACAGAGTCAGAGTCTGCTGTGCTACCGTTACACAATATCCCATTGTTGTATTTGTTCTCTCGAACAGTAAATATTATACCACACTGTACACAATTTGTCAAGTGATATTTGAAATAATTTTTTGTTTTTTTGAAAAAATTCGTCTTACACCTCAGCACAGAATGGAATACTGTGTGCCGGGAAGCGCAAAATAGCGGAGTTCAAGAGAAAAACTGCATGATATCGTAAAAAAAACTATATGTATCGGGAAAATCTTGCCTTGCGGTACTTGATTTTATAATGGAAATATGATACAATATATATATCTATTGATGCATTTGAATGCACTCTGTACAATTGTCCGTGGGTGCTCTGCACGGTTTTAGTCTGTAATCAAATTGAAAGGATCCATGTTTATGAGCAATTATGTTTTAAGCTGCTGCTCGACGGCAGACCTTGCAAAGGAACATTTTGAGTCCCGCAACATTTCCTATATCTGCTTCCATTATTTCCTGGACGGAAAAGAATACCCCGACGACCTCGGTCAGTCCATTCCGTTTGACAAGTTCTATCAGGCAATGGTAGACGGTGCGGACACCAAGACCTCGCAGGTCAGCGCCGGTGAATATATTGAATATTTTTCCAAATTCCTCGATGATGGTAAGGATATCCTGCACCTGACACTGTCCTCCGGTATTTCCGGTTCGTATATGTCCGCATGTGCTGCAGCGCAGACGCTGGCTGAAAAATACCCCGACCGCAAGATCCGCATCGTTGACTCTCTGTCTGCGGCATCCGGCTACGGTCTGCTCATCGATGCTATGGCTGACCGCCGCGACGAAGGCATGTCGCTTGACGAGGTCGCGGATTGGGCAGAAGAAAACTTAAAGAATCTGCAGATCTGGTTCTTCTCCTCCGACCTGACCTTCTATGTCAAGGGCGGTCGTGTTTCCAAGACAGCCGGTGCCATCGGCGGTCTGCTCGGTATCTGTCCGCTGCTCAATATGGATGACGCAGGCAAGCTGATTCCTCGCGAAAAGCTCAGACCCAAGAAGCGTGCGATCAACCGCATCGTTGAACTGATGAAGGAACACGCAGTGAACGGGACCGAATATTCCGGCAAGGCTTACATCTGCCACTCCGCATGTGAGGAAGATGCACGTGCGGTTGCAGATCTGATCGAAGCAAATTTCCCGAATCTGAAGGAAAAGGTACTCATCAACTCCATCGGCACCGTCATCGGTTCCCATACAGGGCCCGGTACTGTCGCCCTGTTCTACTGGGGTGACGCACGTATCAACTGATAATTCCGGATGGTTTGAAAGAGGAAGATATGAATCAGAACGAAACAAAAGATCCGCAGAACACAGCGGAGGTAAATGAAAAATTACTTGACGGCGAGATGTTTGCCAACATGGTGCGCGGCGGTGCGGCACAGCTGCGCTCCAATGCCGAGGAGGTCAATAATCTCAACGTCTTCCCGGTTCCCGACGGCGATACCGGCGATAATATGCGCATGACCATTGAGGGCGGTGTTGCCGCTCTGCAGGGGATGGATACCGATAATCTGGCCGATGTTACCAAGAAAATGTCGCAGGGCATGCTGCTCGGTGCACGCGGCAACTCCGGCGTTATCCTGTCGCAGTTCTTTGCCGGCATGACAAAGGGCTTCGCTGGCCACAAGAAGGCGGATGCGGCAGTGATCGGCTCGGCTTTGCAGGAAGGTGTGCGCTATGCATACGCTTCTGTCATTACGCCGACGGAAGGAACCATTCTTACGGTTGCACGTGAATCGGTCGAATACGCGGTATCGCGTCTTGATGAAAACAGCACAATCATGACGCTGTTCTCCGATCTGATCAAGGAAATGTATAACTCTCTGCAGAGAACACCCGAGCTTCTTGCACAGCTGAAAGAAGCAGGCGTCATTGATTCCGGCGGTGCTGGATTGTTCTATATCATGCAGGGCTTTTATAAGATTCTGCGCGGCGAAAAGGTTACGGATCAGATGCAGCCGTCCCAGATCAGCGCACCTGCGGCGAATCTGTCATCGTTCGGTCCCGACAGCGAAATGACCTACGGCTACTGCACCGAGCTTCTGATTCAGCTGCAGAACGCTAAAGTCGATATTGACGCATTCGATCCGGCTGTCATCATCGATTTCCTGAAGACGGTCGGTGATTCGATCGTCTGCTTCAAGACAGATTCGATCGTCAAGCTCCATGTCCATACGCTCACTCCGGAAAAGGTGCTCGCATTCTGCCGTCAGTACGGTGAGTTCCTCACGCTGAAGATTGAGAATATGAACGTACAGCACAGCGAGACCATTTCCGATGAAAAGAAAGCACCGAAGGCAGAGAAGCCGCGTGTACAGAAGGACTTCGGTACGGTTGCTGTTGCATCCGGTGACGGCATTGCCGATCTGTTCCGTCAGCTCGGCGTCGATGCCATTGTCTCCGGCGGTCAGACGCAGAATCCGTCCGCACAGGACTTTTTGGCGGCGTTTGAAGAAGTCAACGCAAAGCATATCTTCGTCTTCCCGAACAACGGAAACATCGTCATGGCGGCAAACCAGGCGGCAGGACTGTGGGAGAAGGGCGAAGTACACGTCATCCCGTCCAAGGACCTCGGCAAGGGATATGCGGCGATTTCCTCGATGAACTTCCAGTCCGGCGATCCCGAAGCGATCACCGAGATGTTTACCGTGGCAATGGATATGGTCACGACCGGTTATGTCTGCCCGTCCATCCGCGATGCGGAGCTGAACGGCGTACACATCGAATGCGGCGACTTCATCGGCTTTGTCGGCAAGGAAATGCTTGTTTCCGAAAAGGATGTGCTCACAGCGGCGCAGAAGCTGCTTGCAAAGATGGGCGGCGAGGAGATCTATCTGATCACCGCGTTTGTCGGACACGATGCTGCGGCTGAGGATGTTGCGGCGCTGGAAGCATATGTTGCGGAAACGTATCCTAATGCAGAGTTCTATACCGTCGACGGCGGACAGGATGTTTATCCGTTTATCTTTGTTGTGGAATAATTTCGATATCAGACAAAGAAAGGAAGGCTTTCAACAAGCGAAAGCCACGGTAATTATCATGAAAAACCGCGTATCTCCATTTCTGCTTGCGCTGCTGATGCTTGCATCGGCACTTGCTTCCTGCTCTGACGCTGGGTCTCCTGCTGTAACCGATGCCGTGGACACGACTTCTGTTGAAGAAACTGCCGCCGTCACGGACGGTAACGAACGCGCACAGATCAAGGACAACCTGCCCGCGCTGGATTTTGAGGGGCAGGAAATCCGCATTCTTCACCGCGATGACGGCGCAGATCTCGCAATCGAGGTCACAGCAGAAGCATCGACCGGCGATATTGTCAATGATGCATTATACAACCGTCAGATGACTGTGGAAGAACGTCTGAATATCAAAATTCAGGATATCAAGATAGCCAGTACCATTCACTCGCATGTAGAGGTCGTAGATGCGATCCGCAAGTCTGTCACCGCCGGATCGGACGACTACGATATGGTGCTCAACCATATGAGCGGCACCACACCGCTGGCACTTGAAAATATGTTTCTCGATCTGAATTCGCTTGATTACCTCGACTTCTCACAGCCGTGGTGGGCAGGGGACTTCATGGAGCAGGCAACCATCAACGGCAGCTGCTACTATGCGGCGGGTGATGTTTCGCTGACGCTCATTGAGAGCATGTATCTTGTCTATTATAATAAGATTCTTTACCGCAATTATTTCGAGGATGTTCTGTATGACACCGTATGGGACGGAAAGTGGACCATCGATCGGATGATGGAGCTTGGCCGTGCCGTATACTCCGATGTAAACGGTGACTCGCAATATGATGTCGGCGACATTTACGGCTATTCCACCACGAACATCCGACTGATCGACGCTCTGCTTGTCGGTGCGAACGTGCCGCTTTCCGAGCGTGATTCGGACGGAACGCCCAGATTCATCATCGGTGAGGACGAGCGCACCTTTGACTTTATTGAAGCGGTATCGTCTTTGCTCAATGACAAGCAGCTTACCTGGCGTGTGCAGGACAATGCGGACGGCGAAATTGATATGCTGAATAAGTTCGCTGAGGGGACACTGCTCTTTATCCCGTTCACACCGATGGGCGCATCCCGCCTCCGTCAGATGGAGGATGACTTCGGTATCCTTCCGATGCCGAAGCTGGATGAAACGCAGGAAGCATATACCACTTCTGCGCACAACGGTTTTTCCTCCGTTGCCATTCCTGGCACTTGTATGTATCCTGACACAGTGGCTGCTGTGATGGAAGCGCTTTGCTCCGAATCCTACCGCTATGTCACGCCGGCATATTATGAAACCGCATTGAAGGTGAAGTACAGCCGCGACGACGAGACCTCCCAGATGCTCGATATGATCCGTAACTCGGTCAAGTTTGACTTTGCGTATATTTACAATGCAAGTTTGAACAATCCTATGTCCCAGTTCCGTCAGCTTGTCATGAAAGACGTTGACGCCGCAGCATCGACGCTTGCAGCCAATATGAAGGCGTGCAGCAAGAAGCTTGACACGCTGCTGGAGCAGTACGGGGCAATCGAATAAGCACGGTCTGTGTAAAAAATCTTCATTGCTGGATTCTCCGAAAGCACTTATCAAATCAAAAAACGGCGTTGTACGGTTGGTACGGCGCCATTTTTGTATCAGCACGGAGATTCCACGCAAATTCTCCTACTGGGGGATGGAAAAATTCACGATTTGTGGTATCATTGAAGTACAAAGGAGGCGATTCACAATGAATCAGAATGAAATCGGATCGTTCATCGCGGCAAAACGCCGTGAGAAGAATCTGACGCAGGAAGCACTGGCTGAAAAACTCGGTGTTTCCAACAAAACCGTTTCCAAATGGGAAAACGGAAAATGTATGCCGGACTATGCGATTGTTGAAGCATTGTGTTCTGCACTGGACATTACTGTCGCAGAACTGCTCGGCGGCAGAGCGGCGGAACCCCGGAATGAAGAGCAGTACGAAATGCTGCTGTACAAGGTACAGGAGCTGGAGCACAAGGTACAGGCGGAGGAGCAGCGAAATGCTGCAAAGAGCTCCTCGGTCAATGTCGGTGTTACATTCGGCTCTGCACTTGCCATGGTCATCAGCTATGTGACATGGAAGTCCGTCGGCTGGGCGATTCTGCACGGCGTTTTCGGCTGGGGGTATGTGATATATTATCTCATCAAATACTGACGGTGAATCCAGTAAACAGTAGGGACAGGCGTCCCCGACTGTCCCTTGTGTTGATCTGCACAGGGACAGTCGGGACGCCTATAGGGACAGTCGAGGACGCCTGTCCCTACAAAATGATTAGATTGATAAAATCATTACTGCGGAATGATGCCGTTCTGCAGATAACGCAGATGCGCGTCTCCCTTGACTTCCTGTAATTTGACGGCAAGACGGTCAAAGACACCGCGTCCCTTGCCCGGAGCATCGAGCTCGACGAGGACAGGGTTATCGGTTTCGGTACCGCAGAAGCCAATCTTGAGATTCGTGATGACAGAGTCAAACGCGCCGTCACAGAGAACCGCCGCGTGGCGTCCGCCGCCGGAGGAATACCACCAGATAAAGCCGTTTGTAAAGATGCTCGAGACACCGCGTCCGAGACGGTAGCCGATGCCGAAATGATCGGAGTAGGCGTAATCGTACCAGTTATTGCCGTTGTCGTCGCGGAAGCCGCAGCTGTTCTGATAATCGGTTCCGTCGCAGGTATACAGGGGATGAATGTTGCGCAGGGAATTGCCGGAGGAGCGCAGATGGACACCGATGAAGACCTTTGCAATGCGCATATTGGTCAGCGTGTTGTCGTAGCCCTCGAGCAGAACACCGACGGAATTGGTTTTGCCCGTGCCGATGATGTTGACACCGGAGATATCTGCGTCGGAGGAGCCGGAGTTGGCACCGCGCTTGATGTGGATGCCGATGCGTGTATGCTTGATCGAAACATCACGCACGACGGTTTCGCGTCCGCCGTCGATGGAAATGCCGCTTGCCCGGTCTGCACCGTCGATGATGCCGCCGGAGAAGGAATAGTTGGAGCCGATCGTATAGATATCATTTGCCGGATGCGAAGCACCGAGACGGACGATGGCTTCCTCGGAGGTCCAATCCTCTGACGCACGGAGAACGGCGAAGTCAGACAGCTTCAGAGAAACGCTGTGCTCGGGATGCGCCGGGGTCAGAATCGGCTTGGAGAGAAGATAGATACCGTCGGGGAAGAAAATCGTGCGGTTGGGATTTTGATCAATGAGCGCCTGCAAAGCGTCGGAGACATCGGTTTTGCCGTCTGCGGGAACATAATCGGTGGCAATGATATAGCCAAAATCAGAGGTAATCATAGTGTTGTCCTTTCTATATGAGATTGCGGAATTTCAGATAAGTTTCAATCCATGTAACAACGCCGTCGACGGCAATTTCGTCAGCCTGCGCGATCAGTGCCGGGTTGGCGTTTTTTGCAGCAACGCGCAGATCAGAGGCTTCAAACATCGGCAGGTCGTTCAGATTGTCGCCGAACGCGATGACGCGGTCGGCACCCGTGTAGCTGCGTATAAAATCAACCGCGTGCTGTTTGGATGCGCGGCAGTCGAAGATTTCAAGATACCAGACAGTTTCGTCGTAATGATCGCGGTAATAGGTGAAGCGGATGTCGGGGACCTCCATATGACGCAGTCGGTCTTCCAGCTGACGGACAGCACGGCTGACATCCTGCATGGATGCGATCAGGCAGAAGTAGACGATTGTACCGTCGATCTCGGTGAGCTCTGTGAAGCGGCGGAATGGCTTTTTGTAGCGGGTCACGCGCTCATCCATGAAGGCTTTCATCGCGCTGTTCGGGATCTCGCGGTAATATGTCATCAGCTCCCCGTCTTCATTGACGGCATAGATAAACGGGTGCAGACCGCGGTTTTCAAATGCGGTGAGAAGATGCTCCGCCGTCTCACGGGAGAACGACGCACAGTCAAGGTATTCTCCCCGCGCCATATCGCGGATGAAAACGCCGTTCATCAGCGCAATCGGCGGAGAATGCTCGGTGAAGTGAATATCTGCGAGGATATGCTTTACCGACTGGATCGTACGCGCGGTTGCATAAGAGATCATGAAACCGGCATCCGTCAGCGCATTGATGCGGCGGGCATCATCGGGGTCAAGTGTGGCATCGGGACGCAGCAGCGTTCCGTCAAGATCGGTTAAAAACAGGATGCGTTCTGACATGATATCAAATCTTGGCAAGCTCTCGGTGGATCGTCGGCCAGCTGTCATCGGCGTAGAAGCGGTGTCCGCCGGCACCAATCACATGATGGATGCTGTCGTCAGCACCGTAGGCGTTGTATGCGGCGCGTCCGACCTCAATACATACCTTCGCACCCTCGAGCGGGAAGATCGGGTCTTCAGCACCCGAGACAACCACGAGCGAACGCGGTGCGGTCATCGCGCACAGATCGCCCATGTCAAACTGTTCTGCAACACCGGGAACGAAGTTGCACTCACAGTGCAGCATCGCGCCGATGGAGTCTGCATAGGTACAGACCGCGCAGGACGGAACCGAAACCTTGATGCGCTCGTCCAGTGCGCCGGCATATACCGTTGCAGTACCGCCGCCGGAGTTGCCCAGACATAGAATCCGTTCGGGGTCGATATGTTCGGTGAAATGGCTGCAGAGTACGTCGATACAGCGCATGATGTCCCAGACGCGCT
>JAFTLK010000115.1 GCA_017455975.1 Clostridia bacterium | reverse complement strand
GCAACAGCAGACAAAGCACAACAAGCACGGGGATGAGATGTTTCATGGATCAAGCCGCCTTCTTTCGTTTATCTTTGATGCTTTTATTATATCACAAATGTTTGAACAAGAACAGCATGTTTCCGCCCAAAATGACCGATTCCGAAAATTCGTCTGTATGCACAAAAACCCTGCACGGATTCTGTGCAGAATCACGAACGTAAAACGGCACTGCTGCAGAAAAACTGCGGCAGTGCCAATACATCATTCAGTTATATCAAATGGACAGCGCCTCTGCGGAAATCAATGTCTCTTGGAGAGAACGACACCTGCAGCAACAGCCATGACAGCAGCTGCGGCAACGATACCGGCGTCTGCAGTAATGGGTGCTTCAGCGGGTGCATCCGTGGAGGGTGCTTCAGCGGGTTCGTCAACAGCAACTTCCGGACCTGCGACAAATTCGATCTTCGGAAGAGCCTGTGTTTCTGACCAATAAGCGCCGGATACTTCAGTGGTTTCCCAGAATGCATAAGAGTCACGACCGCCATCGAGGTCGATGTCATCGTTGAAGGAAACCGTGAAACCGATCTTGGTGCCGATTGCGGGTGCGAAGCCTTCGGTCTGCCACGGGCAGAAGATTTCTACGACATAATGATCATCGTAAACAGCAACAGCGGTGGTTGCTTCATCGTAAACGGTTTCATTGCCGCAGTAGTAAACTTCTTCACCGGTGGAAGCCTTGCAGTAGTGCCAGTCGCCGTCTGCTGCATCGAAGGTGGTGTCATCGGTATAGGTTTCGGAAACCCAGAAGTCGATGGAGTTGCGGGCTTCAACGTCTTCAGCATCCGGAATGGTGGTATCATACATAACACCAAGCAGATAGAGACCATCCGCATCCCACATCAGGGAAGCATAGGAGTTGACAATAGACGGGTTGTCCAGACCTTCGGTAGTATCGCCCCAGTTGGAACCGTACATACGGTCAGCATCGCCCCAAACCTGATCGATTACGCCGTCGATTTCAGGCTTAACGGTTGCTTCGCGAGCGGTTGCTTTGGTTTCTGCGGAAACAGAAACGGTCATGGAAGCAACGAGAGAACAAAGTGCGAAAAGAAATAATGCCTTTTTCATTTTGGATAATCCTCCTTTATAATATAATATTGTAAAAAATACGGTGGCGTTTTAACTGATTATATTATACTGAAAAAACGATCTGATTTCAATGGATTGGACTATCTGAAATATGGACAATTCTATCATTTTATTTGGAAAAATTCGGGAAAATGCGATAAAATCGACTTTGCGTTTGATTTTGAGCAGATAAAAATCCATGTCGGACCGCTCTGTGATGCGATCAGAACGGATTGTCTCTGCCATCGTCGGGCAATGTCTGGGAGACCTTGCGATATTGAGTGCAGGTCATACCGGTATCCCGTTTGAAAAGCCGCATAAAATATGCAGGATCGTTGTAGCATAGATGCAGGGCAATCTCATTGACGGTCATTTCCGTTGTGCGAAGAAGCAGGCGGGCAACCTCCATGCGCTGGCTGTTCAGATATTTGGTGAATGTGGTGTTCAGATCACGCGCGATGATGCGTGAAAGATGCGGCACACTGATATTCTGTGCGGATGCAGTCGAAAAAATACTCAAATCGTTATAGAGATTGGTATGAATATAATCTTTGAATTTTTCGGCGATGCTTTGCTCACCGCGGCGAATCCAGCGGTTGTCGTAAATACTCTGTGCGCAGATCTCCAAAAAGTAAACCAATGCTTCAAAGCGGGATATGCCTATATGGTACATATTCTGATAGGATTGGATGACATCGCGTAAGGCGGCGTCGGGAATACCGATGGAGATCAGATATTCACGCATTTTCCCGGTGTCGGGTGTGACGGTATCATCACGTACCTGCCCAATCATAATCGCACAGATGATTTCATCGTTTGCTATGATAGGAATCAATGCTTCCATAAAGCCGAGATGGCATCGGTAAATATACGTTTTTTTGGTTGCTTTGATATGACGAAATGCCGCAATGTCACAGGCAGAACAACGTTCTGTGAAGGAATTGCTGTAATAACGGATACGGTCACAAAATCGGTAATTCTCGTATTTGTCCGATTTTTTCGGATATTCGGTCAGTATGGTCATATCCGGTGCATGGATGCCGACACGAAGGCCGCAGATATTGTAAAAATTGATCAGCATCTGATGGATTTCGGGATCGAATTGGTATTGATACAAACAACACACCTCCGCTGTAAAAGACAAAAAGGAACTGCCTTGATACGACAGCTCCTCTTTGAACAAATGAAAGGGTATTTTATGCGTTTTCTTCAAAGTTGCGGACAGGAGCCGCTTCCACAGCGTCAGCCGCGTCTGCAAGATAGTCGCCCTCGAACAGCTCGATCAGACCGTTGTCGCACTGGGATGCCAGTGCCGGATCGATCGGGATGCGGCCGAGGATCGGCAGACCGTATTCTGCGGCGACCGCCTCGAGCTTGGACTGTCCGAAGATGTTGATCTTCTTGCCGCAGTCGGGACAGACGACATAGGACATGTTCTCAACGATACCGAGAACGGGGATGTTCATCATCTTTGCCATGCGGACAGCCTTGGCAACGATCATGGAGACCAGCTCCTGCGGGCTTGTGACGATGATAACGCCGGAGAGCGGCAGGGACTGGAAGACGGTCAGCGGGACATCGCCCGTTCCGGGAGGCATATCGACGAACATGTAGTCGACTTCATCCCAGCAGACATCGGACCAGAACTGCTTGACCGTGCCGGAGATCAGGGAACCGCGCCAGACGACCGGCGTGGTTTCGTCCTCAAGCAGCAGGTTGACGCTCATGATCTTGGTGCCCATCTTGGAGACGAGCGGGAACATTGCGCCTTCTTCGTTGCCGAAGATCTCGCCCTTGACGCCGAATGCCTTCGGGATGGAAGGACCGGTGACGTCAGCGTCGAGGATGGCGGTCTTATACTCGCGGCGATTCATCTGAACCGTCAGAAGCGAGGTGACCATGGACTTACCGACACCGCCCTTACCGGATACGATGCCGATGACTTTTTTGACATTGGAGCCCTTGTTTGCAGGCGCCAGCAGACTTTCGGGCTTGCGGCTCGAACAGTTGGCGGAGCAGGTAGAGCAATCATGGGTACAATTTTCAGCCATTGTGAAAAATCATTCCTTTCTTTTATTGATATCTTTTATTATAACCTCTTTATCGGAGAAAATCAAGTCTTTTCCGAAAATTCGTGGTTTTTGACAAAAAAATATCACATCCCGGTATGTTTTGTATCATCCGGGGAAGTGAAGGAGGTGCTGCAAGAACATGCAGCACCCCGGGGCTTATTCGTTTAAGTAGATCCAGACGCGGGAATCGATGATTTTGGTGGTTTCTTCAAGGGAGCGTGCGTTGGCTCTCCAATAGGACAGTTCTTCATTGACGATGGACAAAATATTTGTATCAGCATCGCTGCGTACACGAATACCCGAATAGAAATCCAGTATCTGTGCAATATCGTCTTCCGTGAAGCAATATTCTTCGCAAGTATGGAGAATGTTCTTATTGTAATCCTCGACTGCCTCATGCCAGCTGTCGATCTCCATCAGCCGGACTTCCGCCGATGAACCGTTCTCCAGCATCTCAATATCGTTGGTGTAGAAATACTGATACCGGTTTGCTTCCAGCTGTGCCTTCATTGCAGAAAGGGTCACGGGAAGGTTTCGAAACAACGCATGGCTCTGCATTTCGTCGCTCACAAGGAACCTGAAAAATTCCAGACAGCCGTCCTTCACATCGGTATCGGCAAGAATGGCCGGATAGAGCCCGCTGTTGCTCAGAAAATATCCGCCGTCCGCCGACGGATAGCCGCACAGGGTATATTCATGTTCTCCGTAGATTCTTTGCAGAAGCGAGAAGTGAAGCACATGCTGTATGTTTGCTTCAACAAACGCAACACCGTCACCGCGAATACGGTTGACCAGCAGACCGTTGGAAATGCGGTTTCCAATGACATCTGACAATTGTAATCCGCCGATATTCGCATCCACATGAGAGGACAGCCAATCGAGGAACTGAATCATGTCGCGGAACTGCGGGGAATCAAAAGAAGAGGTCATGCCTTCATAATCCACATAATCGACCAGCGCATTCCGGTACATATACTGAATCATGTCGCTCATCTGGATATCAAGAGGACGCTTCTGCCCGCTGCTGTCAACGATGTAAGATCCCGCGCCGCCGATATATTCGGGGGCGATCAGATAAGCATCCTCCGCCAGCGCATCACGGTACGCATACAGATTCTCCCATGTCAGCGGTGCATCCCCCACACAGTCGCTCTTGGCAACAAGTGTTGTCAATGACAGGGACAGCGGGAAGGAATACAGCGCACCGTCCGCGGTCACATAGCTGTCATATACGCCGTCCAGCAGGATGCCCTGCAGCTCGCTGCTGATATCAAGGAATGCTTGTTTATCATAATGCTCGGAAAACCGCCAGACATTATCCGCAACCAAAATGTCCGTTTCCTCATCAAACAGAAGCACATCATTAAATTCATTGTATGCGATGATCTCGGCTGTCACATGGTACTGACTGTTCCTGTTATTAAATTCGGAAATTGCCGCCGTCAGCCATTCGAGACCGAGGTCCATGCAGATTTTCATGCGGATTTCCTGATACTCAATCGGTACTTCGCGCTCCACTACAGCGATGTGTGCCAGTTTTTCGGTGAATTTTCGTTCAACGGTCTCCGAATACCGCCGCAAAATCGCGGTATCGTTCACGATCCAGAAGGTTCTGCCGTCTGTCTGTTTCTGAAGCCCGCATTCCGCCCATTTGAGAATGGGAATCAGCGCACCGTCATCGGTATAGCGGGAAATGCCCTCATTTTCGATGACATAGATTTCCCCGTTCAATCCGTATATGAAGCTGGAATAACGGAATTCTTCGGGCAGTTCACGTTTGACAACGCTGATACTCTGCTCGCTGAGATCGATCTGATACTCTCCCCTGCCGTCGGAAGCATTGCGGTCAATACAAAACACATCGCCTGTATACTGCGCAAAATCTGCAGAGAATGTCCCTCTGTCCGGCACTTCGATCACAGCACGTTCCGTCAGCGTTTCATCATAATACCAAAGTCTTGTATCGTCATGAATCAGAAAGTACAGACCGCCGTCGCCGTCACTGCGTGCGCAGTAGGTACCGATGGTCATGGGAAACGGCACGGTCATGGAATGCAGAACATCGCCCTCCGCCGACAAAATGAATGCCTGCGGATACGTATTTGTACCGTCATACAGATCGGTCAGAAGAAACCACTGACCGTCCCGCAGAGGACACGCAGTGAAGGCACGGTACAGTTCCAAACCATCCTCGGACAATCCCTTCGGCTGCGGGACATACACCGTTTCGACAAGCTCCCCCGCCTCTGTATACCGTTCCAGGCGTGTTTTGTACTCGGAATCCTCATATACGCTGAAACAAACCCAATATCCGTCCTCGGCCGGAAAAATATCTTCCACCACCTTGCTAAGACCCACACCGGAAGATATCTCCGTTGTCTGATATTCACGGATCAGCTGCATTGGTATGTCGGAATGTACCTCGCCTGACACAGCTCCGTCTCCACGGTCAACGGCTCCCGTTGACTGCGTCTGATCCGATCCGGGTGAGACCGTACAGCTGCAAAACAGCATGGTGAGCAGTAATAGTATGGAGAGAAAATATTTCATGTGGGGTACATTCCTTTCGTGCTTTTTTTATTGATGTTTGATTAAACGTGGTATGATGACCGATTATTCATTCAAGTAGATCCACACGCGGGAATTGATGATATCTCCCGTATCCTCAAGCGATCTTGCGTTGCCGTACCAGAATGACAGCTCCTCGTTTACAATCGTTTCTACTTGATCATCGGCAGAAACATATGTCGTGACATTGTTGAAAAAGTCCATGATACGGCGGTCGTCCTCTTCGGTAAAGTTCATGATATGGAAGATCTCTGCGGCTTTATCACCCGGTGTTCCGTCTGCATTGGTATTGCCGTATCCCGGATCAAATTCCGGGGTCGTACCATGCCATGATAGGAATAGCGTTTGCGTGTCGGGCGATTCTGTCAGATCACGCCCAAGCTGTTTGTCGTAATATTGCCAGCGGTGCAGATCGAGCATCGCCTGCATGGCGGAGGGCGTGACGGGCAATGCATTGTCAGTCAGCGTGGTGTTGGTCTGTGCGTCATCCGAGAGCAAAAAGGAAACGAACGAAAGTGCCGCGTCGGGATATGCACACTCTGCGGAAACGGAGAGATAGGACTTCCCGTGGATTCTTGCGCTCAGTGAACCGTCAACGGTCGGATAGCCGCAGAGTGTATACGGTGTGTCACCGAAGATCAGCCGCATTGCACCGTAGGCGCGAATGTTGTTAAAGTGGAATGAAAAGAGTTTGATACCGCCGTCGGCAATGCGCAGCGGAAGCATACCGTTTGTGATGCAGTAATGCCCCGATTGATGTGTCAGCTGTCCTGCGGTGGGATCGGTCACCCCATCGAGCTTTTGCAGAACGGTGATGGCGGTGGAAAATGCTTCCGAGTCAAAGGAGGCCGTTTGGTTGTCCCGGTCTACAAACTGCATCAGTGTGTTCTGATAAATGATGGTATCCAGATTCGGATCAGAGGTCAGAATATTTCTGTCATCCGAGGTATCCACGAGCTTGTCCAGTTCTTCCCATGTCAGAGCACCGTCCTCGATTTCGCTCGGGCTGACAAGGAGTGCGGCAGTCATGGCAAGCGGCAGCTGATACAAGGCACCGTTTTCACCGTGGATGTCATAGATACAGCCAAACACCTTACCACATGTGACAGGTGACAGATCAAGGTAAATGTTTTTGCCGTTATGTACAGAAAAAAGGTCCGTGGACTCACTGAAAAAGATATCGGGTCTCGGCTCGGTCAGCAGCAGCTCGTTTAACACTGCCTGTTCCTCATCGCTCGATTGGCACAGGTACTGCTGTAGTTCAATATGATACTCCGTGCTCTGCTGATTGAAGTAATAGACCATATCATTGAGCCATCCGGACGGGATTAAACCGATATATGCAAGCCTAAGTGTTGGTTTCTCCACAACGGGTACCTCGGTGACCTCCACATGGAACACACCGGTCGAGGTACCCTCACTCAACTTCGCCTGTGATTCGATAAAGAAATGGGTATCGTCGATGATGTGGATGGTACTGCCATGCTCGCGCATGTAAGCAATGGAAAACGGGGAGCTGCTCCATTCGATCAACATCTTCGGCTGTGCATCATTCCGATACAGATACAAACCGTCATCTGCCCTGAAATAAATCTGATCGGTGTATGCACCGCAGACAACAGCGTCAAGCATAGAAGCAGGCAGACGAAAACCGCCGTGCGGGCGTGAAGTGCCAAGTGTGGTATCGATTTTGAGCAGTTCATTGATGAATTTACCGACACGATAGGTCTTGTCATCGATGCGGTGTATCGTATCGGAGGTGACATCGTCCGGAATTTGCACTTTTTGCACTTCGGACAGTGTTTCATCGTACACATAGATGGTGTTATCCAAAATGGTACCCAAGGCACCTGGAATGTAGCGGTGCAAAGTAAAAATCAAAGAAAAGGTGCCGTCTGTCTTCTCATAAAGGACACAGGGGGCATATCGCATGACCGATGCAATTACGTGCATATCGTCCGGAACCGTGGTTTGTTTTTCGACCGTATGGTCGGCGGAAAGGAGTGTGATTTGGAGATCAAAGTGACTGTGCTCTTTGTTCTGATCCCAGATACGAGCCTCATGAACCATCACTGTCCGCCCGTCGGATAACGGGAAAATATAGAACGGAGGATTCCATGCATCCGGATCGGGATCGGGGTAATATACAACATCCGCAATGCTGCCGTCTCCATTCCACGAAGTCAGACAAACACGGCGTTCTCCATCGATGCGGCGGTAGGTGGATTGATAGAATTTGTCTTTGTATTGGTATTGAAAGGTGTCATATGAGGTCGTTGTGATTTTGGTGACGTTGTACTGTTTCTCATAACGGATGGTGGGTTCGGGGGATGCAGCTGAGGACACGGGGGTGGTGTCCTCGGCTGCGGTATCCTCGGTTGACATTGTTATGAAATCCGTGTTGTTTTCTGTTATATTGGATGTGGTAACCGGCGCTGCGGGAATATCATTGCCTGTACATGAAATCAGTACAAATAATGTAAGAAACAGCAGAAAACATCGTTTCATAAACAAATACTCCTTTTTAATCCATATTGTATCCACAAACCCGGCAATAATAACTGCCGTCTTCTTTGTAGTATACGGTGGGGTGCGGAATCAGTTGGTTATAACCGACAATCTCATTTTTGGTTCCGCAGGTTAGGCAATTACCATGCAGTACATAAACCGAAACTTCTGCCGCCCCGACCATCAGCGCC
The DNA here is from genome assembly GCA_017455975.1 of Clostridia bacterium. GTDB lineage: Bacteria > Bacillota > Clostridia > Oscillospirales > CAG-272 > RGIG3925. The sequence goes on along the minus strand of JAFTLK010000115.1, from coordinate 259 downwards.
ATCGGCGCAAGGCACAGGACGAGTGCGGAGTTTTGCCGGAATCCAGAAAAATCAAAATGAAGTGTGTATAATAAGACGTCCCAAGCCGCAGGCTGTGACACGCCGCGGCTTGAATTTACAATTTATTCACACATTTGCGTCATTCATTGAGGTAAATCCACACGCGGGAGTCGATGATTTTGGTGGTTTCTTCCAGCGACCGAATGCCGGCACGGAAGGCCGATAATTCCTCGTGAATGATTCCGCGGAGTGTTTCATC
>JAFTLK010000114.1 GCA_017455975.1 Clostridia bacterium | reverse complement strand
CGCCCCTACATCAATAAATTGCGTGCGCGCCCGCCGTGGGTGCACAGACATGAAATAATTTCACACATCTCGTTGGCAAATCCACGTTACATCTTCAAAATTGTTATGAAATCATCTTCATGTGCGGGCGCGCGATGCACGCCCCTACAGATATAAAGACACGTTTGCGTATAACATTACCACCATAAAAATAGCATCATCCATCAACAAACAAATATGAGGTAATCAACCATGTTCAACTACAATCCCAAATCACTCAAAGCAGAAGAATTCATCAACGACGGAGAAATCCGCGAAACGCTGGCTTACGCCGAGGCACACAAAAACGACCGTGCGATGATCGACGAAATTCTCGAAAAGGCACGTCCGAAGAAGACCGGAAACGGCTGGAACTGCGCCGGTCTTACCCACCGCGAAGCATCCGTGCTGCTGGCGTGCGACGACCCGGAGGTCATCGAGAAGATCTACAAGATCGCCGAGGAAATCAAGCTGGCGTTCTACGGCAACCGCATCGTCATTTTCGCGCCCTTGTATCTGTCCAACTACTGCGTCAACGGCTGTGTCTACTGCCCGTACCACCTCAAGAACAAGACCATTCCGCGCAAGAAGCTGACGCAGGAGGAGGTTCGCGCCGAGGTCATCGCGCTGCAGGATATGGGGCACAAGCGTCTGGCGATTGAAGCAGGCGAGGACCCCAAGAACAATCCGATTGAGTACATTCTTGAATGTATCAACACCATTTATTCCACCCAGCACAAGAACGGTGCCATTCGCCGCGTCAACGTCAACATCGCCGCAACGACCGTCGAAAACTACCGCAAGCTGCGGGATGCGGGCATCGGTACGTACATCCTGTTCCAGGAAACCTACCACAAGGAAAGCTATGAGCAGCTGCATCCGACAGGACCCAAGCACGACTACTGCTATCATACCGAGGCAATGGACCGCGCGATGGAAGGCGGTATCGACGACGTCGGACTTGGCGTTTTGTTCGGACTGGAGCTTTACAAGTATGAGTTTGCAGGTCTGATCATGCACGCAGAGCATCTGGAAGCGGTACACGGCGTCGGTCCGCATACCATTTCCGTGCCGCGTCTGAAGCGTGCCGACGACATCGACCCCGACCAGTTCGACAACGGCATCGACGACGATACGTTTGCAAAGATCACCGCCTGCATCCGTCTTGCCGTTCCGTATACCGGCATCATCATTTCCACGCGCGAAAACGAAACGGTGCGCGGCAGACTTCTGAACATGGGCGTTTCGCAGGTGTCCGGCGGTTCGAGAACGTCGGTCGGCGGTTATGCCGGCTATTCTGCCGATGAACGTCCGCACGATACCGAGCAGTTTGACGTCTCCGACCAGCGTTCGCTTGACGAGGTCATTGCATGGCTGATGGACTACGGTCACATCCCGTCGTTCTGTACCGCGTGCTACCGCGAGGGAAGAACGGGCGACCGCTTCATGAGCCTGTGCAAGTCCGGTCAGATCATCAACTGCTGCCATCCCAATGCGCTGATGACGCTGTGCGAATACCTGGTCGACTACGCATCACCCGCAACGAAAGAAAAGGGCTTTGCCATGATCGACGCGGAACTGGAGAAGATCACGAACCCCAAGGTCAAGGAAATTGCCAAGAAGAACATCGAGGATATCAAGAATTCCAACCGGCGCGATTTCCGGTTCTGATACGAGAGGGGATCCGTTCAATTTGTAGGGGCGAACGCGACAAAATGTCGCCACGAATCGCCCGCCGGACGAAATGTGAAAAGTAACTTGAAATTTTTCTGTGACTATTGACATCACTCCAATTTTGGAGTATAATAATAGTGCAGAGCAGAAATGCTCTTTTGCGAAGTGCCCTGCCGCTTTGAGAGCAGATGATTTATGAAAAGCGCCCTGCCGCTTTGAGAGCAGATGATTTATGAAAGGTGCACCACGGCCTTGACAGTGGTCTTTAATGGATGAGAGGGGCGAGAAATCGTCCCTTTCTGATTTTGGAGATGACAACATGGAAAAATTGAACTTTTTTACGGTTGATCTGACTTATGTTGATACATTGAAAGAAGCTGAAATCAACAAACGAGGGTTCAGCCGTGTTCCCAATATGGATTATGGTGATAAACGAAAACCCAAATTCCTGTGCGGCATCGTCCTGCAGGTTGGGGACATGGCGTATTACGTTCCGGTCACCTCTTACAAAGAACAAAAGCCCGATAATTTTCTGATATACAGTGAAAGCGGCGATGTTGTCAGTTCTCTGCGATTTAATTATATGTTTCCTGTTCCGAGAGCATTGCTGCGAGAACGGCGGATTGAGGATGAGCCGGATCGCGCATATCGTTCTTTGCTTGCGCAGGAGCTTTTATACTGTCGAAAGCATCATGAAGACATTGAACACCTTGCACGGCGTACATACAAGCGTGTTCTGCTCGGTAATAATCCCGGTCTGCTTGCAAACAGCTGTGATTTTCTTTTGTTGGAAGAGGTATGCCGCACATATATCGAACCGTAAATCAATGAACATTTGAAAGGAACTGTCTATGTCACTCAACGAAACCACCTCCGGCGAGCGTCTGCACATTGCGTTTTTCGGACGCCGCAATGCCGGAAAATCTTCTCTTGTCAACGCGCTGACCGGACAGCAGCTGTCGGTTGTCTCCGATGTTGCGGGCACGACGACCGACCCTGTGAAGAAAGCAATGGAGCTTCTGCCGCTCGGTCCTGTGATGATCTGGGACACGGCGGGCTTTGACGACGATGCCGGTGCGCTTGGGGCTATGCGCGTGGAGAAAACGCGCGAGGTGCTTGGCAAAACCGATATTGCGATTCTCGTCACCGATGCCGCGGCGGAAAACCTCACGCCCGACGAAGCCGCATTTCTCGACGATCTGAAGAAACGCAAGACCCCCTATATCCATGTCAAAAATAAAGCCGACCTCACCGGGGGCGGCAAGTCGGATACGGAGGATGTTCTGTATGCTTCCGCTGTGACGGGAATGGGGATCGATGCCATCAAGGAACGGCTCGGCGCGATGGCGAAGGAGAAAAAGAACGATAAAAAGATCGTCTCCGACCTGCTGACAGCGGGGGATGTTGTTGTGCTCGTCTGCCCGATCGACGAAGCCGCGCCCAAGGGACGGCTGATCCTGCCGCAGCAGCAGACCATCCGCGACATCATCGATGCGGGTTGTTCTGCGTTTGTCTGTCAGGATACCGAACTGCCCGGGGTACTGTCTGCGCTCAAAACCCCGCCGCGCATGGTCATCACCGACTCGCAGGCGTTCGGACGGGGGTCGACGATGGTTCCCGAATCCATTCCGCTGACCTCGTTTTCG
>JAFTLK010000113.1 GCA_017455975.1 Clostridia bacterium | reverse complement strand
TGAAGAGCATCATCGAATGTATCGGCTCGCAGGAATTTCCGCGCATCAAGATCGGTGTCGGTCAGAAGCCCACGCCGGAATACGATCTTGCCGACTGGGTTCTCGGTAAGCTGCCGATGGCGGACGGAGACGCGGTTGACGCGCGTCACGCCGATCTGATTGCCGGTACGAAAGCGGTGCTGAAAGAAGATTACGATCTCGCCGCAAGACTGTGCAACGGCGGGAAGTGAGATTGACTCCTACCATCGCACATACGCGTAGGGCGGGGGCTTGCTCCCGCCGCATAACGATCCGAACACACCCATAATGAGGATGATTCATATCTATCGTTTCTCTTATGAACATGATCCTGTTCCGTGAATCCATGATATAACATAAAATTTATATTGTCCATCTTTTTGTAATCGAAATTATAACACGGCGGGAGCAAGCCCCCGCCCTACGCGCTCGTTGGTGTCGGATTGCATCGCCAACAGAAACATCGAAAGGAACCCCTATGCCTGACCAAAACTTTACCTTATTATACGACATTCTCCGCGCGGAGAAGGAATTTTCCGCAATTCTTGATACCTACCGCATGCAGCGGCTGGAGCGCAATCCCCATCCGATGCTTGTCACAGGACTTGCCGAGGGTGCGCGCGATATGTTCTACGCGGCGATGGTGTCGGAGCTGCGAAAGCTCTCGCCCGACAGACCGGTTCTGTGCATCCCCTCCGACGAAAAGGAGCTATTGAAAATCCAGACGGACTTAGCAGAAGCCGGACTGCGTGTCATGGTCTATCCTCTGCGCGACTTCATCTTCCATAACGTCACCGCCTCCCGTGAGTACGAGCACGAGAGGCTTGCGGCATTGTGCGCCATTCAGAAAAACACCTGCGATGCCGTCCTTGCCGTACCTGATGCAGCCCTGCAGTACACCATTCCGCGCCGTGTGCTCGAGGAACGGTCCTTTTCCATTGACATCGACCTTGACTATGACTTAAACGGCATCGTCACAGCGCTGTCCGACGCAGGGTATGTCCGCTCCGATCTCGTCGACGGTGTCGGTGAGTACGCGCTGCGCGGCGGTATTCTCGATATCTACCCGGCGCATGGAACAAACCCTGTCCGCATGGAGTTCTTCGGCGATATGATCGACCAGATGGGCATCTTTGACCCTCTGACCCAGCGCAAAATCGAGCAGATTTCCGAGTGCTTTTTGCCGCCGGCAAGAGAGGTACTGATGACCGCCGAGCAGAAAACCGCGCTGCGTGCGCTGATATCGAAGCAGGCAAAATCCTGCAAGACAGAAGCGGGCAAAGAGGCCCTGCGCGTGGAGCTGGAAGCGCTGGACGGCGGTACGGAACCGGGCTTCCTTGACAAATACATCACCTATCTGTATCCGGAAAAGGAATGTCTGCTTGACTATTTTGCCGATGAGGAGGTGGGACGCATTGCCGCACCCATGCTCGTCTTTGATACCGCAAAGATCACCGAGCGGCTGACCTCGTCCGAATGGCACATCCGACAGGCGATCACGTCTCTGCTCGAGGACGGATCCATCAGTGCAAAATATGCCGAATACACGCGCTGGCAGGCGGATTTTTCGTATGCGGTCAACCGCACCCCAGCCCTTTTGTGCGATACCTTCACGGCGGGTGCAAAGGAAAAGCTGTCGGGCATTTTCACGTTCCGCTCAAATCAGATGATCTCCTACGCCGACAGCTACGAAACGCTGTGCGAGGACGTGCGCGGCTATCTTTCCGGCGGATACCGGCTTCTGCTGCTTGCGGAAAACGAATTCTCTGCCGCAAACCTGCGCGATACGCTGTATGACGACGGCATCACGACGCGGCTGTCCCGTGCGCACGATATCCCGCCCACCGATCTCGTTCCCGGTGTTCCGACGATCCTCTGGGGCATTGACGCGCTTGGATTTGAGCTGCCCGAGTCGCGCTTTGCTGTGCTGTCGACCTATCCGACGCATTCTGCCTACGCAAAAGCCGTTGCCGGACGCGCAAAGAAGAACAAAAAGAAAAAGTCTGCCGCCGAGCGGATTCTGTCCTATGCCGACCTGACCGTCGGTGACTACGTCGTTCATGTCAACCACGGTATCGGTCAGTATATGGGCATCCAGACGATTACGGCGGTCGACGGAACGTGCCGCGACTATGTCAAAATCAAATACGCCGGCGCGGATGCACTGTTTCTGCCGTGCGAGCAGCTTGATATGATTTCCAAATACATCGGCGCACACGCCGACGACGGTACGGTCAAGCTGTCGAAGATGGGCGGAACCGAATGGGGCAAGACAAAGGCCCGTGTCAAGGCCGCCGCAAAGAGCATGGCAAAAGAGCTGATTGCGCTGTATGCCGCGCGTATGAGAAAGCCCGGCTATGCGTTTGCGCCCGATGACGATATGCAAAGAGCATTTGAATCGGTGTTCCCGTATGAGGAGACCGACTCGCAGGTGACGGCGATTGACGAAATCAAGGCGGATATGCAGAAGTCCACACCGATGGACCGACTGCTGTGCGGCGACGTCGGCTACGGCAAAACCGAGGTCGCACTCCGTGCCGCGATGAAAGCCGTCGAAAACGGAAAACAGGTCGCCATTCTCGTTCCGACGACGATTCTTGCACTGCAGCATTACCAGACGATCTTATCCCGATTCCGCGGACTTCCGGTACACGTCGAGATCCTCTCCCGCTTCCGCACGCCGACCCAGCAGGAGGAAATTCTGCGCCGTGTCAGACGCGGGGAAATTGACATCATTGTCGGTACGCACCGTCTCGTTTCCAAGGATGTGGCGTTTCGCGATCTGGGACTGGTCATCATCGACGAGGAACAGCGATTCGGCGTCGCGCATAAGGAAAAATTAAAGCAGATGTCCGAAAACGTCGACTGTCTGATGCTGTCGGCAACGCCGATTCCGCGTACGCTGAATATGGCGATGTCCGGCATCCGCGATATGAGCGTGCTTGATGAGGCGCCGGGCGACCGTGTGCCGGTCCAGTCATATGTGCTTGAATACGATGAGCTGATCCTCGGCGAAGCACTGAAAAAGGAACTGCGCCGCGGCGGTCAGATCTTCTGGCTGCACAACCGCGTGGAGGACATCGATTCGTGTGCCGCACGGGTTTCCCAGCTGGCACCGGATGCCTCGATTGCGATCGCGCACGGCAAGATGGACAAAGAGGAAATTTCCGACATCTGGCAGAAGCTGCTCGTCGGCGAGGTTGACATCCTGATCTCCACCACCATCATCGAAACGGGTATCGACATTCCCAACGCCAATACGCTCGTCATCGAGAACGCCGACCGCATGGGACTATCCCAGCTGCATCAGATCCGCGGACGCATCGGGCGTTCTTCGCGCCGTGCTTATGCATACTTCACTTATCCGAAGGGCAAGGTGCTGACCGAAATTGCGACGAAGCGTCTGCAGGCGATCCGCGAATATACCGAGTTCGGCTCGGGATTTAAGATCGCAATGCGCGACCTGGAGATCCGCGGTGCCGGCAACATTCTCGGCGCGGAACAGCATGGACACATGGAATCGGTCGGTTACGATCTGTATATCAAGCTGCTCAACGAAGCGATTTTAGAAGAACAGGGCGGTACCGTCAAGGTCAAGACCGAGGCGGTCATCGACATATCACTCGATGCCTACCTGCCTGAACGCTATGTCAGGTCGGGTGCCCAGCGCATCGACCTTTACAAGAAGATTGCCGCCATCGAAACGCCCGAGGACAAAGCCGATATTCTTGACGAGCTCGCCGACCGCTTCGGTGCTCCGCCGAAAGCCGCGCAGAACCTTGTGGAAGTCGCCTATCTGCGCGCGCAGGCATCCTCCCTCCATTTTGCGCGGATTGAAGCAAAGATGACGACCGTGTCGTTCTATCCTGCCTACTTTGACGGTGCCGCGTGGTCGACGACAGCAAAGCTGCTCATGGCAGATGCTCTGCCGACAGCCGCCGAACAGAAAGCAGCAGATGCCGAAAAATCGGCTCCCAAGCCCAAAGCCCCCGCACCGAAGTACGCAACCCCGCTTGCCCGTGCCGCTGCGATCGCCGCCGCCGGCAATACCCGCGCCGCACAGGAAGCCGCTGCCGGGGAAGCACCGAAGACCGCCGCCCAGAAGGCCGCGGAAGAGGCCTACATTCCGCCGATCAAGCTGACCCTGTCGGCCGGCGAAAAGCCCTGCATCAATGCCAAGCTCCCGCGCGGCATGGGACTGCTCGAGGGCATGGAAAAGGTCATGGAAGCGTATCGGAGGACGCAGAAGCAGTAAATTGAGGAAAGTTATCTGAAATAAGCAAATCGGAGTTTCCGTGTAACCATAGCGGAAGCTCCGATCGTTATTTTGAATATTTTTATCAGGGGCGCTCACCGTATTCACGGCGCATAGCCTCGGCAGAAACCACCCATTGCTTGCCGAATTTGCAGACATCGACACCGTTGACAAGCTTGCCGTAGGCAATGGCTTTCCGCAAGGTGCTTTCGTGCAGCCCCCACATTTCCGTGGCATCGTGAACAGACATCAATCCGTCAAACGGCGACTGTACCGTGGTGCCGTTCTCCCACAGCTCATCGCAGGATAAATCAAACGTATCGTCCCAGACGATGCCGTAACCGCCGACATCGACCGTAACCGCATAAAACAGCTCAGGCTGTGTTTGAAGTACGCAAAAGACGGGAAGTCGTTCAAACAGTCCGCTGACATCGTACAGCTTTGTAATGCCTTCTGCAAACTGTACCGAAAGTCGATAATCAGGCAGAGCAGTAACCGATTTGACCTTGTGAAACATTACAAAACCTCCTTATTCAAGCGGCGGAATATTCCTAAATTCCTGTGTTTTCCATATTTGCTGCAGCTCATCTCTGTGCAGATCGATCCATTCCAGAACCATACTCATAGCTTTGGGCGGAAGATGTCCTTCCAAAACCTTGTCAGTCATGAAGTCGATCGCCGCGACATCTTCATTGTATAACGCATGAATGTGCGGCGGATTGTGTTCGCTCTGCAGAAAATACATACGGATAATGATACCATAAAACCTTGATAATACGGGCATATCAATACTTTCCTTTCTGTTTATATAAATAGTATATCACGATACCGTGAAAATGTCAAGCGTTAATCTGTATTGTATCAGTATTTGTTTTCTGTTTGTTTTCTGAAAATGACTCAATACACGGTGTTCTGTCAGAATTTTCCAATCTCTCTTGACAATCTGTGCGTTTTCTGATACACTAAAAGAAAAACCGACAGGGAGGACAACCCCATGAGCATCACCCCGAATAAATATGACTTCTTAAAACCCGCCGACCTGACCCCCACCGGCTGGCTATACAACCAACTCAAAACCGAAGCCGACGGACTCTCCGGCAACCTTGACAAAATCTGGCCCGATGTCCGCGATTCCCGCTGGATCGGCGGAAGCTGCGAGGGGTGGGAGCGCGTTCCGTACTGGCTGGACGGCTTTGTGCCGCTGGCGTACCTTCTGCGGGATGAGGACCGCATTGCACGCGCAAAGAAGTACATCGATGCCATCCTTGCAGGTCAGTGCGAGGACGGCTGGATCTGCCCGTGTTCCGAGGGCGAGCGCGCAGGCTACGATATGTGGGCGCTGCTGCTGCTCACCAAGGTGCTCGTTGTGTATGCCGACTGTGAGCCGTCGTATGCCGATCAGATCGAAATAGCTGTTTCCCGCGCGATCAGACAGGCAATCGGGCATCTTTCCGCGCATCCCCTGTTCGGCTGGGGACAGTACCGCTGGTTTGAGGGTCTGATTGCGGCGTATTGGCTTTACGACCGCACGCAGGAGGAATGGATTCTCGATTACTGTGATCTGCTCCACGATCAGGGCAAGAATTACAAAAAGCTCATCGATGAGGAATTTGAGCAGTACAAAACACCCGAGCGCAAGTGGCAGTGGGATACGCACGTGGTCAATCTGTCGATGGCCATCAAGGCAGAAACGCTGTGGCAGAAGCGGCTCGGCGGCGAAATCTCCGACGGCGATTCCCGTCATATGTATGAAACGCTGATGCAGTACCATGGCATGGCAAACGGCCACTTCACGGGTGACGAGTGTCTTGCCGGCAAAGCACCGATCCAGGGCACGGAGCTGTGCGGTGTCTGCGAGGCGATGTATTCCGACGAATGGCTGATGGCGATCACGGGCAATCCCTATTGGGGTGATATCCTCGAACGTCTTGCGTTCAATGCACTCCCGGCAACGATTTCCGCCGATATGTGGACGCATCAGTATGACCAGCAGATCAATCAGGTCGCCTGCGCACCCGATATTGCCGCATGTGTGTTCGGCACAAACGGACAGGAAGCGAATCTGTTCGGACTGGAGCCCAACTACGGCTGCTGTACTGCAAACATGCCGCAGGGCTGGCCGAAGTTCGCACTGTCCTCGGTCATGAAAAACGACGACGCGCTGTGCATTGTTTCCCCTGTGCCGATGACCGTCCATACCGGGATGCACGGTGTCCCCGTCACCCTGCGCGTTTCCGGCGGTTATCCGTTCCGCGATACCGTGAAGATCGCAGTCACCGCCGCAACCCCGGTTACATTCGCGCTGGATCTCCGCATCCCCGGCTTTGCAAAGACCGCAGTATTGGACGGCGAAGCGCTGACACCCGGTACGGTCGCCTCTGTCTGCCGTACATGGCAGGGAACGACCGAGCTTGCGCTGACCTTCGCATATGACATCACACTCGATTCCGCGCTGTATGAAGACCTGCTCTGCGTCAACCGCGGTGCACTGCTCTATTCAGTACCGATCGCACACGAAAAGATCATGCGCGAATATACCCGCGGCGGTGTCGAGCGCAAGTTCCCGTACTGCGACTACATGCTGATCCCGACAGAACGCTGGGGATGGGCGTTTGCCGATACCGATTTCGTCTATGACGACTGCGCGCCGCTGCCCGCCGATGCGCCCGTCTTTGACCAGAGCCACCCCTGTGTCAAAATCACCGCGAATCTGACGCCCATTGACTGGGGACGGGAAGACGGATTTGCGTTTGTCTGTGCGCGGATGCCGAAGTCCCGTGAAGCCATCGGCGAGACGGTCAGAGTCGATATGATCCCGTATGGCTGTACCGATCTGCGCATGACGGCCATGCCAAAGGCATTGCCAAAGGCATGATTGTCAGCGTCAGCCGGCGGTGTGACATCCCGGCGTATTTCGCGGACTGGTTTTGGGGAAGACTTGAGGCAGGATACGTTCTTGTCCGCAATCCGATGAATCCGCATCGCGTCAGCAGGATCGCGCTGACCCCCGATGCCGTCGACGGCTTTGTTTTCTGGACGAAAAATCCCCTGCCGATGATGGACAGGCTCGGAGCATTGGAACAATATCCCTATTATTTTCAGTTTACGCTGACCCCATACGACACGGATGTTGAGGAAAATCTGCCCTCCAAGCATGAGGTGCTGATCCCTGCCTTTCGCTGCCTGTCATCGTTGATCGGTGCGGAGCGCGTGATCTGGCGGTACGATCCGATTCTGACCGGTGACCGGTATACGGTGGCATATCACGTCGAAGCCTTCCGCGCCATGTGTGACCGTCTGGCAGGATGTACCGATACCTGTACCATCAGCTTTCTTGATCTCTATCGCAACATCCGCGGCAGAATCGATCCGCTTGGCATCCGACCGCCGACCGCAGGACAAGCCGATGAGATTGCCTGCCGCTTTGCCGAAATCGCACGGGAATACGGTCTTTCTGTCGTTACCTGTGCCGAGGACGGAGACTACAGCCGATTTGGCATCGGACACGCCGCCTGTGTCGATGTACAGCGCCTGTCGCGCATCGGCGGAATCCCGCTTGCTGTCGGAAAAAAGGACAAAAACCAGCGTCCCGCCTGCGGCTGTGCCGAGAGTGTGGACATCGGCGCATACCATACCTGTGCAAACGGCTGTGTATACTGCTATGCCAACCACAGCCGTTCACTTGTGGAACGCAGTATCGCCGCATACGATCCCGCGTCCCCTGTTCTGTGCAGTCAGATTACGGCACAGGATGTGATCTCTGTGCGGGAGATGAAATCGTGCAGGGCAGAGCAGACGGTGCTTTTTGAGTAAAACAGTCCGAATGGATGGGAGGAACACATGAAACCCTATTATCACGCCTATGAAGACCGTTACCGCCGCGTGTTTGAAGCCGGCATCCCGCTGTGGGGCAATTCTCCGGACGATCCCGTGCTGGTCGATGCACTGACCGCATGGGTGACGGAAAACAATCTTGTCGGGAAGACCGTTGCCGACTTTGCGTGCGGTGAGGGCGGTGTCGGTGTGATCCTGTCGCGGCTCGGATGCAGGTGGCGCGGCTTTGATGTTGCGCCGACAGCCGTTGCGGCTGCCCGCCGCCGTCTTGCGCCGTATCCCGATGCGGTTGTCACCCGCCTTGATATGATCCGTGAGGATGCCGCGGAACCTGAGACCTTTGATGCGGCAATCGACTGCATGGGACTGCATATGCTCCTGACCGATTGCGACCGCGCGTCGTATCTGTCCCGCGCCTGCCGCGTGCTCAAGCCCGGCGCACCGATGCTCTTCTTCCGCGAAGCCTATCGGGAAAATGCCTATCGCGGCGCGGTATCATCGTTTGCACAGTGGAAGGAAATTACCGGCGAGGATTATGACACACCGCAGCTTCGTTCCTCGGGGGACGGCGCGTCTGTCATGATCCCGCTTGTTCCCGCACGCGCCCGCTGTCGGGAGGATTACATCGCCGAGATGACCGCAGCCGGATTTTCTGTGGAGCGGTTTGTGGAGATGGACCGGAGTGAAGCGATTGTGTTTTCGGCGAGTCTGTATGTGAGAAAATAATGTTTATTTTCAGAAGATACAGAAAATTTACTGTTTTTTCTTGCATTTTTCACGGTTATACGGTATAATATTAATGGAAGGCAGGTGGGGAAGCATGAACGATTATTCTAAGATCATTCCCTTGCGCGAGCAGACGCTGGCAAACGATTTTGTCTTTGCTGCGGTGATGCGCGAAGGTGATGTCTGTAAGCTGTTTTTGGAGGAACTTCTTGGTTTTTCCATTGCGGAACTGCAATTCATCGAAGCACAGAAGGTAATTGATGATGCTTATGATTCCCATGGCATCCGGTTGGATATCCTTGCCAAAGACACCAATGGTAATGCGTACAATATTGAAATGCAGAAAGCCAAAGATCCGGCGCTCGCCAAACGTGCACGGTATTATCAAAGTGCGATCGATCGGCATATGCTGGCGGAGGGAACACCATATGAACAACTCCCGCGCTGTATCGTGATCTTTATCTGTATGTTCGATTTGTTTGGTGCGGGACACGCAGTATATCGGGTGCACAGCCGCATTGACGGGCTGCCGGAGTATCCTTATGATGACGGAAGAACTACGTATTTTCTGAACAGCATGTATCGGATGGCCAATACCGATGACGCGGTATTGGAATTTCTCGATTGCGTCAATGGCAAAGAGCTGGATCACGATACATCGCTGGCACGGATTACCGTAGATACTTTGAAGAAAGTAAGAAGCGACAAGGAACAGGAGGAGATGTATATGACCTTATCCATGAAATTGCAGGATAGTTATAATGAAGGTCACGCAGCGGGTCACGCAGCGGGTCACGCAGCGGGTCATGCGGAAGGACGCGCGGAAGGCAATACGCAGGGACGCATCAGAGAGCGGCTCGATACCATCCGTATGCTCATGCAGAATGGAATGAGCACCGCACAGATTGCCCGGATGTATCAGATGACAGAACAGCAGCTCCTCACATTTATGAAGGAGCATGAGGCTCTGGCCGAAACGGAATAAACGTATGAGGATAACTTCAAAAGCACGAAGTTATCCTCTTTTTTATCTGTTTTGCATGACTTGTTCACATCTTTGTGGTAAAATAATATATACTGGATCCATATCCCGCACGAAAGGAGAACAAACAATGTCCCCGCACCACACCGGAACACAAAAACTGCAAACTCCGCGCCTGACTCTGCGCCGTTTTACCATGGATGACGCACAGGCGATGTACGACAACTGGGCGTCGGACGAGCAGGTCACCCGCTTTCTGCGCTGGCCGCCGCACGCCGATGTCGCCGTTTCCCGCGCAGTACTTTCGGATTGGATCGCCGGGTATGACGATCCTGCCTTTTACCAGTGGGCGATTGTGCCAGTAGATTTTGGTAAGCCCATCGGGACCATCGGCGTCAATTTCTGTGACGATGCGATCGCCCTTGCGCACATCGGCTACGCCATCGGACGCGGATTCTGGAATCGCGGTTATACCAGTGAGGCACTTGCGGCGGTCATCGAATATCTCTTTTCCGAGGTCGGCATGAACCGCATCGAATCCCAGCACGACCCGGACAACCAGGCATCCGGACGTGTCATGCAGAAGTGCGGCATGACCTATGAGGGCACGCGCCGACAGGCGGATTATTCCAACCGCGGGATCGTCGATGCCTGCATGTATGCCATTCTCCGTGCCGACCGGGAGGCGTCCCGCTGATGCGGCTTCCCGATCACAGAGTCTTGCGCAAAACCCTGAAAACAGCACTGTCCTGCATTGCCAATCCACGGTTTTTACTGTGCGTCGGCATCGCATGGATGATCACCAACGGCTGGGCATATGTGCTGACAGCACTCGGTGCGGCACTTGGTATCGCATGGATGACAGCCGTCGGC
>JAFTLK010000112.1 GCA_017455975.1 Clostridia bacterium | reverse complement strand
GCGCTTTCCGCGTCCGCAAACCATGAACCGGGTGCTGAAGCCATGCCGGATCTGTTCACGGCATATCCGAGAGTGGCTGAGATCGTCGGGCAGGAAAAGCTTCTTCCGTGGGATGAATAATTAACGGAGAATGAGCTGTCCGCTTTTCATGCGGAATTTCTCACTGAGGGCTATTTCGGAGAGCGGCTGCTCATGCTTCCCGTGGCAAAATCAACGGAAGCATTTTTCCTGAACAAGACGTTGTTCGACCGTTTCAGCGCCAATACCGGAATAACGACGGATGCCCTCAGAAGCTATGACGGCATCTTTTCGGCGGCGCGTGCCTATTACGACTGGTCGGACGGTCATAACTTCTTACAGATCAACGACTACTATCACTACGCCTATGTGGGCATGAAAGCTCACGGTATTGGAAGCTACGGAATAACAAATTTTTCGTTTTTTTTGCAGATTTCTATTGCTCAAATTATGAAAATTTGATATAATATCACCAAGAAACATCCGATGGAGGTATCTGATCATGCAATTTCACCAGGAACGGTTTCAATCCCTGCCGTATGTACTGCGGTATCCGGATGCATATCATGAAGCGCACCGATATCCGCTCATTCTGTTTCTGCACGGTGCGGGAACACGCGGGGACGATCCCGGGATGGTCGTAAACAATCCTTTTTTCACAATCACCGGAGCCTATGAGGATTTCCCGTTTCTCGTCGCAGCACCGCAATGCCGTGCAGACGAGACATGGTTTGATCGGTTTGAGACACTGATTGCATTCGCAGAGTATTTGGTGACGCGTCCGGATGTTGACCCCGACCGGGTATATCTGATGGGCGCGAGCATGGGCGGATACGGAACATGGCAGCTGGCGATGAGCCGTCCCGATCTGTTTGCCGCAATCATTCCCATCTGCGGCGGCGGTATGTATTGGAATGCGGCGCGTTTGAGGGATGTCCCGGTTCGCGCGTTTCACGGCGGACGCGATTCTACGGTACTCGTCGCAGAATCCGAGCGGATGGCGGAAGCGGTCCGCCGCGCCGGAGGAGATGCGGAATTGACCGTCTACCCGGAAAACGGACACGATGCGTGGACGGATACCTACCATAATCCCGAAGTATTTGCATGGCTTCTGCGCCAGTGCAAGCGCCATGCGTGATATTGATGCATGAAACCATTACACAGGAAAGGAACCAAAGAACATGAAAGAGCTTGAAAAAATCATCAGAGAAGCTGCAAAAAAAGAGGGAATCGATTTAATCGGCTTCGCGCCCAAGGAACGCTTTGACGGCGTGGATGCCGCACACAATCCGTTCTCGATTTTCCCCGAAGGCAAAACTGTCATCATGGTCGGACGCCGTATCTGCCGCGGTTCTCTGCGCGGTGTTGAGGAAGGCACGAATTTCGGCGATTATGCGCTGTTCGGCAAGAACTGGCTGGAGGATGAATTTCTGTCCGTTGCCTGCTATGGGCTTGTCAACGCCATTGAAGATGAGGGCTGGGAAGCTGTTCCGATTTTCCCGAATCCCCCGGAAATTGCGCCGAGCGGTGTTTCCGTTGCGCCCGGCAGACCCGCGCCCAACGTCTTCCCGGACTTTGATTATGCTGCTGTCGCCGCAGGTCTTTGCGAAATCTCGTATAACGGGATTCCCTTCTCCGAAACATATGGCTCCCGTCAGCGTTTCCATATGATTATCACCGATGCGGAAATCGAGGGAACGCCGCTGCTCGATACTGCGGTTTGTGTCGGATGCCAAAAGTGTGCCGATGCCTGTCCGCTCGGTGCAATCTCAAAGACCGAAACAGAAACTGTCGACATCTGCGACAAGAAGATGAGCGTTGCAAAGATCAACTATGATCTCTGCCGTGTCTGCAAAAACGGCGCCATTCCGAACCGCTTCTCCGCACAGAAAGGCAAACCCGACCGTATTGCGGCACTCTGCAACCGTACCTGCATGAACGGTCTGGAAGCACTCCGCCGTGTTTCCAACACATTTGTAAACAGCTTCCGTCGGCGCGATGCGTGGGCATTGGACGAACACGGAAAGTATGCAGAGGTCAATCATGAGGCGGCGAATGTCCTCGGCGGCTCGTTCAGCCGGGACGGTGACCGTTCGGGTCGTTAATCCGGAGGTGTTGACATGAAACTGACATCTCAAATGATCAAGGACAAGGCAAAGGAAATCGGTCTTGACTGTATCGCCATCGGCAATATTGAGCGGTTCCGTGACGCGCCGACACTGCTGTCGCCGCTGACGTATTTCCCTGAAGCAAAGTCCGTCATCGCCGTTGCCATGCGGATTCCGCGCGGCACGTATCGCGGCATTGAGGAAGGCACGCACTGGCACAACTATACCTTTTACTCCTATAATAAGCTCAATTCCCTGTTCCGTCCGATCAAAAGCTATGAGCTGTGCTGCTTTATCGAGGATCACGGCTGGGAAGCGGTGGCACATTATCCCGCCGTTCCCGAGGGACAAGGCACAATGAAAGAGCCTGTGGCGCCCGATAAGGTTCCGCCGGATGTCGTTTGCAGTGCACGTATCATTGCGGCAGGCTGCGGACTTGGTGAGGTCGGCTTTTCCAAGGTCTTCTTAACAAAGAAATTCGGTCCGCGCGTGCGTATCGGACTGATCTTCACCGACTGTGAGCTGGAGCCCGATCCGATTCTCGACACCGGTACGATCTGCATCCATTGCGGTGCCTGTCAGAGAGAATGCCCCGGCAATGCTGTTCCGAGCGTCAAGGATCCCGCCGCACGTCTGCACGTCAACTTCGGCGGCGAGAAATCGATCTGGTACGGTGATGTACAGATGGGACGCTGTACACTGTCGCACCATGGCTTCAACAATGAATGTTCGCCGTTCCACAAAAAGGAATTCCCGAACATGGCGTTTGATGTCCGAAACTCCGAGATGACGGAAGAAGAAGCATATATCCTCTGCTACTCCATGGCATCGGCAAAATGGGGACGCAAGCCGGAAAATACATCTGTCCTCGGCTACTATGACTACATCATCAAGCATACCGGTTACTTTGCAGTCTGCGGTGCGCGCGGCTGTATCCGTGCCTGCATGAATATGCTTGAAAAGACCGACCGTATTGAAAACAAGTTCCACAATCCGTTCTATAAAAAGGAAAGCTGGCTGCTGCCGAACAAACCGGATACCGTTTCCACCGGCGTCAATCCGTACCGCGAACAGTATCTTGACGAAAAATATCCCGGCATACGAGAGGGTGAATACAAAAAACCCGGCAGTGATACCTGACTTCCGTTCCTATCAGCACAGGAATCCGACCCAATCCCCGGCATTTGAAAAAATTATTTTTAGGAGGCTCCCTATGAATCACAAAACAAAAATCCACAAGTTTTCTCTGATGATGGCACTCCTGGTGCTTGCGGGAAGTGCATCCGCGCTGCTGTCCTGCGGCGGCGAGGAACCCTCTGCAGGCAGTACCCAAACAACAGATGCCCCGATTGTGACCGAAGCCGTGACCGAAGATCCCGGTCCGAAGCTCGATCTGCCCGAAGCCGATTACGGCGGAATGAATTTCAATATGCTGATTCCCACAGAATATACCGATCATTATGTCGCGGAATCGGAAACGGGCGACGTCGTTCTGGATGCCGTCTACAAGCGTAACCGCGCGGTTGAGGAGCTTCTGAATATCAAGTACAACTACATTCCCGAAAGCGGCGGATGGGAGAGCCGGGATGCATTTAAGGGAATCATCCGCAACAGTGTGCTCGCAGGTGACGGTGCGTACGATCTGATTGCCGGTTATCAGGTAGTCACGCTCCCGCTGACGCTGGAAGGAGTCTTCATGGACATCAATGAGGTGCCGAACATTGATCTTGAAAAGCCGTGGTGGGTACACAATCTGATCGATACCATCGGCATCGGAGGAAAGCTGTTTACCGTCATCGGCGATGCATCCATTTCCCTGTACAGCGAAATTCCGGTTCTGTACTTCAACAAGAAGCTGCTTGCCGACTACAATCTTCCCGATCCGTACCCGATGGTTACGGAAGGTACATGGACACTGGATGCGCTGTTCGACATGGTCAAGGATGCACATTCCGACATCAACGGCGACGGTAAGCTGGTCTTTGGAGAAGACAACTTTGGCTATACAGCCGTTGCGGTTGCACAGCGCGCATTCCAGACCTCCGCAGAATTCACGGTGTTTGATTACGATGACAACGGAATGCCGTGCTTTGTCGAGCTTTCCGAGCGTGATGCAGATTTGTATTTCAGAATGTCCGAATTCATCAAGAGCCCCGGTGTTCATGCATACGGTGTTACCAACCATGTAGAATTCATCACGCCGTTTATCTCCGATCAGGTGCTGATTACCAACGGTTTTATCCAGTATACGAATTATCTGCGCGACATGAAGTCCGACTTTGCTACAAGGAAGTTATTCCTGCATACTTTGAAATTGCGCTCAAGGAAAAGTATACCCGTGATGAGGCAGTCAAACAAGTACTGGACATTGTGCGTGAAAGCGCGCAGGTTAACTTTACGTTTGCATTCTCAACGGTATTTGATCCGTTTACCAACTGTATCCTGCCGACCGCCTCATCCGATGGTGTCACAAACGATATTGCATCCAAATACGAAAAGAATGTCAAGAGATGGGAGAGAACCCTTGGTTCCCTGCTGGAATCCTACAACGAAACGGAGTCTTGATCCTCTTTTCCCTGCACAGTCAATCGCGATTTCGTACGTATTACCCGTTTCGGAGCAGGAGGAGATCGCCGCAGAACGCTGCGTTGACCGGCATGACAGCGGAGGCTATGAGCTATTACAGCTACAAGGAAGTCATTCCCGCATACTTTGAGATTGCGCTCAAGGAAAAGTACAGCCGCGATGAAATGGTCAAGCAGATGCTTGACATTGTGCGTGATGGTGCGCAGGTCAACTTTACATTCGCATTCTCAACACTGTTTAGTCCGTATACCAACTGTGTCCTGCCGACCAGCACAAAAGAAGGTGTCACAAAAGATATTGCATCCAAATACGAAAAGAATGTCAAGAGATGGGGGAAAGCCCTTGATAATCTGTTGGAATCTTATGAGGAAAACACTTAAGGTGATAGACCCCATCCGTATGATACACCCTGTACGGAAACCGTTCTGACCTTTTACAGGGATGAACGGTTTCCCTGTTTCTTCAGTATGAGAGGAGTACTAGTCGATGATTCTTGCAGAAAACAAACGAACCCACTATAAAATCATCTGTGCCTCTGATGCTGACCGGCAAACCATGCACGCCGCAGAGGAGCTGCGTACTTATCTGAACCGCATCACCGACGCATCCTTTCAGCTGTATATGGAGGGCGAACCGCCGCTGGAAATCGCACCCAAACATCACCTCAACGGTCTGC
>JAFTLK010000111.1 GCA_017455975.1 Clostridia bacterium | reverse complement strand
TTACCGATATTGATTCAGGAAAGCATCTCGTAGTCCCCGCAGTACCACCCCATCATGCCGTCCTTTTTGACGATACAGCCGCGCGAGGTGACGCGGTAAAGCGACAGAGTGTCCCCGGGTTTTACACCGAGGTTTCGGTCGGTATAGTCGCGGCAGGCAGTGTCGCTGAACAGGTACTTCGTCGGTACGGACAACCGTTTGCCCGTGTGCAGATGTTCAATGTCCGAAAATTCCTCACCGCGGGAGAGCAGGGTGATATCGTTGTGCACCCAGTTGATGTGAACGGAATCCGTGCTTTCCTCCTGTGCATCCAGCGCGCGGATTTTCGGGAGCGGATCGTAACTGATATGATGAATCTCGTCGGGGGCGCAATTGGCATCGGGCAAAATCAGCAGATTGAGCTGTCCCTCACGCTTGATGCCGCAGCCGCCGTCGATGGAAATGATGTGTTTGCCGTGATGGAAGACCGGGTTGAACTGCTGGACGGTATCGCTGTACAGGGCGACCGGCCAATGTCCGACGACGACCCAATCGGGGTAGGTATGCGGTGTTCGGTTGGCGAAATCGTCGTATTTTGTCAGTGCAAACAATCCGCAATCCGCGTTTTCGTCGGGAGTCGGATTTTGCAGACCGCCGTGCACAAAGACGTAATTGCCAAGCGACAGGACGGTCGGCAGGGTTGCAAGGAAATCAAGCTCCGGGGCAAAGTGCGATGTGACCGCATCCTTTGCCGCAAGTACATCGTCGGCAGAGGAAAGGGAATACCTGCATTCCCGTGCCATTTCCTCATAGAAGCTCGATGAGCACCAATCGCGCAGCTCACACAGATACCGGTAGAAGTCCTCTGCGTTATCCGCGTTCAGTGTATCGATCATATGAAGCCGATACGCATCAACATTGCCGATGAGTGCTGTTGCATTGCCGCGTGCACAAAGTTCTTGGACGTATCGCAGTGTGCCGAGACTGTCCGGGCCTTTTTCGACGATATCGCCGACGATGACCAGATGGTCATCCGGGCTGAAATCCGCCATGGCAAGAACACGGCGCAGATGGTCGGGATGCCCGTGGATGTCGCTTGTGACAAGAATGCGTTTCCCGGGTGTATATGGCAGCATGACGATTTTGGTTTTCGGATGGTTCATGACAGTGTTACCTCATCGGTTTCTTTGGATTCTTTCCTATATTATAGCATGCCGTCCGCGGAATGTAAAGAAATTTCGCGAAGTCCTTGCAATTTTCCACAGAATTGTGTATAATACTTGAAGAAACAACGAGGAGGTAAGAACTATGTACCGTTATCTATTGTTTGACCTCGACGGCACGCTGACAGATCCTGCGGAGGGCATTACAAAGTGTGTCGCGTATGCGCTTTCCCATTTCGGCATCGAGGCGGCGCCGGACACCCTGAAATCGTTTATCGGACCGCCACTGCTCGACCAGTTTATGGCATACGCCGGATTTGACCGCGATACCGCATCTGCCGCCGTGGACAAATACCGCGAACGCTTCCGTGATATCGGTATTTTTGAGAACCGGGTGCTGGACGGCATTCCGGAATTGCTCGCTGACCTGCGGGACGGCGGATATGTCCTGTGTGTCTCCTCGTCAAAGCCTGAGATTTTTGTCAACCGGATATTGGAAAAATATGATCTTGCGCAGTATTTCACCGTCGTTGTCGGCAGTGAACTGGACGGCAGCCGCGGCAAAAAGGCGGATGTCATTGAAGAAACGCTTTCACGGCTGGGACGGCTTTATCCGGCGGAGAATTTTGCCGACCGCGCGTCCTGTCTGATGATCGGTGACCGCATCCACGATATGGAGGGGGCACAGACCTGCCGCATGGATGCGCTTGGCGTGACCTTCGGTTATGCCGCACCGGGTGAGCTGGAAAACTCGTCTGCAAAGGGGATTGCGTCAACTACCGACGAAATTCTCGCATTTATTGGCTGTAATCAAAAATAAACAGAAACGGCATCCCGTATCGGTTGTACCGAATGGGATGCCGCGTTTTTTTATCCGAGGTTATTTTCAAAGTTTGCGTACTGTTCTTCGATGGCAGTGATGGCAGCTTCGGTCTTGGACTTGATCGCGGCGTAACGCGAGACGATGTCCTTTTTGCCGAGCGCTCTTGTGAAGTGCTCCTGCAGCTGACCGTTCAGGCGGTCAAAGTTGAGGATCGAGGTCAGCTCAAACGTGATGTTTTCAAACATCATATCGATGATCTCGCCGGACT
Source organism: Clostridia bacterium (assembly GCA_017455975.1). Lineage (GTDB taxonomy): Bacteria > Bacillota > Clostridia > Oscillospirales > CAG-272 > RGIG3925. The sequence goes on along the minus strand of JAFTLK010000111.1, from coordinate 2,937 downwards.
TTTCGTCGCGGGCCCCCTTGAGCTGGATGACATTTTCAAATACTGCCGGACGGAGATAGTCATAACCGTATGCCGCCATGGCATCGGTCAGCGTACCGGTCATCGCAAGACGGTCGCCGACAACCGTGATCGGGATCGACGGGCAGGCGCTTGCCCACGGCTGGCTGTAGCCGATGTAGGATTCCTGTGCTTCGTCGTTTTTGGGCATCGGCAGAATCCCGTAGTCATACGGCAGATCACGCAAGCCTGCAAGGTTGAAGGTACAGGGGTTATAGAATAAGAAGGTACCGTTGTTGATCGACATTTCCGCATCGAAGGTCGAGCCGTGACCGTCGCGGACCACACAGTCCTCCTGCAAAAAGTCGGAAATCTTCTGCATCAGCGTCACAAGCGCCTGATCTTCCAGCATGACCGTCAGTTTGCCGCCGACGTTCTGGACATAGTGGTAACCGGCACCCATGACGATGGATTCCGGCGTGAGTACCTCGTACATCATACCGACGGTGTCCTCCGCCGTAATTTTGCTGTCGCCGTTGGTGTCGGAAAGTGCCTGACGTGCACATTCCATCATGGAATCGAGCGTCCATGTGCCGTCGGTCACCTGCTGATACAGATCGGGCAGATCGAGCTGTGCAGCAAGATCGCGGTTGAACAGCAGGACATAGACCGAGCCGTAGTAGCGCGGGGACAGAGCGCTGGAGGAGAAGAACAGGTTGCCGCCGATCTTCAGCTGCTCGTTCAGCTCGGGCATCCAGTACTTCTGATCGAGGCGGATGGTATTGATGTAGTTGAGCGGGTAGATGCAGTTGGAATCGGCAAGTCCGCGCGCGACGGTAGCAAGGTCTTCAATGACCAGATCAAATGCATCATCGCCCGCTAAAACGAGTTTGGATATCTTCTGCGGCTTGTTGCTGTCGGAATCGTTCAGCGTGTACTGCACGGAAACATTGTAGGTTTCCTCAAGCCAGCGGTCGCGCGCAAACAGCGTATCGTTGACGATCTCGCCGGTTTCCGCCGCCGCATAATTGATGGTCGTGGGAAGCTCCCAGCCGGCCAGAACATTGCCGGTGTAGATGCGGAAGTCGGCGCCGCCGTAGTCCTCGGCTGTCAGTGTGTCAGTGCAGAGATTCGATTCGGGTGCGGCCGTTTCCGTCACCGCGGCTGTTGTATCGGTTGCGGCATCGGTCTCGACGGGGGCTTTGCTGCTGTCGCCGCATGATGTCAGTGATGCGGTCAGCAGAAGTGCTGCTGCCGCGAGAGCAGATAAACGTTTCATTGTATTTCTCTCCTTTCGATCCGTTTCATGATATTATATATTGGGGAAGCGCAGAAGATACAGAAATTCACCGTCGCGGTAGACACCGAGCCGTTCAAAGCCGCAGTGCTCATAAAGACCCTGACCGCGGAAGTTGTTCTGTGCCGTGGTCAGAAGAATCCCGCCGCAGCCGACGGATTCACAGTGTTCGCGGACGGCACCGATCAGACGGCGGCCGACATGACGCCCTTTCCACGCTTCCGCAACTGCGATGCCGAGCCACGGGATTTTCGAGTCCTTGTCCCAGATGAAGACATAGCCGGCAATCTCGTCCTTGCCCTCGTCGTTTTTGGCAACGGCGATCCAGAAAATATGATCCGGGCGCTGACCGTCAAACCAGGAGAGGGTTCGCAGCTCATTTCCGCGGCCGCGGTTGAAGAAGGAAGCGCTTTCCTCTCCCATCTGTGCAAAGAACGCTTCGATGAGCGGTCGGTCATTCTGCGTCATCTGACGGATCTCGAGTTCGTCGATGTTGTAATTCATGGCGAAAAAAACCTCACAATTATTAAAATTCTGCGTTCAGTATAACATATTTAACGCCAAAAGTCAAGCGTTTCACACAAGCGGATTTTGGGGAAAATGCCCTTTTTTCAGAGCTTTTTTCGGAAGACGGGAAGAGCGCGTTTGCCTTATCTGAAAACTTTCCGTCAGAAGTACCAAATCGGTGCGGGATGGGTTGATTTTTTTGCATTTCTGCGGTATAATATCACCCGGATGTTACAGAAATGTTACAACATCCGGAAATTTGTAACGTGATAAAACAGGTGACATATGCAGTATATCAAGCTGGTTTTTGCATGTGCGGCAATGCTTGCGTCATGGCTTTGCTTCGGCGTACAGATGCCCGTGCAGGAACCGATTACCGATACAACAGAAGCATATACAGCCGAGACGGATGTCCTGCTTGATGCTATCCCCGAGGAAACGGTGGAGGCGGTCATGGAAGCGGTCGGCACCGGAATGCTGTATACCCCGATGGCAGGACGGCATCTTGATGATATGCCGCTGCCGCTGCCCGACGAGGAAGCCGCGGATGCAGAATCCGTGCCGATGCCCGCCGCCCGTATGGCGGATGACACGGTCCCCGCGGAGGATGACAGACTTTGTCTTGACGCAGAGGATACCGACACCGAGCGTGTGCCGTATCATACCGTCCGTGAGGTCGCGGAGGCGAATGCCAGACGCGAAGCGCGTGAGGCACAGCAGCGTGCGGAAGAGGAAGCGCGCCGCCGTGCAGAGGAAGCTGCAGAGCGCCGCCGCCGTGCCGCAGAAGCCAAGGCCGCGCATGCAAGAGCGCTCCGTGAGGCTTGCCCCGGCTATGATGCACAGTTTGTCTCTACGCTGACGGAGGAAGAACGGGCAGAGGCGGAATATTTCTACGAACAGGGATATGTCTTCTACCGACAGAACTGGTCGTCGGTCAAGGATGCCGAATACGGAGACTGCGGCTTCGGTCAGTGCGGATGCGGTCCGACCTGCATTGCGGCGATCATCTCCAATCTGGCTGGGGTGCCCGTTGACCCGGAGGAAATGCGCGTTTACGGCCTTTCCGTCGGCAGCTGGCTGCCCTCCGGCGGTACGACCTACGGTTTTCTGATCGAAACCGCGAAGAAGTACGGCAT
>JAFTLK010000110.1 GCA_017455975.1 Clostridia bacterium | reverse complement strand
CCTGTATGGCGCGCGGACCGAAGTGTGATGCGTGTCTATTGCGTGCGCGCGGACTCTGTACCCACGAGGAGACAAAGAATTCATGAAAACTGCCATTCGTTTGACGGCACTGCTGTGCCTGCTCTGTCTGCTCGGCGGGATGCTCGGCTCCTGCGGTGCGATCGCAGAAAGCTGGAAAACCGTGCGGCTGACAGGCGAGGTTGTCACCGATACCTATGTGCTTGAGGACTGTGCCGGGGAAATCGCATTATCGGTGCATCTGAACTTTGTCAACGGCGGGGATAATGTCATCACAGTGCGTCCGACGCCGGAGGGGATGGAGCCGTACTGCGAGGTTTCTTATCCCGCGGACTTTATCGAGTGGGGGCTGATGACGCATTATGACGACGGGCGGCTTTCGGTTGAAATTGTACCGGACCGACAGGGTCAGCGTCAGTTTTCCACCGATGAATTTGCGATGACCGTCTATGCCAATGTAACCGATTATGATCTGGTCGGCAATCATGCGCTGCAGGCGGATCTTGGCGGTGAGGAAATATCTGCGCTGAAGCTGCAGATCACCGGCGGCGCGGCGGTCGAAATGAAAAATATAGCCGCAGAAGCGGTGACAGTCGAAGTGGACGGTGCCGCCGATGTCGTGCTTTCCGGTACGGCTGACAAGCTGGAAACGGAGATCAACGGCGCGGGCGTGCTCGATTCCGGTGCATTGACGGTTCGGCAAGGTGCTGTTACCGTCAACGGTGTCGGTACCGCAGACGTAAACTGTACCGAAGTACTGAACGTGGAGATCAACGGCGCCGGAACCGTACAATACCGCGGTGAACCGGGGCTGACAAAAACCATCAACGGTCTGGGAACCGTCTCAAAAATTCCCGATCAAACCTCATGAATCCATCAACAAACACAAAGAAAAATTATTTATACAATGTCATCTGTGAGCTGGTCACAACGCTGATCCCGCTCATAACAACGCCCTACGTCACGCGCATTCTCGGCCGCGGCGGCATGGGCTCCTATCAATATGTCCTGACGATTGCAAGCTATTTCGTGCTGTTTGCAAACTTCGGTGTCAAGGCGTACGGCAATCGCTGTATCGCGCAGGCAAAGGACAATCCTGACGAACGAAGCCGTGTCTTTTCGGGCATTTTCAGCCAACAGCTGATGCTGTCTGCCGTTGTATCGGTGCTGTATCTTGGGTATGCGCTTGCCTTCGGCGGCGAATACCGCGTGATCTTTGCGGTATTCGGCATCAATATGCTGTCTGCCATGCTGGAAATCACGTGGCTGTACTGGGGGATGGAATCGTTCCGTCCGGTGGCGTTTTCGACCATTGCGGTCAAGGTTGCCGTTGCTGTGGGGATTTTCCTTTTGGTGCGCGAGGAAGACGATCTCTGGATCTACGCGCTTCTGTGCTCGCTCGGCGTCATCGCGGTACAGCTGTACCTGTGGTGCGGCGTGCATCGGTTTGTGCGCTTTGTCCGTGTGCCGTTTGCCGAAATCCGCCGTCACTTCCTGCCGTGTCTGGCACTTCTGATTCCGATGATCTCGCCGACCCTGTTCCGCTCGATGGACAAGCTGATGCTCGAATCGATGTCCGGCGCGGAGGCGGTCGGACTGTACGGCGCGGCAGAACAGCTGCAGACGTGTATGCTCGGCTTTATCACGGGGCTTGGCACGGTCATGCTGCCGCGTGTGTCCCATCTGCTCGCGCAGGGAAGGGAAGAAGACGCCCATGCCTACATCGGCGATTCGATGCAGTTTGAGGCGTTCATCGGCTCGATCTTCACGTTCGGCATTGCCGCAGCATCGAGCGTCTTTGTGCCGTATTACTACGGAGAAGCCTTCTCCGAGGCGGCGATTCTGACCACCGTTCTGTCCCCGACCATCCTGATGATCGCTGTTGCAGACGTTGTACGCGCGCAGTATGTCATCCCGCACAAGCGTGACCGCATCTTCATTGTCTCCGTCATTGTCGGCGCGGCATGCAACCTTGCCTGCAACGCCGTCTGTATTCCGTGGTTTTCCTCGGTGCATGAAACGCTCGGTATGACCGCCGATGCGGCAGCAGCACTCGGCTCCCTGCCCGGTACACTGCTGGCAGAATTGTCCGTCATCGCCGTGCAGTACCTTTATCTGCGGCGCGAGCTGCCGTACAAAACCTATTTCCGCACGTGCGCCATCTTCCCGATTGCCGGACTTCTGATGTTCATCGCGGCGCGCGGGGTCAAGGTGCTGTGCATGGAGGTGCTGTCCGTGACATCCCCTCTGCTTGTTCTTGCGGCAGAGGTTGCCGTGGGGGCTGTCGTGTATCTCGGAATTACCGGCGGATGGTATTACCGATTCCGGCGGGAGACCTTGAACAAACTGATACGAAAATGAAAAACGAGGCTGGTAAATCAGCCTCGTTTTTTAAGAAAGGAAAATATATGAAAAAATTTATAAACCGTATATTGTTCTTTCTGTGTATGATTTGGATCACTTGGATCCGGTTTCGTTGTACATTGGCGTAATCCTCCGCTTAAGCTTCTCTTGTTTTGATCGTCGGGAGTAAGACTTTCATAGTCGTGTACCTCCTTTGGGTCGGTACTTGAAGGATTTCAAGTACGTTCAAGCGGCCGGCGAATGATCTTCGTTGTGCATTGGCGGAATCCTCCATCTAAACTTCTTTGATACGGACATTTGATTTGTGCATGAATTTCATGCTTCATCAATCCTTTCTTTATATGAGTTTTGTTTGGAGTTTTTGTGATTCGGTCAACTTAGTACATTGGCTTAATCCTCATGGTTTTGGGTTTTGTTTGTCGTGTATATAGATGATAGGAGGAATTCGAATCAATCTATGGGATGAAACGGACATTGCATCCGTGGTTTTGTGGGTGAAGATTTAAGTGTTCTTTGGCTTAATCCTCCGTGGTCTTTTGGGCGGATAACTTACTTTCTGAAATTCAAACTACAGTTTCCTTTGGCGTAATCCTCCGTGTTGTGAAGCTTCGTGGAATGATTCCGTTCTCTGAAGCCCCTTGGGTGAATGACGTTTGTGTTCCGAAGTTCAAACAAAAGTGTTCTTTGGCGTACCCTCCATAGACGGGAAACATGATGTTTCCGGGATGAATATACGTTTGATTATTTTATTGTTGACAGACAAATCAGCCCATTGGCGTAATCCTCGTAGGTTTTGTGTGGAAGTGGATGGCTTGGGGTTGTGATTCAACGGCCCATTGGCGTGTCCTCCATGTTGACTTTGAGGTGGATGCGGATTCGGATGATGGTTGGGAAGTTTTTCAACGGCCCATTGGCGTAATCCTCCGTACGTCATTGCGAGGTTCTTTGGGAACCTCCGGGGTTTTACAAGAGACACCGTTCCGTGGAATCCGGGATTCCGGGTATCAGGATCTCGCCTGTCCCTGTGCCTCTCGGAGAAGTCCTTTGTTCTTCTGTGATTACAGTATAGCAGATATCACACAAAAAGTCAAGAGCTTTTTCAAAATAATTTTGCAAATCGTGATTATACACGAAAACACGGGTCGCAACTTGTGCAATATGCACAACAAATGGCATGAAATTGACGAATCGTGATTTCCGGGCGGCTTCTTTGCATCTGGAACACAAAAAACAAGAGAGTCCGAATGGACTCTCTTGTCATTTTACAAAGTGCGGACTTTGTATATGTTTACTGTTTTTGAATTAGTGCTTCTTGGAGAGAACAACACCTGCAGCAACAGCCATAACAGCTGCAGCAGCTACGATACCAGCGTCAGCGGTAACAGGGGTTTCAGCTGCGCCGCCTTCAACGGGAGTTTCTTCAGCGGGTTCTTCCGGAACTTCCAGAGCGCCGCCGAGAACAACGTAGTCGTACAGGTCAGCATCCCAAGAGCCTGCGCCGAGGGACTGAGCCATGTTCCAAACAGCAGTGGTAGAGGTTTCGTTAGCAGCGGTCATATCGTTGATCTGGAGCTGCATACCGATAGCGTCGCCTTCCTTGAGGCCCCATTCGGAAAGGTTGACAGCAACTTCAACGTTGTAGCCTTCTGCGTCCATGGTAACCTTGTAGTCACCGAAGTACTTGCTAGCTTCCGGACCGTAGATGGAGGTAGCGCCGCCTTCAGTGTAGTAGGACAGCCAACCGTCACAGTCAACACGGAACTGCTGAACGAGGTCTGCATGTTCGTTACCGAAGTCGAAGAACATTTCGACGGAGTCGGTGGTCCAAGGAGTGTTGTTCTGAGCATCTTCAGTCGGCGGAACGATTTCAGCATCCTTAACGTCGTAGAAGAGGTACCAGGTGTCATCGCCCCAGAGCATGTAAGCAGTACCGCGAGTGTCGTTTTCTTCACCAACGTTGAACTGGTTGATTTCAACCTTGACAGCGTCAGCCCAAACCTGGTCGTTCATTTCACCGTCGATGACGATGAGGTCAGCGGACGGAACCTTCGGGACGTCAGCAACCTTAGCTGCATCGTAGGATGCGGAAACGGAAGCTGCGAGAGAGGACAGGATAACGCCTGCCAGGATAACAGAGAAAAGCTTTTTCATTGTTTTAATCCTCCATAGATTAAATTTTTTTTGGTGATGTCATTATAGCACCATTCGCACATAAAGTCAAGCGTTATTTGAAATTTGGTTTGAAAAACGGCATATTAGCCAAATTGTGAACGAGAAAATTGTGCACAATAACGAATCGGTATCCATTTTATACTAATATTTATAGCACACAGTGTGCCGATGGTGAATATTTATGCGGGGAGCGGGGATGTACAAAGAAGCAGGCTGCCGCAAATACCGCGTAGGGCGGGGGCTTGCTCCCGCCGTTGTGGATGAACAAGCTGCCAATTTCAGATTACAATGTTAGGAAAATATATGCGCGAAATATATATGCGTCCTATAATATGTCATCATCAGACAGAGATAGAGAATCATCTGCGTTAACCCGAATCATCATCTTAGCGGATGGTGCGGCGGGAGACAAGCCCCCGCCCTACGCGTATAGAAAACCACCTGCTCCGTATGCGGAAAGCAGGTGGTTACAGATAGAATATTACTTCAAAGATTCCAGTGCGGAGAGAATACCTGCGAGCGTATCGCGGTACTTGGCGAGCTTGTTCTTCTCGCCCTCGACGACAGCGGCGGGCGCCTTTGCGACGAAGGATTCGTTTGCCAGCTTGCCCTCAACGCGACCGATTTCGCGCTCGATGTTTTCGCGTTCCTTGTTCAGACGTGCGCGTTCCTTCTCGAAGTCGACGAGGTCGCCGAGCGGAATGTACAGCGTTGCGCAGTCGGTGATGAGCTGAACCGCGGTATCATCGGCGTAGGAATCGACCACCTCAACCTCAGCGGCGGACGCCAGCTTCTGGAAGAAGACAGCGGTCTTTTCGTTGAAGGTATCCTTTTCTCCGGTGACGATGAACAGCTTTGCCTTTTTGGACGGCGGGACGTTCATTTCCGCACGGCGGTTGCGGATGACCTTGATTGCGGTGATGAGGCGTTCCATGTGGATTTCATCTGCCGTGAAGTCCAGCGCATCGGTATAGGTCGGATACTTGGACAGCATGACCGTTTCCGGATGTGCGTCAGAGGTATGCGGCAGCTTCTGCCAGATCTCTTCCGTAATGAACGGCATGAACGGATGGAGCAGGCGCATCGTGCCTTCCAGAACGTAGGTGATGACGTTCTGCGCGGTCTTGTTTTCCTCGGTGCCCTGTGCATTCAGTCTCGGCTTGACCAGTTCAATGTACCAGTCGCAGAAGATGTCCCAGATGAAGTCATAGAGGTTGGACAGCGCAATGCCGATTTCGTACTTTTCGAGGTTTGCGCCGACATCGCGGACGACCTTGTTGTACAGGGACAGAATCCACTTGTCCTCGATGTGCAGCTTGTCCTCTGCGGGAAGCTCGCAGGTATCGATGTCGAGGTTCATCAGAACGAAACGTGCCGCATTCCAGATCTTGTTGGTGAAGTTTCTTGCAGCTTCGATCTTTTCATCGGAGAAGCGCATGTCGTTGCCGGGTGCGTTGCCGGTAGCCAGTGCGAAACGCAGTGCGTCCGCACCGTACTTGTCGATGATTTCCAGCGGATCGATACCGTTGCCCAGCGACTTGGACATCTTTCTGCCCAGCGCGTCACGGACCAGACCGTGAATCAGAACGGTGGAGAACGGCTTTTCGTTCATCCAAGCCATACCGGAGAAGATCATACGGGAGACCCAGAAGGTGATGATGTCATAGCCGGTAACGAGCGTGGAGGTCGGGTAGAAACGCTTCAGATCGTCGGTATTTTCCGGCCAGCCGAGCGTGGAGAACGGCCACAGAGCGGAGGAGAACCAGGTGTCAAGCGTATCGGGATCCTGACGCATGGTCTTGCCGCACTTCGGGCAGACAGCGGTGTCTTCCTTTGTGACGACGGTTTCGCCGCAGTCATCGCAGTAGAACGCGGGAATGCGGTGACCCCACCAAAGCTGACGGGAGATACACCAGTCGCGGATGTTTTCCATCCAGTGGAAGTAGTTCTTGTCAAAGCGTTCCGGAACGAACTTGATTTCGCCGGAGCGGACAACGTCGATTGCCGGCTTTGCCAGCGGTTCCATGGAGACGAACCACTGCTTGGAGACCATCGGTTCAATGGTGGTATGGCAGCGGTAGCAGGTACCGACCTCGTGGGTCAGCGGTTCGATCTTCTTGAGCAGACCGAGCTCTTCCAGGTCTGCAACGATCGCCTTGCGCGCTTCCTTGGTCGTCATGCCGGCATACTTGCCGCAGTCGAGAACATGCGGCTCACCGACAGATGCCTTGCCCGTTGCGAACAGTTCATCACATTCTGCCTTTTCCGCAGCGCCGGTCATGTGACCGTCGTAGGTGAAGACGCGGACGAGCGGCAGGTTGTGGCGCTGACCGACTTCAAAGTCGTTGGGGTCGTGGGCAGGGGTGATCTTAACGACACCGGTACCCTTGGTCATGTCGGCGTGTTCGTCGCAGACGATCGGGATTTCCTTGTTGATGAGCGGCAGGATGACATGGCAGCCGTGCAGATGTGCATAGCGCGGGTCATCGGCATTGATGGCAACGGCGGTATCGCCGAGCATCGTTTCGGGACGGGTGGTCGCCAGCTCCAGCATTTCGCCCGTTTCCTTGACTGGGTACAGAAGATGCCAGAAGTTGCCGTTCTGTTCTTCGTATTCGACTTCTGCGTCGGAGATGGAGGTGGAGCAGCACGGGCACCAGTTGATCATACGGTTGCCGCGGTAGATGAGCCCCTGTTCGTACAGGCGGACAAAGACTTCTTTTACAGCCTTGGAGCAGCCCTCGTCCATCGTGAAGCGTTCACGTGTCCAGTCGCAGGAGGAGCCGAGGCGCTTCAGCTGGGAGATGATACGTCCGCCGTACTGATCCTTCCACGCCCATGCGCGTTCGAGGAAGCCCTCACGGCCGATGTCGTCCTTGGAGATGCCTTCCTTACGCATGGCCTCAACGATCTTGACTTCCGTTGCGATGGAAGCGTGGTCGGTGCCGGGAACCCACAGCGTGCAGTAGCCCTGCATACGCTTGTGACGGATCAGAATGTCCTGCAGCGTGTTGTCCAGCGCATGACCCATATGCAGCTGACCGGTGATGTTGGGCGGCGGAATGACGATGGTGTATGCAGGCGCGTCACCCTTGGTATCGGGCGTGAAGTAGCCTTTTTCGCTCCATTCCTTGTAAAGTCTGTCTTCGAGCTCCGCAGGAGCATAGGTTTTTGCAAGTTCTTGTTTCATGGTTGTAATTCCTTTCAGATACATGTATTGGGCAGATTCGCCCGTATCCCGCGGATTGGACACACGTGTCGTGTCCCCGCGATACCATTCTTAAATGTTACTTTCACTGCGGATGTTTGCATCCGCAATAACTATCACCGGATTCATCACGATGAATCCGATATCATGTGTTTTGAAAAAAACACATATCACTGCATAAAACCGCTCCGCGGTTTTATGCTTCTTCCCAGTT
>JAFTLK010000109.1 GCA_017455975.1 Clostridia bacterium | reverse complement strand
GATGATCCGTATGCCGCACGCATGAATGTTTCCGCGGAACTCCCCGAGGGACTGGACTTCGGCGGTGCACATCTGCGCTCGATTGTCAACGATACCAACGATAATGTCATGGCGAATGATATTTATATCGATCAGGCAACCGGCGAGATCGTGGATGACGCACTTTACAACCGCCGCATTTATGTGGAAGAACTGCTCAATGTGGTCATTGATCCGTCTGAAATTGTCAGCCATACGCAGGCGAGCTCGAACATCCGCAAAGCCGTCAACGCGGGCGACGATGCATATGACTTGTATCTGGAACATATGATTCAGGCAGGTATTGATACACTGGAGGGTCTGTTCCGCAACTGGTACGATATTCCGCATATGAACTTCACGCATCCGTGGTATCCGCAGGATTCGATTAAGAACATCACGCTGGACGGTACGATGTATCTGCTTCTGTCGGATGTCATGCTGTCGTCGTTCCACAACACCTATTGCTATTATTTCAACCGCAAAATTGCCGCCGATTACGACCTGCCCGATGTTTATGACATTGTGCGGAACGGTCAATGGACGCTTGATAAGGTTTCGGAGCTGACAAAAGGTGTTTACATGGATGTCAACGGTGACGGCACCCACGACGCTGATGACCAGTACGGCTACGCAACCTCCATCGACTCCAATGTCGTGACCTACTTCTGGGCATTTGATGTTCCGCTGCTCGATCTGTCCTCCGGAAAGCCCGTGCTTGCTGCCAACAACGAACGTGCGGTCAATACGGTGACCAAGCTGGACGACTTCTTCTTCAAGAATGAAAATACCTTTATCGCAAGCCTCTGGACCGACTTCATCGATATGTTTGTTGCAGAAAAGGTCCTGTTTATCCCGCGCTGTGTCGGCGAGACGCAGACCTTCTTCCGTGAAATGGAAAATTACGGTATGCTTCCGTTCCCCAAGTATGACGAAGCGCAGGACAACTATTATACGATGCTGGACGGCTGCTCTCCTTTGATTGCTGTTCCCAAAACAGCACAGAATGTGGAGATGATCGGCGCAGTCATGGAAGCGATGGGCGAATATTCCTATAAGTATGTTGTTCCGGCGTATTACGATATGACACTCAAGGTCAAGGGAACACGCGACGAAAACTCCATTGAAATGCTCGATATCACCTTTGCCGGCCGTGTCGTTGACTTCGCATTTGTTTACGACAACTGGAAGGGTTATGCATTTGCTCTGCAGAATGTTCTGAAGAAAAATGGTTCGCAGGAATTTTCGTCCTACTATAAATCGAACGAAAAGAAGGCAATATCGCACTTTGAAAAGGTCTACGAACAGTTCCTGGAAGGCGGAGAATAATTCCGAATACCAAAACAGCTCCTCGCATGAAAACGGGGAGCTGTTCTTGTTCTGTACCGGGAGACCGGACCTTAATCCGCAAAGAATTCGTTGAGCTGCTCGATGCGCTTTTCGTCCTTTTTGGCGTTCTTTTCGTAGTAGGAGGCAAAGTTGCCGCCCTGTGTGAGGACATTGTTGACAACCTGCTGCAGACCGCCGCCGTTGCCGCCGTAGATGTAGGAATACGACAGAACACGGTTTTCAAACATGATATCGATCATCTTGACCGATTCTTCATCGTTGGCATATCTGCCTTTCAGCGCATACTCGTAGTAGTTCGGGTAGACCGTGCGGTATGCTTCGGCACTCATGGCTTCGATGATCATACCGGTACGGTCGATGTCAGATACGGTAATCGGAACAACACCGGGAAGCTCACAGCATGCGCAGATGTAGTCCTCCTGCGATGCATCCACCTTGGGCATCGGGAGAATGCCGTAGTTGATGTCGGAATTGGTCAGAGACGGCAGCTGATGACCGATGGCACCGTAGGTAAACAGCAGATTGCCCTGCGAGAACCAGATGGCGGAGGAGTCCTCATTCTGTCTGCCGGAGTGGGTATTGGAGTAGTAGACTGCGGGATTGCCCTCGCACAGCCAGCCGACGAGCTTATCCATCAGTGCAATGGAACGTTCGTTGTAGGTATCCAGATACAACGAGCCGTCCGCATTCTTGCCCCATGCTTCATGACCGAAGTTTTCAAACAGACAGTACGGAACCGTCATGGCAAAGCCGCGGATATCGGTATAGTCAACCGCACTGTTGCCGTTGGTATCCTCATACACGTCCCGGGACATCTCAATGAGCTTATCCAGTGTCCACTGGTCGTTCAGAACCAGATCGTACGGGGATTCCATGTCATACTTCTCAATCAGATCGCGATTAAAGAACATCGTACGGGTCGCATGGAAGCCGTAATACGAAATACAGTTGGAGATCAGGTACATTTGGTCGTTGATCGTCATGGATTCCACACTGTATTTCGGCCACCACGGCTGTCCAAAATTCAGATGCGGGACATCATACAGGTTATGGAACAGATTCTCCAGAGACAGATTGCCGGCGCCGATATCGTGCATAAAGCAGATATCAAACGCATCGTCTCCGGCAAGAATCGGCTTCTGCACCTCGGCAGTATTTGTCCATTCCGTATGGGGAACATGGCGCAGCTTGACATTGAAGCGTTCCTCAACCGCACGGTTGGATTCATAGACCATGTCATTGATCTGGACGCCGGTTTCACCCTCGGAATAGATGAATTCCACATAAACCGGATCGCACATGATGCGGAATTCGTATCCGCCGTAATCCGCTGCGGGCAGATCATCCGCAATATTGCCGTTATCGGTGACAGCAGCGGTTGTATCGGCAGCACCGTTATCTGCGGTTCCGTCCGCAGGTGCGGTTGTCTCACCGCCGCAGGCGGACGCCGTCAGCATGGCAGCAAGCATAGCAAATGCAAACAGTCTCTTTTTCATGTTCGGTACCTCTCAGAAAAATTTGGAAAAAGCCCCGGAGCGGGATACGTTCCGGGGCTGATTTGCAGAATCAGAAGAATGAATCAGAGTGCACGGACGATTTCTTCGGTATCGCGCGCGATCATGAGTTCCTCGTTGGTGGGGATCAGATAAACAGCGACCTTGGAATCATCGGTGGACAGCTTGACCGTGTTGGACTGATGGTGAGCAGCCGCATTGACTTCATAGTCCATCTTGATGCCGAAGAATTCCATGTCGGTGCAGACGCGTTCACGCAGCTCGGGGTTGTTTTCGCCCATACCTGCGGTGAAGACGATGGCATCCAGACCGTTCATGGCAGCGGTGTAGGAACCGATGTACTTCTGGATCTGGTATGCGAGAACGTTGGCAGCGAGCCATGCGCGTTCGTCGTTGTTGTCACGGATGGCAGCTTCGATATCACGGCTGTCAGAGGAAATACCGGAAACACCGAGGAAGCCGCATTCCTTGTTCATGTAGTTTGCAACTTCGTCGGGGGTGTAGTTCTTCTTCTTCATGATGTAGGGAACGATTGCCGGGTCGATGGAACCGCAGCGGGTACCCATTTCAACACCGTCGAGGGGGGTAAAGCCCATGGAGGTGTCAACACACTTGCCGCCCTTGACAGCGGTGATGGAAGAACCGTTGCCGATGTGGCAGGTGATGATCTTGGTTTCTTCGACAGGCTTGTCCAGCAGCTTTGCCATTTCAGCGGAAACGAATCTGTGGGAGGTACCGTGTGCACCGTAGCGGCGGATCTGGTATTCCTCTGCATCTTCATACTTGATGGCATAGGTGGAAGCCTTCTTGGGCTGAGTGGTGTGGAATGCGGTATCGAATACGAGAACCTGCGGAACGTTCGGCATAACAGCGGTACAGCCGTCGATACCCATCAGGTGTGCGGGTGTGTGCAGCGGAGCGAAGTCGACGCACAGGCGCAGCTTTTCCATAACCTCGGGGGTAACGAGGCAGGACTCGAAGAAGTAAGGACCGCCGTGGACAACGCGGTGACCGACAGCTTCGATCTCGCTCATATCCTTGATGCATCCGTATTCAGCGTTGGTCAGCGTGTCGACGAGGATCTTCGTTGCGACAGCGTGGTTGGGCATGTCAAGCGCCAGCTCGATCTTTCTGCCGTCGGGCAGCTTGTGGGTGATCTTACCGTCGATGGCGATGCGTTCGCAGATACCTTTCGCCAGAATGTCGCCGCTCTCCATATCAAACAGCTGATACTTCAGAGAGGAGCTTCCGGCATTGACAACCAGAATCTTCATAATAAATTTTCCTCCAATATGAAATTTTGCTCTTGCAAAAAGTGGATTGTTGATATACAATATATATATTATATAACAGTTTTCAAAGAATTGCAAGACATTCCCCGAAATTTTTTATATTTTTCGCATTTTTGTCTGAAATCAGAGGTATTTATGAACATTGGAATCATCTGTGAATACAATCCGCCGCACAAAGGCCATGCGTATCAGATTGCAGAACTGAAAAAACGGTATCCGGACTGCACGGTTATCTGCGTCATGTCCGGCAATTATGTGCAGCGCGGCACACCGGCTGTCGCCGACAAATATGCACGCGCCGCCGCTGCGCTGGCCATCGGCGCGGATGCCGTCGTTGAACTGCCGTTTCCGTATTCGTGTGCACCGGCAGAGCTGTTTGCGCGTGCCGGCATCTCCATTCTGTCCGCCCTCGGCATTGACGCACTGTGCTTCGGCACGGAGGGGGACGTGCTCCCCGCGCTTCTGACCGCCGCGGAACAGCTTGACAGCCCCGCCTTTGCCGATGCGCTAGCCAAAGCGGCCGCCGCGTCCGAAAACCGCGGCATCGGCTATCCGGTACTGCGCGATCGGCTGTATACCGAGCGGTACGGCGTGGCCGCAGCCGCACTGCTGCGCACGCCAAACAATACCCTCGCCGTGGAATATCTGCGCGCCATGCATACGCTGCCGACCCCCATTACACCCATCGCCATCCCGCGTACGGGAGATGCCCACGATATGCCCCGGACAGATGCCGGTGTACAGGATGCCATCGTTTCCGCATCTGCCGTCCGCACATGTATACAGAGCGGTGACTTCGATGCGGCAATGTCTTTGCTTCCGCCGACGACCGCTGACATTCTGCGCCGCGACCGGGCAGCAGGCCATCTGTGTACCGATCCCGACAGCATTCCCGGTCCACTGCTGCTGCATACCTTCCGTACCGCCCGTCCTGCCGCACTTTCCCGCTGTGCCGGACTTGAGGGAGGCCTTGCCGGACGGCTCTGCGATGCGGCAAAGCGGGCACACGGCACGGAGGAGTTCTATGCCCTTGCCGCGACAAAAAAATACACCAATGCCGCCATCCGCCGCGCCGCCTTGTACGGCTTCTTCGGTGTGACAGCCGATATGCTCCGCTCCGCACCAGCATTTACCGTCCTGCTCGCCGCGTGCGACCGCGCCGCACCGCTTCTGCGCCGTGCGCGAAAAGCAGATGCGCTTCCCGTGCTGTCCCGTCCTGCCGCATACAAGCAGCTTTCCGATGCGGCACAGAGTGCATTCCTCCTCAGCCTTTCGGCGGATGCTGTTTACGGCATGCTGCTGCCGTGCCCGTATTCGGAGGCGGAGCTGCTCGCCCGTACACCGACCGTGCTGCACGGCGGAACTTGACAAAACGCCGTTTTTTGTATATAATATAAGCATCACAATTCGACAGAGGGGAGTTTTGCTTTTGCTGTATCTGTTTTTCCTGCTCTTGGAAATCCTGCTGATTACCGCCGTCAGTCTGCCGCTTGCCATCTTCGCACCGCTGCCGCTGGCACTCATCGTGATCGTTTTGCTGCTGATCGCCGCCATTTTTCTCCGTCCGGCAAAACGGATCTCCGCCGCCCATCGCCGCCGTCAGAGAATTGTTGAGCGGCGCTACCGTCCGCGCGGCGCAATACAAGGCATCACACTCCGTCCGTCCGACGGTCTGACCCCGGCGGAGGTGTTCCGTCTGATGGACATTCTCCGCGTCATTCCGTCCGACCGCCGCGCTGTGGCCGATTTCACAGCCACCCTGCTGGATCTCAACCGCCGCGGCATTCTTGCACTGCGGGCGACAGACGGCGATGCACTTCTGCGTGCTGACGGCATGCGCATCGTCTGCCGCCGCGATATCGATGAAAAAGCCCTTGCTTTGCATGAGCAGCTGCTTCTGCGGCTTCTGCGCCGTGCAAGCGGACCGGCCGCCTCCATTCAGCTCTCTGCATTTGCCGATTATGTCAGCCGTGCACCTGGACGCTGCCAGCGTGACACCGATGCCTTCCGCCGTGCGGTCGACCGTGCGCTGACTAAAAAGCATCTGCTCGGCACCGTGCCCGATGACAGAAGCACCGCCCCGCGCTTTCTGCGCCGCAGGATCCGCGTGCTCACCCCGCGCGGGGAGCAAAGTGCCGCCCTCTGGCGCGCTTATCTGCGTTCGGTCTGCACCCGTCCATATCTGGATTCCTACCAGCCGCGCCAAAGCGAAAGTCAGCAGAGATTTGCCGATGAAGCGGAACGTCTGCTGACGGATGCGGCGGCGGCCGGCTGCTGTGCCCGCGCATCAGAGGCGCTGATGCGTGAATACCTCTTTGAACCGGAAACGATCTGGCCGGAGCAGAAATTTTTCTCTGCACTGAGCGAGACACGCATCGCATTTGCCGGTACCGCATCCGGCGAATCCTACTTCTTCATGCCGCTGCGCCGGTTCGAAACAGCCATCCGTACAGCCGTCCTGCACGGCACCGCCGAGGGAAAGTTCGTCGGCTTTGACGATTGAAACAACAAAGAAAGAAACCGTTCTCCGCACGGAAGTGAACTTCCGTGAACGGGAGAACGGTTTTTCATTGTCAGGATTCCTGCGCCCGGACGGTATGTGTCTTCAGATATTCCACCCAGCGTGTGGAGAAAATGCCGCCGATATGAATGCCGTCGGAGGTTGCATCCGGATAAAGATTGCCCGTCTCGTCTGTCAGCACCTCACCGACATTGACAAAGGCCACATCCTTTTCCACGCACATTTCGACGATCTTCTGATTGAAGGTTGCAACCGCATAGTTGTTGATGCAGCTCTGGAAATCGCGCGATTTCGCCCACTTTTCTTCATTGATGGGCAGAATGGACTGGACATAGATCAGTGCGTCGGGATTGACCTCACGAACGCGGTCGATGATCTGTCCGTAATAGCTGATAAAGGATGCGATGGAGCCCCAGCCGAGCTCATTGATGCCGAACATCAGATAAACCTTGGAAAACTCCACGGTTCCGAGCGCATCGGAGATCGTCGCCGTCTTGCCGCTGGTCATCGGGATCAGCTCCTTTGTGAAGACCTGCGAGACGTTCAGACCGATGCTCGCGAAATACCGCGCATTCAGCGGAACCGTTCTCTGCAGACCGACGATCAGCGAATTGCCGATAAATACGGCATCGTCAAAGTAATCGTCGCCGACCATCTCGCTTTCGGGAACGGCATATGACAGATCGTAGGTCGGCAGCTCGACATAGTCGATCTGCTCGTCGGGATCGCGCTCGGGCAGCTGCTGCGCCAGTTTTTCCGCCTCAATGGCCGCCCAGGTATATTCCATCAGTGCGCTGTAAGGAACCGCGGCACACAGCAGCTCCGGTATGACCGATTGGTTGTATGCGGTGAAGAAGTACATGTTTTCCGCATCCACGGCAATGTTGACAAAGCTGGACGGATCGGGTGTGCAGACCGCGTCAAGGAATTCCGTATTGACCTTCAGACCGCATTTATCGAAAGCGGTTTCATAGCCTGCGCGGATCAGCGCAGCCAGCGGCTCACTCGCAGCGGTCATATCATAACGGTCCAGCGGCGCATAAACGGTGTCATTCTCCACGTTGTAGGACAGAACGATCACCGACAGGTCAGTGTCTCCGTTCCGTGTATCGGTATGCTTGCAGGTATAGACCGCACAGTAGACATTGCGCGTCAGATACAGACGGTAGTCTACGGTAACGATGACACCACCGCCCTCCCGCAGGGTATCGGTCGACTCAACGGAGGACATCAGCGATGTGACCGTGGTCTTGCAGTAATCGTTGAATGCCTCGGAATCGGTATCGGGATACGCACCGTAGATACGGTATGTATCGCTGAAATCCGTGATCGGTGCAAAGTAATCGCGGATATGCGTTGACGGGTGGTACGGCGCATCGCCCTCGGCCGTGTAATACGGCAGAGGCGGCTCAGTCACGGCCGCCGTTTCCGTCTCTGTATCGGTGACGGCCACAGTTTCAGTCACGGCATCGGTAACGGCCCCCGTGCCCGGTGCGTCGGTATCCGCAGGACCGCCCGTCGGGTTCTGTACCGAAAGTTCACGGACGATCAGCACCCCCATGATGATCACACACAGAAACAGCAGCAGGAAAACACCGCAGAGAATGCGGTGGGATTTGATAAAGGGAATCAGTTCATTCAAAGTTCAGCCAGCCTTTCTGCAGTGCGGTCAGGCGTTGTCACCGCCGCAGACCGGCGTTTTGTCGATGACAAAATGAACAGGAAGACCGTGTGCATACGTCGGGGCGATCTCACCCTCGCACAGCGGCAGGATATAGTCGATACAGGCATCCGTGACGTGATTGCCCTCTGCATTGATGAATGCATCCGGCACCACGCGGACATGGTTCGCCGCGGTCGTGATATCGATCTCGCTGATCTCAACGGCATACGGCTCGTCCGAGGTACGGGCAAAGGCCATCATCTTGGCTGTCTTGCCCTCCAGTGCACATGCAACGGCTGCCTGTCCGACACGGACAGACTCGGCGATATCGGTGGCAGACGCCAGGTGCGACGCACAGCGCTGCATGATATTCAGCTCGACCGAGCGCACCTTACAGCCGAACTGCTGCTTGACAGCCGCTTCCAGCGAACGTCCCGTACCGGAAAGGTAGGCATGACCGAAGATGTCGACCGCACCGGACTGGTTTCCCTCACCGACATAATGACCGTCGGCATGGCGGATGCCCTCGGAAACGGCGATGACGACATTCGGGTGACGACCGAGTGCCGCCTCCACATCGGCAAAGAACGACTGATAGTCAAACGGGCGCTCCGGCAGATAGATATAGTCGGGTGCAACACCGCAGTATTTCTTCGGGATGGCAGCAGCCGCTGTCAGCCAGCCTGCATCGCGTCCCATGATCTCAACAATGGTAACGGCGGGAACGGTATAGACAGCACAGTCGCGGATGATCTCCTGCATGGTTGCCGCGATATATTTTGCGGCAGAGCCGTAGCCGGGTGTGTGGTCGGTACCGCATACATCGTTATCGATGGTCTTGGGCACGCCGATGACCGCGATGTCATAGCCCTGCATTTCCGCATAATACGACAGCTTCGCCACCGTGTCCATGGAATCGTTGCCGCCGATGTAGAAAAAGTAACGGATGTTGTACTTTTCGAGGATCGAAAACAGCCGGCTGTAGGTCGGGTCGTCCGGAGCATATGCCGGCAGCTTCTTGCGGCAGGAGCCGAGCGCCGCCGCAGGTGTATGAGAGAGCGCGTCCAGCGCCGCCGGATCCGCAAACTGTCCGTTCAGCTCGGTGATCCGTTCGTTCAAAATACCTTCAATGCCGTTGACCGCACCGTAAATGCGGTCGATCTGCGGTGCTTCCAGTGCGCCTTTTATAACACCGGCCAGGGTCGCGTTGATGGCGGCCGTCGGTCCGCCGGACTGTCCGATGATTGCATTTCCCTTAATGTTGTTCATATTCGATCTATCTCCACTCAATGTTGTTTGATTTCATATCCTGCCGAATCCTGTCGGCATCTTTATTACAGTATACCACATCGGCGTGTATCTTGCAAGAACTGTTGCGACTTTTTTGAAAAAATTTTTCCGTGCGAAAAACTTTTACATTTTATTCACACACCGACAAAGATGGTCTGTTATACTGTGTATATCACAAAGAAAGGAAAGGATGATTCCTATGATGCATAAAAAACAGCTGGCTGTTCTGCTGCTCACCGCCGTGCTTCTGCTCAGTGCCTGCAAGGGTTCCGGGCACACAGACACCGAAAGCGATACGCAGACGGATGCCGAGACACCTGTTATCACCGAAACCGAGCCGCCGGCACCGCCCGTTCCCGCCGCACCCGAAACGGCGGATTTGTCCGAGGAAACGACGGCTGCGGCGGAAGAAACCGAGCCGCTGCCCGAAACGACTGTCCCTGTCCCCGAGCCGCTGCCTCTGCCCCCCGAGGAGACCGAGGCGGAAACAGAAGTCCCCGTCGACCCAGCACCTGCCGACACAGAACCGCCATCCCCCGTTCAGCCGGAGATTGCCAAGCCGCTTGTTGATATCACCGATCAGATCGTGGTCGGCGGCGAACCCGTCACGGGTCAGATCGCTTCTGCGGAGTCCGAGCACATCCGTCTGCTGCTTGACTATTCCGTACAGCAGCATGAGGACGGCACGGTGACGCTGCTGTTGGATGTCGGCCTGTCCTGCTATGAGCTGTGGTGCAGCGCAAAGCCGGATATGGGCACAATCTCCGTCAACGGCGTTTCCCGCACCTTCTCCACCGAAGCCATTGACCACATGGTCAACGAGAAGACCTACATCCCGTTCCTGTCGCAGAGTTACAACGGCACGGACAGCCAATCCGCCGTCATTGAGGTCAGCTGGCGCTTCAACGGCAAATACGGCGGTGCCGATATCGGCACACTGACCGCAGGCATGACGCTGAAATACGGAACCGGGCAGACCCCCGTACCGACACTCCCTGCTGAGCCCGCTGTCACCGAGCCTGTGACAGAGCCCATCACTCCGCCCGATGTGCCGGGCACCGATGACACACCGCCCGCAGAGCCCGCTGTCACCGATCCTGCTGTCACTGAGGCCATAACAGAACCCGCCCTGCCATCCGATGTGCCGTCGACCGAGCCGAGTGCCCCGGAGACACCGACCGTCCCCGAAACCGACGAAATCCCCGCCGCTCCCGGTGAGGATACAACACCTGTCCCCGACACCCCGCCGGCAGAGGAGGATCCTCCCGCTGTCCCCGGTGTCACCGGAACGCCGGAGGAAACTGCAGACCCGATCCCGGATGCACAATAAATCAATGCTCAATATTCACAAAAAACCGCAGGAAACTGCGGTTTTTTACTTGACTTTTTCCATGTTCCGACGTATAATATAGTAAAAATATTAACATGACGGGAGATGTCATTATGAACAAAAAATCCATTGCATCCCTGCTGGCGCTTCTGACGCTCGCGGGCACAGCCCTCGCATCCTGCGGCGATGCCGGACAGGCACCCGCTGTCACCGATACTGATGCTGCCGAAACCACCGAGGCCGTTACGGAAACCGCCGAGCCTGATCCGTTTGCCGAATTTGACTACGGCGGTGAGGAGATCCGCATCTACACCAGTATCAACGTTGCCTCCGGTGTCGGCAACTCCAACTATCTGATTGAAGGACCCGAAGAGGAGACCGGCGATGTTGTTACGGACTCCGCATTCTTCCGCAACCGCTCTGTTGAGGAAATTCTGAACGTCGATCTCGTCTTCACACAGGTTGACCTTGACTACACCGCCTGCGGCGCGGATTTATCCAAGATCATCATGGCAGGCGACGATGTCTACGACATTGCCATCAACGACCTGTTCCCCATGGCAAACCTTTCCATCGAAGGCAACTTCCTCAACATCGCCGATGCCCCGCACGTCGACTATGACAAGACCTACTGGTACAAGAACTACATGGAACAGCTGTCCCTGGACGGCGGTGTCCATCAGTACATCATGGCAGGCGACTTCTTCATCGACATTCTCCGCTCGGCGCATGCGCTGTACTTCAACAAGAATATGCTTTCCTCCATGTACGATGACGGCGATGTCCTGTACAACGAAGTTCTGAACGGTACCTGGACCTATGAAAAGATGCTGTCCTACACTGAGGAATGTTATCAGGACCTCAACGGTAACGGACAGGTTGACAACGCAGACCAGTTCGGTCTTGTCGTCATGCAGACATGGGGACCGTCCATTCCCTTCATCATTTCCGCTGACCTTGAATTTACCACGCTGAACGACGACGGCACGCAGACGCTGGCGATGAACAACGAACGCTCTGTGCGTCTGCTGGAAGTCCTCAACGAGATTTTCTACTCTCAGGGCACCGGAAACGGCATCGACATCTATCCGGATTCCACCAATCAGGACGGTGATATCACGAACCTGTTCAAGAGCGGCCGTGCGCTGATCCTCGGCTACAATCGTCTTGGATCGTTTGACGATCTGCGCGATATGGAAGACGAGGTCGGTATTCTGCCGTATCCGAAGTTTGACGAAACGCAGAAAGAATACGTTTCCTCGTCTCATGATACCACCGAAATCGGCGTTATTCCGATCACCAACTCAAAGTTTGATACCACCTGCGCCGTACTTGAGGTTCTCATGCGCGAAACGCAGAAGATCGTCCTTCCGGCATATTACGAAACCGGTCTGAAGGTCAAGTATTCCCGCGACGACCTGTCCTCGCAGATGATCGATATCATCCACGATAACATCGGCGGCTCGTTTGCACTTGCCTATTCCTCCTATTGCAGCGATATCTTTATGAAGTCTTCCTTCTACGAACCGCTGTATGCAAAGAAGACCGACTTTGTTTCCAACTATACCAAGCGCGAAAAGGGCGCACAGAAGCGCCTTGACAAGATGGTCGAAAGCTTCCTCGGTATTGAGGACTGATGTGAACCTATACAAAAATCCGGAGGATGCCGACAGTAAAACGGCATCCTCTTTTTCTTCTTTCGTGTGTATCGTTATACTTTGTTATTAAAACCTTTGTTATTATTTTACATAAAAACTGTGAATTTGACATGCGGCACAAAATCCGCTTCCCGCAAAACCGATTTTTCTGCGCAGGAAATTATGGAAAATTCACGGAAAAATCTTGACTTTTTGCGGACTTTGTTGTATCATATATATGGTGAATTATCAGAGGGAGGTGCGGCGCGTGATCCGATTTGTGATAAGCGATGCGGATGGAACATTAGTTACCAACAGCAAACTAATTGATGCGCGCGCCTTTTCCCGTATGCTGACTACACTCGGTAACCGTCAGATCCCGATGTGTATCGCCAGCGGCAGAACTTACCCGGCGCTGCAGAAGCTGTTTTCGCCGTTCGCCGACCATTTGCTGTACATCCCGCTTGACGGCGCATTTGCCGCAGCAGGAGACACGCTTCTGTGCGGATTCCCACTTGACCGGACATCCATTGCCGACGGTCTCCGTCTGCTGTGCGATGACCGTGTCCGCGGCATCGAGCTTTGTGCACAGCGCACAACGTACCTTTACGCATGTGACGCGGCACTGCCCGTGTCCGAGCAGAAACGGCTCGGTGAGGAACTGACCGTTCTGTATGCACCCGCTATGCCGCAGGCAGAACCGCTGCCCGCAGAACCGATCTACAAGATCATCGTCTTCACACGCAGAAACGCTGAACCGATCACGCCGCTCGCCGGAACCCGCGCCGTATACCAAAGTGACATTGTGACGGAGCTGGTACGCACGGATGTGAATAAGCGGCGTGCGGCAGAGCTTGTCTGCGATGCCCTGCACATTATCCCCGATGAAATTCTCGCCTACGGCGACAGTGAAAACGACCGCGAGCTGCTCTCGTGGGCAGGAACCGCTGTCACGATGTACGGCGCAAAACACGATCTCTTTTCGATCACGAAATACCATACACAGAATGTCGCGGAATCGGTGCTTCACTTTTTGCACCGTGAGGACGCGGCACAGAAAGGAAGAACACATGGCTAAATATAACATCATTGACATGGAGCGTACAGACCGTATCGGTCGTCTCATCGATGCGCTGTTTGATCATATGCCCGAAATCGAGGCAGACCGCGCCGTTCTTCTGACGGAATCCTACCGTGCAACGGAAGGTGAACCGATCATCACCCGCCGCGCAAAGGCATTTGCACACATCTGCGAAAACCTGCCGATCACCATCCGCGATGAGGAACTGATCGTCGGCTCCGCAACCAAGGTCGCGCGCGGCTGTCAGGTCTTCCCGGAATACTCCTTTGACTGGCTGGAAGCGGAATTCGATACGGTCGAGACCCGTTCGGCCGACCCGTTCTACATCTCCGAGGAAACCAAGGCGACCCTGCATGAGGTTTACAAGTACTGGCGCGGCAAGACCACATCCGAGCTTGCAACCTCCTATATGGCGAAGGAAACCCTGCTTGCGATGCAGCACAACATCTTCACGCCCGGCAACTATTTCTACAACGGCATCGGTCATGTCACCGTCGACTACGGCAAGGTGCTGAAAATCGGCTACCGCGGCATCATCGAGGAAGCAAAGG
>JAFTLK010000108.1 GCA_017455975.1 Clostridia bacterium | reverse complement strand
TTTGACAGATAGAGGAATTTGCAGTTCATATTTCTGTATTCTGTCGGAGATATCCCGATATATTTACGGAACAGACGCGAAAAATAGCCTGCATTATCATAACCGAGCATTTTCGCTGTTTCACCAACGGTGTATTTATCCGAGAGCAAATTCTTGGCACGTTCCATTTTGCAGAGATTCACATAGTTTTTCAGTCCCATACCGGTTTCGTTTTTGAGAATACGGTACAGCGTCGCATGAGAAATATGCAGTGCATCACAGATATGATCCGCTTCAATATTATCACCCATATGCATACGGATATAGGAAGAAATACCTTCCATCGTCGTTTCCGAACAACGCGTAACAAAGCCGCGCGAAAACCAATCACGGGAAACTGCGTACAGAAATGAACAGTATCCCGAAAACTGTCCTTCACTCATAAAGTGAATCTTGTTATACATCGTTCTGAAATATTGTTTTTTGTCGTCCGTGAAGTATTCCCTGTCCAGCCGACGCAGCCGAAACCACAAATTTTCAAAATGTTCCTCGGAGCGTTGACCGTCGGAAACCTGACCCAAAAACAGAATCGCCGCATTTTCTCCATCGACACCGATCGGAATCTGGGCTTCCAGAAAACCGAGATGACAGCGGTAGACGGTAATTTTCTCACTTTTATGGCAGATATCTGCATAATACGCATCGCATTGCAGACATTGTTCATCGACTGCACAGCTGGAACGGATTGCTTTGCAGAAGACATGCCCCATATCAATGGAGGGGTAGACCACACAATTGGAATAATTCATCGACATATCATATTGTGAGATATGGCAGGGAGATTCATATATTGAAATATTGATACCATTTGTCATTGTATAGAAATCACGAAACAACGACAGCAGCTCTTCTGAAAACTTAAATTTCATAATGCAGCTCTCCTGTGATTATTCAGAAAAATCTCTACTGTTATTATTATATCACATGTTTCACGTAAAATGCAATAGCAAATTGTTATATTTATAATGTTAATGACTTTCAATACGGTTTTTTTGCATATTATGTCCAAAACCGGACAGGTTTGATACCCGTCCGGTTTTTGAGATTCTTTTATTCATCATCATCCTGCGCCGTGCCGAATTCGGCAAGCTCGATGCCCTCGTTCTTTTCGTATGCCCACTTGATGCACCACTCGGAGCGGAAAATCAGATAGTCACGTCCGCGGACGTCCTTGACCCACTTCGTATCGTAGAGGTTGAGAGAGGTCGGCGGCACGTCCTTGTTCAGATACCGACGAATAAACTGATATTCCGTCGCGGTACGGCGGAACTTGACCTTATATTCGCTTTCCATTCTAGATTCCAGAACTTCAAACTGCAGCTCACCGACAACACCGACAATGACGCGTTCCAGACCGCCGTTCGGTTCAAAGAAGATCTGAATCGCACCTTCCTGCGCAATCTGCTGCATGCCTGCTGCAAACTGCTTACGCTTCATGGAGTCGATCTGCTCGACAATTGCAAAGCGTTCGGGAGCAAAGGTCGGGATACCCTCAAATTCGATATTCATCTTCTTGTCGCAGATGGTATCGCCGATGGAGAAAATGCCCGGGTCAAAGACACCGATGATATCGCCGGCATACGCTTCCGTGATCGCCTCACGGGTCGCCGCCATCATCTGCTGCGGCTGGGACAGGCGGATATTCTTGCCGCCCTGCACGTGCTTGTATTCGGTATCCTTTTCAAACTTACCGGAGCAGATACGCATAAACGCGATTCTGTCGCGGTGTGCCTTGTTCATGTTTGCCTGAATCTTGAAGACGAACGCGGAGAAGCCTTCGTCAAACGGATCAACGACCGTATCGCCGGTTTTTCTCGGCAGCGGAGAGGTTGTCATCTTGAGGAAGCTCTCCAAAAACAGCTCAATACCGAAGTTATTCAGCGCGGAACCGAAGAAAACGGGAGACAGCGTACCGTTTCTGACCTTATCCAGATCAAAGTCAAAGCACGCGCCGTCGAGCAGCTCAACCTGCTCCACCAGCTCTTCCCTGCGGTACGGACCGATGAGCTCATCGAGCTTTTCGATGTTCGTGATATCACATTCGATGCCGCGCAGACGTTCACGGCCGCGGTGTGCATCGTCAAAGGTGACAATCGCCTTTTTGCTTCTGTCGTATACGCCTTTGAAGTTGACACCGCAGGAAATCGGCCAGTTCATCGGATACGTGCCGATGCCGAACTCCGATTCCAGCTCGTCGAGCAGATCAAACGGGTCACGTGCCTCGCGGTCCATTTTATTGATAAAGGTGAAGATCGGGATATGACGCATGGCGCAGACACGGAACAGCTTTCTCGTCTGCGGCTCGATACCCTTTGCGGCGTCGATGACCATGACCGCGGAGTCTGCTGCCATCAGCGTTCTGTAGGTATCCTCCGAGAAGTCCTGGTGACCGGGGGTATCGAGAATGTTGATGCAGTAACCCTCATATTCGAACTGCATAACAGAGGATGTGATGGAAATACCGCGTTTCTGCTCGATATCCATCCAGTCGGATACCGCATGGCGGTCACTCTGATTCCCCTTGCCAGCACCGGCTGAATGGATCGCACCGCCGTACAGAAGTAATTTTTCAGTTAAAGTCGTTTTAACTGCGTCAGGGTGGGAAATGATGGCGAAAGTACGCCGTCTTTCGATTTCATTCTGATAATTTGCCATGATTGCTCCTTATGTTCTCTTTCATTGATTCTGTTCGGAAGAGGATCTCTCTTACATCGGCATGTTCTCCACTGAAATATTTTGCTTATGATTTTCAATTCTAACTTTAATATTATACCAATTTTTTTGCTGTTTTGCAATAGGTTTTACGAAAATTCATAGATTTTCAGATAAAAAACAGAAGCCGTGGCGGAGCACAGCTTCTGTCTGATCGTATTGTTCTTTATTCAAGCGTATCCAGCGCATCGACGAACTTTTCAATCGCCTTGAGCGTTGCCTTCTCAACCTTTGCATATGCGGACGCAAAGTCGGCATTGGAGTTGGTGGAAAGACCGGTAATCGTGGAGAACATATTGCCCCAGTTGAAGATCATACCGAGGTCATACGAACGCTGTGCGAGGATGATATCGAGCATTTCTGCGGATTCCTCGTCACGGATGTACTTGCCCTTGAGCGCGACATCGTAGTAAGCAGGTGTCAGCGTATACTTGGATACTTCTGCCATTGCTTCCATGATGGTGCCGGTGCGTGCGATGTCGGGTGCAGTCGTGGGAACGGAGTAAGCGGTGCAGTTTGCATAGGAGTAGGTGTTGTAGTAACGCTCCTGTGCTTCGTCGAATTTGGGCGCCGGAACGACACCGAAGTTGACATCATATGCACGGAACTTGGTAATCAGCCACATACCGCCGTAGATGAACAGCGCGTTGCTGCCGCCGAAGTGCTCGTTGGTGAACGCACAGCCGGTCAGCGTACCGGAGGTGACCTTGTCTGCGATCAGCGTCGCTGCATTGTCCTGCGTAAATTCGGTAACCTTGTCGATGATCTCAACAGACTTGTCGCTGAATGCGGTCAGAATCGGAATATCGTTTGCGTCCTTGCCGGTGATCGCCTGACCGCCTGCAGCCCACAGACCGTATTCGTTGTAGGATTCGGTGAGGAAGCCCCACTGATCGGTGTAGTCCATCGTACCGTTACCGTCAACATCGCGGGTGACATCCTTAGCCATCTCATGCATCAGACCGAGCGTCCAAGTGCCTGCCTTGACATGGTCGTAGAGGTTATCCATGTCGTATTCTTCTGCCATATCCTTGTTGAACATGACGCACCAGGTACCGTAGTTGTCCATAATCGAGATATCACCGGTGCAGAAGAACAGCTTATTCGCAATCGAGAGGTCGCGGTTGAGGTCCTGATCCCACCAGTTCTCGGTCAGCTTGAGCGTATCCATCGTATTGAGGTCAACCAGATAGCCTTCCACTGCCATCGTTGCAAGATAGGACAGACCGTCGGTAAAGATATCGAAATCGTCGCCGCCTGCCATGATGGAGGTTCTCGCATCGGTATAGGGATTCTTGACCTTGTTTTCGGAAATCTTGATGTTCAGATTTTCTTCGAGCAGACGGTTTCTCTGATAAACCGCGTCGTTGATGGTGTCGCCGGATTCCGCTTCTGCCCAGACGTCGATGGTTTCCCAGTTCGGGTCCTGCTCCTCGCTTCTGTCCATAATGCGGAATTCATGTCCGCCGAAATCCTTACCCTCCATCTTTGCAACGGCAGCATCGAGCGCCGCCTGCGTCGGGTCAACCGTTTCTTCGACTTTCTGTGTCTGAGTACCTGCATCGGCGGTTTCATCACCGCCCTGCTGTGCCGATGTGTCCGCGCACGACATGACCGTCGGGATCACCAGCAGCGTGCAGAGCCATGCCGCCAGTGCTCTTGTATTCTTTTTCATGATAGATGTACTCCTTTTTTTGTTAAAAATCAAGGTTTCATACAATAATATTATACTCATAATTTGGGAAAAGTCAAGAGGAAATGTGAAATTGGAGGTGCGTTTGGTGCATAACGATATTTGCGATATTTGCAGGGGATGGGTCATCCCTCCCGCCGCATGAGGCTTCGATGCTGTTTTCGGCTGAGGAATTTCATGAATCATGAATCATCGCGGCATTCATCATTATGCAACATCAACGATCCCTCAAACGCAAACCGCAGTCCGAGCGCCTCCGCCTTTTTGCAGTAATCGATGACACGGTCACCGGGATATTCGGCGACGCGGTGTCCGTCAAATCCGATGGAAATCTCCACACCGGAACGGCGCACGATGTCCTGCTGTTCCTCATTTTGGAAGAACTCCAGCATATACGGATGCTCGCGGTAGCTGTGAATGGAATCGTGGCTGATGTTCATCTCCCAGAAGATGCCGCGCTCGCGCATCCGGACAAAGTACGCAAATGGGTCTTCCCCGATGGAGCGTATAAAGCGGAACAGATCGGTGTGCGCCACACCGAGCTTGCACCCGCACCGGTCAGCAAACGCGAACAGATCGCCGTGCGCGCAGGACGAATCGGGATTGTCCAGGGTCTCCATCAGCGCATAGTCAAAGTACGAGACATCCACACCGTCCGGCAGAGCGTACCGTCCTCGTCCGGTCAGCGTGCACAGCTCGACGCCGCGCAGAACGGTAATGCGGTCGGCGTATTTTTCGCGGATTAAATTCATGTGGTCAAAGTAGCGGCGCAGCGGACGGTCAAAGTCCGGCAGAATGTCCATGTCCTGCGGCAGACCGAAGAAGCTGCCGGAGCCGTACATGATGCCGTACTGATGGTCGCAGATGCCGATGAGCGACAGCCCCGCACCGATCGCCGCCAGAACGACGTCTTCCGGTCGGTCAGCCCCGCAGAAGGAGTAGTAGGTGTGGGAATGTAAATCCTGAAGCATAATGACGTCCTTTCATAAATTAGGAATTAGAAATTAGGAATTAGAAATTCAAGTTAGAAATGGGATTTGTACCTGTCAGAATGCAGTTTCCGACCCCTATTCTCATTTTCGTTTTTTTGCATTTTTGCGAGTGTCCATTTTTGGGGGTGCAGTTCACAGTTCAATTCCTCATTCCTCATTTCTCATCCTCATTTCTCATTCTCAATAATATTCTGCACCCAAACGCGCTTTTTTACGAGAACAAATCCAATCACGCACTTAATCAGGTCAATGGCCTGCACCGCTGCATAGAGCGGAACAATCGGAACGGCGGTAAAGTGCGCCAGAATATACGCCGTGGGAAGCGAGACACAGCAGATAAAGACGCTGTCAAAGAGGAACGTAATGACTGTTTTGCCGCCGGAACGGAGCGTGAAGTACGACGCGTGCAGGAACGCACCGAACGGCATATAGACTGCCATGATGCGGATAAACGCCGTTGCCAGATCGCGTACCGACTGCTCGGTGTTGTAGATCTGCGGGAACAGCGGCGCCAAAACGAACATGACCGTACCGATGGCAAGGCAAAGTCCCGACGAAAACGCGATCAGCTTGCGGTCGTGATCGACGGCTTTTTCCATGTCGCCCGCACCGAGCAGCTGTCCGACGATGATGGAAACGGACGAGCCGAGCGCCAGGTGAATGACGTTGAACAGATTCGTGATCGTTGAGGAAATGTTGATCGCCGCAACAACATGCAGCCCTCTCCACGAATAACATTGAGAAAGTGCCGCAACGCCGAGCGACCAGAACAGCTCATTGACCATGAGCGGCATCCCCTTGACCATGATCTTCGCAACCAGTCCGCGCGGCACGGACCATGTGGTATAGGTCATGCGCGCAAACGGATTCTGCCCGTGATGCCGGTGCGTCCAGATCACGACAATCAGCAGCTCGACATAGCGCGAGAGCACTGTCGCCAATGCCGCACCCGATGCACCGAGTGCCGGCGCACCGAACTTGCCGAAGATCAGAATGTAGTTGAAGGAGAGATTGACCGCGACAGCCGTGATGCCGGCAACCATCGGCACAAACGTCTGTCCGACCTCTCGCAGGGTGCTCGCATAGCACTGGACCAGCACAAACGGCATAAGTCCCACAAGCATGATGCGCAGATAGGAAAGTCCTGCCGCAAGCGACGCCGCCGCATCCTCGGGTGAGCCCTCTCCCTGCAGATAAAGCGAGATCATATTCCCGCCAAACAGCGCAAACACCGCAATGCCGACAGCGCCCAGCAGAAGCCCCGAGTAGAGCTTGAACCGCATTGTGTCCGCGACACCGCGCTGGTCACCGCGTCCGAAAAACTGCGCCGTGAAAATACCGGATGCCGAAACACACCCGAAAATACACAGATTGAAGACAAAAATCAGCTGATTGGCGATCGCAACACCGGTCATCGCCGTCGTGCCGATGCGTCCGACCATGATGTTGTCGAGCAGTGATACAAAGTTGGTGATAAAATTCTGGATCATGATCGGCAGAGACACCGCGAGCACATGACGGTAGAATTTTCTGTCACCGATAAGTGAGGAGAACAAAGGGTCACGTCCTTTCAGGAAGATGGAAAATAAAGAATAAAGAAGAAGAATGAAGAAAGAAAAGAATCCCTATGGTACGGATTTCTTATTTATTCTTACTTCTTTTTTTATTTATTTAGTATACCACAGTGTTGGAAAAAAATCAATCGGATTGGCAAATTTCGTGAAAATTGCATCTTTACAGCGAGGCGCAGTTGTGTTATAATAGTTTGTGAAGAAAAGGACAACTTCACAAATTCAACAACAGAAAGCCGGTATTTTTATGACCACAGTCCTGACCCACCACACAAACACCGCCACGCGCAGACTCTGTCTGACCGCCGTTTTTGCAGCGCTGACCTGCGCCGGCACGTTCGTCTCGGTTCCCCTGCCCATCGGTTACTTCAATCTTGGCGACATTTTCGTGCTCTGCGCCGCATGGATGCTCGGACCGATACTCGGTGCATCCTCCGCTGCCGTCGGCTCTGCACTTGCCGATATTCTGATGGGCTTCCCCATCTACGCACCCGGAACCTTTGTCATCAAGGGCGGCATCGCGCTCACAGCAGCACTCCTTTTGCCGCTTCTCGCAAAGATCATCAAAAACACGACCGCCGTACACCTGCTTGCCGCCATCTGCGGAGAAGCGGTTATGGTCGGCGGATACTTCCTCTATGAATCGGTTATCCTCGGATACGGCGCAGGTGCCGCGGCGTCCCTCCCCGGCAATACCCTGCAGGCAGTCTGCGGTGTGATCGGTGCGGTGATGCTGTATCGGTTGCTGTATGCCAACCGCGCGGTGAGACGGTTTTTGGGGTGAGAGTATACTCCGTTTCTGCTTTATGCGTCAGGTAGGGACAGGCGTCCTCGACTGTCCCCATTATATATCAACGAAACAATGGGACAGACGGGGATACCTCCCCTGACGCCTGTCCCTGCAAAATCAGGAAAAGACATCGCCATCAAAAATTTTCAAAATCATGGAACAAAATCCGATTTTTTTCGTCTAATTAGAGTAGAACCCAAAGAAAGGACAACTGCCATGAAATCTTACATGCGATCACTCACTGTATTGCTTTCCTTACTCCTGCTCCTCTCCTTCATCGGCTGTCAG
>JAFTLK010000007.1 GCA_017455975.1 Clostridia bacterium | reverse complement strand
TTCATACTGTTTTCACCTTCCTTTGCAATTTTGAGTTGATTAAAGTTCCTTGTTACGCACTTCTCGTATTCGTTCTCTGCCGCGGCGGGTCAAAGAAGAATACCAATGCTTCTTTTTCCTCTGTCATCAGATGAATCAGTGCAGCGGCGGGAGCATAGAAAAATTTCCTGAGTTCCACATAAAGCGTTCCGTCTGACAGGTAGCACCGGTTCGCGCCAAGTAGCCGAAGCAGAAGATCCATTTTCTGCATCCGTTGATCATCGGACATGAGATTGCCGTAGGATACTGTGCAGGTATCGATTTGATACGTGCAGCCGCCGTGATCGTTGTCGGCGGTATACGCATTGACCGCATCGCGGTGTTCCTCTGTATCCTCATTGAGATAAATCGTCATCGTCTGCGTATAGATATCATATCGCGCGTATCCGAACCAGGGCTGATCGGCAAAGGCTTCGCTCATGTATCGGTCGTGTTCTTCATAGTAGCCGCCGTACTGTGCCGCTGACATCGCTGCTTCATATTCCTTGAATGTTCCGCGCGCAGGAAAGTCATCGAGGATTACAATATCGGCTGAATGCAGATAGATCACGGCTATCCCATACAGTAAAACAACGGCGGAAATCATGACAGAGAAAATGATGAGGATACGTTTCCTGATGTTTTTCGTTTTCATATGCGGCACCTCCTATCGTGTTTTCAGTATATCATACCATTCCCACGGTTGTCAATAAGTAAATTTGTTTGTTTACATAATTTTCATTATTTGGAAAATCTCTTGACATTCTGTTCACTTTATGTTATCATAAAGCCAACAGGGGCAACCCAATCTGAATCGAACAAAGGAGAATTTCCATGGAAAAAGTAAAAGTAGGTATTATCGGTACCGGCGGTATCAGCCATGCGCACATGACCGGCTACAAGGCGATTCCCGACCGCGTTGAAATGACGGCTGTCTGTGATATCGACGAAGAAAAGGTCAAGGCATACGCGGCAAAGTTCAACGTCCCGCGCTGGTACACCGACTACAACGAAATGCTCGCAAAGGAAAACCTCGACGCGGTTTCCGTCACCACATGGAACGCCGCACACAAGGGTGCAGCGATTGCCGCGCTGAACGCAGGCGTCAACGTCATCTGCGAAAAGCCGATGGCGATGAACGCAGAAGAAGCAGAAGAAATGAAGGCTGCTGCCGAGCGGAACGGTAAGGTTCTGCAGATCGGCTTCGTTCGCCGCTACGGTGAGGATGCTGCGATGCTGAAGAAGTTCATCGACGGCGGCACGCTCGGTGATCTGTACTACGCAAAGGCGACCTATCTGCGCCGTTCCGGCTGTCCCGGCGGCTGGTTCGGTGACAAGAGCTACTCCGGCGGCGGTCCTCTGATCGACCTCGGTGTCCACGTCATGGACCTCGTTCGCTACCTTGCAGGCTGCCCCAAGCCTATCGCAGCTTACGGCGTTACCTACAACAACTTAGGTCCCGACCGTGCATCCGGCGCAAAGTCCAACCTCGGCTACGACTCCAGACAGACCAGCAGCAAGTTCAAATTCGACGTGGAAGACTTCACGTCTGCTATGATCCGCTTTGACAACGGCATGGTTCTGACCGTAGAAGCATCGTTCAATCTCAACATCAAGGAAGATAAGGGCGAAATTGAACTGTTCGGCACCAAGGGCGGCACCAAGATCGGCGGCTCCACCGAGTTCTTCACCGATATGAACGGTACATTTGTCAACATCACACCTGCCGGTGGAGGAGCAAATTTCCGCTTCACCGAAAGCTTCAATGCGGAAATTGCACACTTCATCGACTGCGTACAGCACGGTGTTCCCTGCCGCGCTCCGGCTGAGGACGGCGTTATTCTCATGAAGATGATCGACGCGATCTACAAGTCCGCAGAGACCGGTCATGAGGTTGAAATTACATATTGATCTGCATATGACAAAAGGCATCCTGTCAAAAGGATGCCTTTTTCTAATATGGCTCCCTCCCCGAGGGAGCTGTCACCGCAGGTGACTGAGGGAGTTATCTTATATTTCTTCTATATAAGTTAATCTTAATGTATCATTTATTCATCAATGACACCAACTTGATATTCATCTTCATATATGATCTTTCCGACATGGTTGGTGTAAACAATATCATATGGAATATCATATTTTTCAAGAAGATCAATCATCGGCTGAATATGAACAAACATTTCATCACTTGTTTCGGTTTTGAACCAAGTAATTGCGCCCTGCGGGTTGTCATTATCATTTCCGTAAAACGGTGGCTCGGGTAGATGCTCCAGAAACCAAGCGTGCGTATCATTATAAATCTGTACATCCTCCGGTGTAAAAATGTTATCTCGTATCCGCTGCCAATTCAAAATAAAAATTCCAACTGGTTTCTGTGTTTTCCAAGCAATTTCACGCCCTTGTATACGAACATATTTCGGCATTTTCATATCATTTCTCCTCACAGTCATTCATATCTGTTCCCATTCTCATCAAACTTTTGCCGCAGCGCACGCTCCGTCGGAATCAGCGATACAATCATTGGAATCAGCTGGACAACCAACAGCACCAGAGAAACCACACTGACCGTATCCTCATCTTTGCCCAAAACAGCGATCATCGGAATCACAGAAACCACATGCATGACCGCACCGACGATCAGCCAGGTACGTCCGAGATGACGGTGCGCAAATGCCCATGTATCTTCGTTTTTCATCGATCTCTGTGTACGGTAGCCGTACCAGATGTTGATATTTTTCGGTGCTTTTCGCCTGAATAAGCCGCCGAAAACGATCATAATACACGGAATCATGAGTGACGTGATGAGCATATAAAGCCAATAACCGTTCATTGCGCAACTCCCTCCGTCACGCCTTGGCCGTGCCACCTCCCTCGGCGAGGGAGGCTTCCAGCACACCGCCGATCACATTCGCCATACGCCAGAAGCCGAGATCATTCGGATGACAGGTATCCACGGTACAGTCCGCAGCATCCGCGCCTGCAAACAGGTCAGCGCCGTCGATGAAGCGGACGTTCTTATCACCGTTGGAAATGGCACGTTCATAGCTTTCACGGATGACGGCGGTACGCGCGGCACATTCCTCCGTTCTGCCCTGTACATCGGGACGGGTAATCATGATGTACGGAATGTCGGGATGTGCGGCACGGATGGCTTCATACAGTGCATAGTGCGTGTTCCGAAGATGCTCGACGGTCGGCGCGTTGTGGTCATAATCGGAAACAAATGCGGACATCTCAAGAGAAGCCAGATAATCGACCATGATCTTTTCACCGCGGCAGGCACCGGAAAAACCGAGATTGCGGTAATCAATATTCAACCTGCGGCAGATATGCGACTGATAGGTCATGCCGGGACGCGATGCACAGCCGCCCTGGGTGATCGAGGATCCGTAGTAAACAATCGGCTTTTCGGGACGGTATTTCGCACCTGCGTCAACCGTACAGCCCTTCGGTACACCGATCATGATGTCATCGACACCGCAGTACAGCGGCATATTCAGCGTATAGCAGTTCATGCCGTCGGGTGTGCGGTTGATGAGCGTATCCATATGAGAATACTCCATTCTCTGCTCGATGGTCATGTCCATATTCGGTGTCATCGTGCAGATATAGGTATGGCGGTCGCCGTTGTCATGATAGAGGTCCAGTCCGCACTCGCCGTTGAAGCACATGTGATTGGAGCGGTCAAAGAAGCAGTAGTGGACATAGATGGCAAGCTCCCGTGCGTCGGTCGAGAAGCGGATGCGTCCTCCGGCAGGATTATAGCACAGGAATTTCGTGTATTCGTTCGCTCCGTCGCCGATGGCCTGCGGGGTACGGCGGAAGCGCGGGTCGGTATTTTCCTCACCGCGGTACAGTCCGTAGATTTCAAACGGCGCATGTTTTACGTCATACCAATCGTATTTTCCCGCATCAAGAATGTGTTTTTTCAGTTCAGTCATGGGAGTCTCCTTTATGATGTTACATGATAATGATACTTGTTGACAAAACGTCACCATATTGTAAATCGGAATGCTTAGCAGCAGCTTCCATGCTGTTGCATCAGAGCTTTTTTCTGCAAACCACGCATCCTTCTATCTCATTGCATACTTCAAATCC
The DNA here is from genome assembly GCA_017455975.1 of Clostridia bacterium. GTDB lineage: Bacteria > Bacillota > Clostridia > Oscillospirales > CAG-272 > RGIG3925. The sequence goes on along the minus strand of JAFTLK010000007.1, from coordinate 5,353 downwards.
ATGCTTCTGATACATAGATAACGGACCGTGATACGCATGATTTTCATTATGCGCAAACGGATACGCTTCGATCCAATCAAATCCCTCCGCCACAGCATCCCTGCATATATGTTCAAGCAAAGCTGTGGCAACGCCGCATCCTCTGTATGCAGGTGCAACAGAAAAGCAAACAATGGATTTTATTTTTTCTCCGTTATCAGGTATCTTTTCTGCAAAGTTAAAATTGACATTATCGTACGCTTTTTTATGATTTGCATTGCACCATCCGACAACCTTCCCCTGAACATATGCTAAATACCCCTGCATACGGCCACTATTTATGAATTGGATCGCTTGCTTTCTGTTAAAATCAATACAAGCTTTATCACAGTTCCAACTTCTTTCTTTTTGCAATGTGCTGTCCCAATGATAACACATACAGTAACATCCACACCATTCCTCATTGTCCGAAAAGGCATCGTTATCAAAAAAAGATAGCCAATCATCCAATAATTCTACAGTCAGTTTACAAACAGAAATTTCCAAAATGTATCCTCCTCCAAATTGGCTTTTACACGATGTTTTCGGTCACTGAAGTATCATGCCTTCTTGCTGTGTTATTTTACAACAAATCCCGCAAATGCGTGCGCGGGAATGTCCGTTTCAAAAATCACGCGATTGCCGTCGATATGTCCTCTCGCACCGCCGAGAAAGCGGACGGTTTCATAGGCACGGTCCAGTATCACCGTAGGCGCAATGATCTCATCCTCAAAGCAGTTCCAAAGTCCCACCGCACGGCTGTTATCATTGTCCTTGACGATCATATAAAGCTCGGGATGATGCGCACAGATCGCCGCAGGTTTCTTACCGCCCTGCAGCCACGGCAGGACACGGTAAAGCTGTGCCTGTCTTGCGTAGCTGCAGAGAAGCTGTGCGCGGCGATCGGAAACGGAATTCCATGCAAAAGCATAGCAAAGGAGGCGCTGACCGTCAGCATTTTCATACGTCCAGACCGCAGGATACGTTTCAGCACCCGCACGGAATACGGAAAGCACCTTGGCACCTTCTTTCAGCGTCACACGGCGGTACTGCGCTCCCGTCAGCGTGCGCAGGTTTTCCGCTTCTTTGCCGTCATCCGCCGGGAAGTCCTCGCTGTCTGCCGCCGGGGCATCCTCTGCCGATACAATACCGCAGTCCACACCGCGCGCCGTCAATGCTTCTGCCGCTTCAATGTCCGCAATCACACCGTCATTCAAAAGCGCAAGCGGAATTTTCTGTCCCGACCAGCCGGAAACGCAGACCGCATCGCCGTTTTCAACAAACGAGGTCGGCACGCAAAGGCGGTTGAGGAATCGTATCGATGCCGACAGGGAGCTGTCTGTAATTTCACCGTTTGACGGTGCCGGTGTGGGCAACGTGCAGTCTGACAGCTTATGCTCCGCCTCCCAGACATAGACACCGCGCGTCACGCCGCCGTCAAACGATGCGTGAATCTCGTCATACAGCGGCAGATGATGCTCGTGATGCTCAATATAGCCCGTTTCATACATCGGGGTCTGCACATAGTCAAAGACGTACTTTAAGATTCCGTCCGTCGAGCCGTCCGCACGCAGAGCCGTGTCGAACGTCTCAAGACGCCACGCGGGAACACGGTAGCGCGGACGCGGATACACATCACCCTCGGTAAAGAATTCAATATCGGGTGCACGCTTCATCCATGCACATTCCATTCGCTCATAGGAAATCACGTCGGAAATAACATGGGCTGTGCCGCCATTGCCCCAATACGCCGCACCGATGCCGCGCAGATAGGGCTTGGTGTTTCCGGCAAACGCACGGGAAAGCTCTGCCGCGTCGACGCAGTCGGAATCAAAGGTGGTCATGCAGGCGCAGAAGCCAAGCCGCGTTGTCGGTGAAACCGTATCGAGCTTTGTGCGCAGAACCTCAGCAAAGCCGTGAAAGGCTTCGTGCATCAGTGCAAACCACGCGCGGCGCGTGTCGTTCGGCGCACCGGAGTATACCGCCTGATACAGTTCTTCTCTTGTCCATTCCCTGCCGGTTCTGCGGGCAAATTCCGCCATGTGATAGTCACAGGTACAGCCAAGACCGTTGCCGCGTGCACCGAGCCGCAGGTCGTCATCCAGCTGAATGATATCAAGACCGCACTTGCCCATATCGCGCACCCAGTTGCCGATCAACTCACGGTATCCGGGATCGGCAATGCAGAAGGTATCGTCACAGATGCCGCCCGAAAAACCGACCAGCCTCGGATAATCGGTACGTTCCTCGCCCGATTCATGGTCAAGCACACCGCCGTGCCCCATCGCGGTAAACCAGGTGCCGACCTCCTCAATACCTGCCGCCTTAAAAAATGCCGCATTGACCTTCAGAAGCTCCAGTGCCTGTGCGCGCTCCGGTGAGTCGGTAAACGGGCGCGGCATACACAGAAAGACACGGCGTGCACCCATTCTGCGCACCAGATCGAGATACTGCGCACGGTGCTCGTCCGTGTCACAGGTATGATTCATAAACGGAACAGAGATTTTGTAGTCATGCTTCATGGTGATTGCCTCCTTATGCATGGTACTAGTTCAAAGTAAGAAGCAGTTTGTCTTTCCTGTATTGTAGGGGCGATTCATGAATCGCCCGTGTATCATATCTTACGAATGATAAAATTCACGGTGATTGTAATTCTTCATCTGTTCGGTGAAGGCTTCATACTGTTTTTCGTATGCGGCAAATACCTCGTCCTTCAGTTTGCCCGCATTATGAAGCTCCACAGCTCTTGTATGCAGCTTTTCACGCATTGCGTGTGCCTGATCCTTGTAGTTGTTGGCAAGAAACTGTTTGAGCTCCGCGATGATGCCGTCCAATTCTTTTTCGGCACGGGATCGGAATAATTTCATATGCAGTTATCCCTCCATGAAATCGTTTTTTTCATTATACCATATCCGCCGCTATTTTGCAACGGAAATGATACGATTGCCGATCAAATTTTTCTGAAAGTCATTGCAAAACAATCGTATATCTGTTATAATGATACTACACAAGGTTTTGCTAGTATTTTTTGGGGCAATGAACGACGAACATTCCGACCCGAAAACGGAGGATCATATGAAAAAAGCAAACAATAGTAACAAACAGATACTCGGATTTTTATTGTTAGCTTCAGCAGCAATCAGTATTATCGTCTGCGTCATGATTGATATGGCGATAAGCGGAACATTTACATGGTCGTTATATCCGATTGTTTCTGTTATTTTTGCGTCCAGTCTGTTAATGCCTATCATTCAAAACGGAAAGAATGGAATTGTGGCGACACTCCGGATACTCACTGTAGGCATTGTGCCTTACCTGTACGTTTTAGATCAAATTGCGGGAACAGAAACGATCATTACCAAGGCTGGCGGTATCATAGCCGGTCTTGTTTTGATATATCTTTGGATCGCGTACTTCATTGCGAAACACAGTCGCCGCAGAAAGCTTTTAATCTTCGGTATCACTATGATCCTCGCAGTCCCTCTGTGCATACTGATCAACTATTCGCTGTCTCTTACGCTGACTCCAAAAGCTGCAGCGTTTGATGTGTGGGATGTTTTGAGTATAGGAATTCTGCTTTCCGTTGGCACTGTATTGATTATCAGTGATGTTATTTTGAGACGCAAAGAGATATCCGAGGATGCAAGTTATGGTAATTGTAAAAGGAGCCGTATATGAAAAACACCACACTCTGCTACATAGAACAAAACGGACAGTACCTGATGATGCACCGCGTCAAGAAGGTCGGCGACTGCAACCGGGACAAATGGATCGGCATCGGCGGGCATCTGGAGGAATACGAATCGCCTTATGACTGCATTCTGCGTGAAGCCAAAGAAGAAACCGGCCTGACGCTGACCGACTGTGCTTACCGCGGTCTTGTCTCCTTCTGCTCGCCGAACTATGAGACAGAGCAGATGCATCTGTTTTTTGCACATACCTTTGAGGGATCATTGCGCGAGGACTGTGAGGAAGGAGATCTGCAATGGATCTCGCGCGAGCATCTGATGGACCTGCCGATGTGGGAAGGCGACCGCATCTTTCTGAACCTGCTGCCGCAGGATGTGCCGTTCTTTCTTTTGAAGCTCGTCTATGACGCAGACGGCAATCTGATCTCACACGATCTGCATTTCACCGGCGAGGCAAGAGAACCGCTGCTCATCTCAGCGTGTCTTCTCGGCTCCCCATGCCGTTATGACGGCAAGACAAAACCGCTGTCCGAAACGGTTCTGCAGGATCTCAGCGCACGGTATACGCTGATTCCTGTCTGTGCAGAGATTCTCGGCGGTCTGCCAACCCCTCGCATTCCCGCAGAAATTCAGCCGGACGGACGTGTGCGGCGTCAGGATGGCGAGGACGTGACCGATGCGTATCTGCGCGGTGCAAATGAAGTCTGCCGTTATGCGGATATAACCGATGCCAAAACAGCCATACTCAAAGCGCGCTCACCGTCCTGCGGTATGGGGACGGTATATGACGGCAGCTTTACCGCAACGCTGTGCAAAAACAGCGGCGTTACCGCCCGCATGCTTACAGAACACGGCATCCGTGTTCTGACCGAGGCGCAGCTCTCCTCTCTTTTGCCTGATGAAAGCCGCTGATAAGACGTTCGTACCGGCGAGTGCTTTACTTCCCGCCTACACCCTGATCCGTGCCGACCGACTTACCATGGAGATCCGCATCTCACCCTTTACAGGTGAGATTGTCCTTCGCATTCCGCGCCGCACAGCGAAAAAAACAGCAGAAGAATTTCTCATACGGAATCTATCCGCTGTCATGGATTCCGTCGCCCATGCAAAAGCAATGACGCCAGGCAGAATGTATGCAGAGCTATCCGCTGATGAAGCTGCTGCCCTCAAGAAGCTGGCAAACGAAGTTATTCCCGACCGCGTCCGGTACTGGACACAGCAGTTAGGGCTTCCGATGCCCGATAAAATCAGTTATACCGCCGCCCAGAAACGGTTCGGCTCCTGCAGGCAGTATCCCGATGGGCGCGTACATCTTTGCTTTTCCTATCGGCTGATGCAGTTTCCGGATGCAGCTGTGGACGCCGTTGTGCTGCATGAGGTTGCCCATATGTGTCACCCGGATCACTCAAAGCACTTTTATGCGCTGATCCTTACGCATATGCCCGACTATCACGCCCGCCATGCACTTCTTTCAGAAAATGAATAAAACAAATGCTGCCGTCCACAGGCAATCTTAACCTGTCGGACGGCAGAAGCTTATTCTATTCAGCGGAAGACTCAATCTTCCCGTTCGTCGGATTCTTCATCCTTATTCTTCTTTTTTCTTGAAAACAACTCGTCGTCGTCATCATCCTCGTCATCATCGT
>JAFTLK010000107.1 GCA_017455975.1 Clostridia bacterium | reverse complement strand
GGCCGACAGGAATGCATCCAGATCTCGCTGCTGCTGTCGTGGGTACTCGGTGCTGTCCTGACCGCGATCTTCTACCGCCTCGGTAAATGGAAGACCAAGGCAATCAAACAGTAAAAAACGCAATGTCCGCCAATCTCCGTACACATACGGAAGAGAGGCGGACATTTTTGTCTTACGTTTCGAGCTGACGTCCGAGGAACGCAGCAGCCGTGCGGATCAGCTTGACCTCGGTATCGAGCATGCTCTGTTCGGTGCGCGCATGGAAGGTCTCCTCATTTGCGACCGCGGCAACGCAGCCGATGATATCCCCCTCCGCGAAGATCGGCTGTGCACAGACAACGGAAATACCGCTGTGCTCATCATCGGTCAGCGCAATCCGCTTGTCCGATCCGCGTTCTGCGGCAAAAAGCGAACGATGCTCGATCACGTCATCAAGTGCGTGCGAAATCTTCCGATCCAGGAATTCCTTTTTCGGAATCCCGGAAACCGCTACCACGCTGTCACGGTCACACACCGCCACCGGCATGCCGCATGTCTTATAAAGACTTTCGGCATACTGCGATGCAAAATCGACCAGCTCGCCGATCGGAGAGTATTTTTTGAAAATGACTTCCCCTTCCCGGTCGGTGTAGATTTCCAGGGGGTCACCGTCACTGATAACATGGACACCGAAAACCTTGTCCGGGCGTTTGGGCGAGGACTGGATGACGGTATTTGCGATATTTTCGATGCCAAGATTAAAATTTACGGTATGATCCATTTCCTCGCACTGCAGCAGGACATCAATGTCCCGCTGGAGCTTCACAACGAGATGATCCTCATAAACGGCGATGCTGTCAATGATCAGCTCCAGATCGTTGCGGTCGAGCGCTTCTTTTCCGAGGATGTCTTCAAACACATCGATTGCCGTCTTTGCCGCGCGGTTGACACGGATGACGGTATTTCGCTTATCGGAAATCAGATCAATCTGATGGTTGATGCCGTCGATCTTTTTCTGTAGATCGGCTTCCAGCTCGTCGTAGGTTGCTTCGATTTCGGCTTCCTTTTCCGGTTTCTTCATGATTTCGCGGATACGCTGGCGTTTTGTGACCTTCATTTCCTCAACCAGATCGTCGAGGATTTCCGCCAGATGATCGGCGGACTGCTCGGTTTCTGTGATATCCGCCTGCTCCTGTTCCAGATCGCGGTTGAGCTGCTCGATCATGGCAGAGGAGTAATCCATCAACCTGCGCACATAATGCTTGAGAAGACCGTCCAGAATATCCACGCGGATGTGGTGACTGGTGCAGCCGCTTCTGCCGCGTCGATGATAGGTTCCGCAGGTGTATGCCGGCTTCAGATCCCGACGGCTCATGGCGAACATGGGACTGCCGCAGTCGCCGCATTCCAGAAAACCCGAGTAGACATTGTCGTTGATCTTCACGCCGCGGTAGTTGCTTCTGGTTCGTTTTTCCCGTAATGCCCGCGTCAGCGCAAAGGTGCGGTAATCGATGATCGCCTGATGGTGGTTTTCAATGACGATATGCTCATCCTCGTCGCGTTTGACATCTTTGCCGTTGATCTTTGTTCGGGTGTATTTGCCCTGTCGGAAGGTTCCGATATAGAAATCGTTGTCAAGAATTGTCTGCACGGATGCGATTGCCCATGCTGCTTTGACTTCTCTGTTGTAGGTTTCGCCTTCCGCTTCAGCGCGGAGCTGCTCCGACATACGCGGTGTCGGAATACCGCTGTCCGTCAGATCGTTGGCGATTTTCTTATATCCCCAGCCCTCATTGTAACGTGCAAAGATTCTGCGGACAATATCCGCTTCGACCGGAACAACCTCAAATTCGTTCTTTTTGTTGACGATATAGCCATAGGGCGATGCACAGATCCATTGCCCGTCCTTCTGTCTTCGTTTGATGACGTTGCGCACCTTTTTGGATGTGTCGGTGACGGGTATTTCGTTGATGAGAAACTGAAACTGGATCTTGAGCCAGTCATCATCATTGGGGAAGTCGATGCCGTCGCCGATGGAGATGATGCGGACACCGGCATCCCGCAGGTCTTCCAATTCCCCGAGACCGCGGCTGTTGCGGCGCGAGAAACGGGAAAAGTCTTTTACGATCAGAATGTCATATTTGTGGGACATCAGACCCACTCGCATTGTCTGATAGCCTTCACGCTGGTCGAAGGTATAACCGGAGCGGTCGCGGTCCTCATAGAAGGTCAGTGAGCTGCCGGGAAATCTGTTTTTTACAAAGTCCTCGATGATCGCTTTCTGGTTTTCGATGGATACATTATCCCGATCCAGCTCATCATCGACGGAAATACGGGTATAGCCCGCAATGTCAAAAATTTCGTTCACAATTTTCTCCTGTAAGTATCAATAACAATATAATCATTGTTTCTTTATACAGATAACATTGTATCACATTTTTATGGATTTGTCAAGGTTTATGGTAATCATGTAATTGGTAGGATACAACGATGTCATTTATGCCATGGTTATACGAAAAATATGAATTGTTGGAAAAAGTGTCATAAATCAATCAAAATCAACGGAAAAAGTGTCATAAATCAAATGGAAACTATTGCATAAATGTCACGTCTGTGGTATGCTGTAAGTCGTGTGTACATGATTTTATGTCATATACACACGACTTTCTATTGATGGGTTATTGGTGGGAATTACCCATTAATTACCGTTCCATCACCTGCGAAGAACGCTGCTTTTTCTCCTTCTGTACCTCAAGCTCGGCACAGCGGCGCTTATTGTAGGCAAGCAGATCAAGCGTACCCTGATACAGCTCCTTTTCCCCCGATTCAAATACGGCGACCCAGTACTTTTTCTTTTTGTACTCGGCATAAAGTGGCTTCAGGTTTTCGCGGATTGCAGGATCGTTCTTTTCGGCATTGGAAAGCCAGATCATAACCAGTTTCTTTTCTTCATCTACGTTCATTTGCATATTCGTATGAACTCCTTTGCATTTTTATATTTTAATCATATTTTCCACATTTTTCCGTTCCTTATTCAATCAGCCAAAGGAGCGGAATGATTTTTAATCGTTGGATACCATTTCGTTCATCATCGATTTCAGTGTATCCATCTTACGCTGTGCGGCTGCTTTGCGATTCTGCACACCCGTGACGTGGATCGGCACACACATTTCAAGGATGCGGCTGTAGATGCGGGCGTGTGCCATATCCGGCGGATTGTTCAGTACATCCGGGCTGATGTTGGCGGTGAGGATCAACGGCTTGCCGCTTCGATAACGGCTGTCAATGACGTTGTAAACGTGCTCCAGCGCGTATTCCGTTCCGCGTTCCGTTCCGAGGTCATCGATGATGAGCAGCGGGTAACGGCACAGATACTCAATGTAATCGTTGCGTCCCTCAAAACGCTCACTGAGATCGTTCAGAATCGCGGTGAAGTTGGTCATACGGACAGAGACTTCTTTTTCGATCAGACCGTTTGCAATACAGGCTGCAAGATAGCTTTTTCCGCAGTCGGGGTCGCCCCACAGATAATAGCCGATGTTGTCCGACTGTACCTTGTCCCAGTTCTGAACATACCGTCGTGCATAGTCCATCTGCGGCGTATTGCCATTGTCATTCTCAAAATTCCATGATTCCATGCGTTTGTTGGAGAAGCACCGGCGTCTGTGTTCCTCCACAACACTCTGATGCTTTCTGCGCAGTTCAGCAGCTTCACGCTTCAGACGCAGTACCCTTTCACAGTCGCAGTCCACAGGATGCCGGTCCATGCCGGGGATTCTGACCCATTCGGGAAAATACTGCTGCTTTGGTGTACGGCATTTCCCGCAGTAAAGCAGACCGTCTTCTCCCATATAATCCTCAGACTGCGGTACAACCTCTGTCAGTTTACTGACTGTTTCCATAATTACATTACTCATAAACTTGTTCCCTCCTTGCACGATAGTGCGGTCACACCTTGTACGGTGTTGGTTTTTTCTGTGTCGTTTGCCGCCCATCGGCGAATGGTTGCGGCGTGGTTGTCATAGTTTTTTCCGGTAGATGCCATATACTCGGAAAGTCGGTTGATGTAATGCTCCCATGTATCGGGCAGCTCTGTTTTCAGCTCATCAAGGTCTGTGGGCGAAAGACATACATTTTGGTATCTGCCATAAAAAGTGAATGGGACGATCTCTTTCTCTATCTCTGTATCTTTCTCTAACTCTATCTCTAATATAGACGGACTTTTGTCCACCTCGCTTATTGGAGGACAGATGTCCACCGGTGGGGGCAGCAGATTTTTCTCCTGAAGACGCATCCGTTCCCGCTTTTTTCGTTCTCCCTCCGTGGAGGACTGTCCGATCAGCAGCTGAATATCGCTCATATAGAGTGCGCCGTCGTTCAGCATTTCCACAAACCCCAGCTCCATAAATATCTGTATGGCGCGTTCCACCGTTCCTGTCTGATGACGGGTACAGGTCGCAATGGTCTGCGGCGTGTGCGGTTTACGGTCGGTCAGCATCAGAATCCCGTTGTTTTTCAAGGACATCAGGTACATCTTCATCAGAAGATTGGAGAAAATCATGCCATCCTGCATATTCTCCAGAATCTTCATCGCTTCGCTGTCGTAAAAATTCTCTTTGACCTTGAGATAGTAATATCGTCGGTTTTCGGTCATTCGGTTTCTCCTTTCTGTTGTGTAATATTGCGAAACCTCGCATTTTGATTATCGTTCTCTGTCATCTGTCGATCTCCTCTTTCTGCGGTTTAGTTCATTCAAAGACTTCCGTATGACCTCCGCTGCGCGAAGATCCTGCTGAATCCTCTCAAAGACACGTTCACAGTCCAGCCGTTCTTCCATGGCTTTCTCAATTGCTTTTTTCCATTTCGGTGGGTTCCAGCGATCCATGGGGATTTCCTGTTCCTCAAAGTATTCGATGGCATGATCGTAGGCAAGAAGCTTGCTGAAATGGCGGTCTTCATAATGCTCACGCTTTCTGCCGGACAGCTTTTCTGCTTTTCTATGATTCTTGTTTTCCTCAATGATCCTGCGGTTATAGTCGCCCTTTTCCGTGCGGATGCCGCGGCGTTCCATTTCTGTGACCGACGGACCAAGATGAATCGTCGGCTTGTCCTGAATGCTCTGCCGTGCATAGGAGCGGTGATCGAGTGAGATGTCTTCACTGATCCGGGCAAGATACCCGTTGCACAGCTCCGCCCAGGAGGATCGCCAGACCTCTGCTTTGCCGCGTCGGTTCCAGTCAGTCGTCGCAATGCTTTCACAGGCATACTGACGGGTGACAGGATCATAGATGCGGCTACCGTTTTCATCCCGGCAGTACACCTTGCGCTGCTTGTCGTCCCACGAACCGTCCTCTTTGAATGGACGCATGGTCAGCAGAATATGTGCGTGAGGATTGCCTGTACCGTTGTCGTGAATGGCAATGTCGGCACACATTCCGGCATCTACAAAGTTCTTTTTGCAGTAGTCCCGTACCAGATCAATCTGCGCTCCCCGCGAAAGTTCCACGGGAAGTGCGACATTGATTTCACGTGCCAGCTGCGCATGTTTGTTCTTTTCAATCTGTTCTACGGCGTTCCAGAGGACAGTACGTTCGGCATATTCCGGCGGTGCGTGGGAGGGCAGAAAAATCTCCTTGTGGACGACTCCGCCCTTGTTTGTATAATCGTGGGTAACACCATCCCAGGTGTTGATCAGCTTTTCACCGCTTCGGTATGCCGCGGCTCCGACTGCACTTCTGCCTTTGGAACGGCTGATGATCTGTATACTGCAATGATAAATTGCTGTTATCACGTCCTTTCCTTTTCGGGGTATGGGATGCTCCTATCGTGCTTGTTTTTCAAAAATCAATGCACTTTCGTCTTTTTTCGCATTACCACAAACTGTGGTAGATAAGTGCGCCCTTGGGTTCTCAAAAAAGATTCCCTACCACGGAAGTTCCTCCCCGACCTCATCTTCTCTCATCGCGTCGAGTGTATTTCCACGCAGAAGAAAGTCTCGGAAAGCGTCATCACTCATGGTGACGGTCTCGGGAAACATATTCTCGATGATCGCACCTTTCACGATAAGACGGTGGCTGCGGCGATTTCGTTCTTTGAAATCTTCACGATGATTCTGAAGCAGTTCCCGGTTTTTCTGTGTCATGGTCTTTGGATCATTTGTTGCTCTTGTCATGTGCATCCTTTCCGAAACACGAACAATAATTCGCATTTCTGACATAAATTGTTTCAGTATTGTTTACATGTACATGGTATACTGTTTATAACCGATACAACAGGTGCGCTTTCCTGTTGTGGTATTAGTATACCATAAAAAAACGACTTGTGCCGTATATCCAAAACGTGGGAATTTTGCTCAAAAATGCAGAATTTCCAAGCTTTTGGAAAAATATTGGGAGGGAAAACGATGTATTCAAATTGTGAGGAGGAAGAAGCTATGCACATCAGATTGACATTACAGGAGAAGTTACGTGACCTGCGTGAGGAGAAAGGACTAAAGCTGGAGGAATTAAGCAAGGAGATTGGTATCTCAAAATCTGCACTTGGACGATATGAAAACGAGGAAGGATCAGAGATCGGACACAAGCACATCTGTATGCTGGCAAATTACTACAACGTATCGGCGGACTATCTGGTAGGACTCTCTGAAAACAGAAATCCTGTAAACGCAGAGGTACGTGATCTGCATTTACAGGATAAGACGATTGAGTTGCTGACAAGCGGGAAGCTCAACAACAGATTGGTTTGTGAGATGATCGAGCATGATGATTTCCCGAAATTCTTGGTAGACACGGAAGCGTATGTCGATCGGTGGGCGGAGATGGAGCTCGGCATCATTGATATGCTTTTGTGGCAGATCCGGGAAGAAATTTCCGAGCAATACGGCACTGTTCTCTCAAAAGAAGACCTGGCAAAGCAAATGGATGCGTTTCATATTCAGGAAGAAGAATTCTTTGCGCAGAAGGTGGCGGATTCCATTTTCGGAATTGTTCACGGCATCCGCGAAGCACATTTTGACGATAACACCACAGCCCCCAAGATCAATATGCAGCGCTTAATTGGCGGCATTGAGAGTTACATGAATCTGGTCGCGGAGCCAAATGTGGATGATATGTTTGAATCCATCTGTGAGGATTACGGAATCAATCCCGATGCGCTTTCGTATCAGCAAACTGAGGCGTTTAAGGAGGTTTTGAAGAAGTCAATATTTTTGACGAAGGGGAGAAGGGGGAAGAACGGATAAAATAGATAAATATAGCAATCAATATCTTATTAGGAACTATTACAAATATCTGCCCGGATATGTAATAGTTCCTTTTTTGTATTGGAGGGATATGCGTAAATTATAAACCATTCTATATACCTTTGAGAATTCATGTAATTGCAAAATAGTATGCTCACCGATTGCACCGCCGATATTGTGCGGGAGTCATTCCGATCTTTGCAGAAAACAGACGATTCAGATGAGATGCATCGCAAAATCCTGTTTCCTGCGCAATGTCGGCTATTTTTTTGTCAGTATCCGAAAGCAGACGTTCTGCCATAGTGATCCGGTATTGTTGAAGAAGTTGACCGGGAGCCATGCCGGTGATTCTTTTGAATTTATTGATATATGCAGTTCGGGACATTTTTGCAATCGCCGCCAGTGTCTGCAATGTCACATTTGTGTTAAAGTTTTCATATAAATACGAAACGCTTTCTAAAAAGGCTGTATCCTCCTCGTTCGATTGCGATTGCGTCTGTTCATAATATAAAGCACAGAGTCTTGCAATCAGTATCATCGCCTCACTGTTGGCAGTGATGGCACCTACGATACTTCTGTCAAGGGAACTGTCTGTGATTCTCTGCAGCAGCGGCTGTATTTCAATCAGCGTTTGTGTTCCAAGATGCAGATGAAGCCTTGATGCTGTTTTCTCCCTGAGTAAAGGATCAATGCGGAACAGACTTGAAAAAGCCGGAAGAATCTGCAAATCGGCCGCATTCTTTTCTAAAAAAGTCGGACTTAATAAAAAATGGTATACATCAAATCCCGAACCACCTCGGTAACCATGTGGAATATGTGGAGGAATAATGAATACATCACCAGTTTGTGCAGAAATCGGACTTTGTCCGATATAGTGTGTCGCTGCGCCTGATAAAACAATATTTACCTCATAAAATGCCTGTGTATGCATCCCCTTATAATAATTCCTTTCAACAAAGCCACGAGCAAGTTTTGATGGCTCCCGAAATGTTTCGGCGGTGGTGAAGTGCGGATGTGATTTAAAAATTTCCAATGGACAGTCTTGCATATATCCTCCTAAGTGGACGAAAATACAAAATAATAGGAATGATCATACATTGATTATACATCAAATTCATGATATAATCAATGTATATTGAAAATTTTTTTTGCGGAGGTGTGCATTTATGAGTCAGACAAGAATGGAGCTCGTTTTCCAAAAATCAAGAGAACGCGCGATCAATCCGCCGAAGAATACCTTCTGGCGCGATTTTCATGATGCTGCTGTGAACCGATATGCCGATTTGCCGAGAGGAGAGAGGTTTGCCAAAGCTATGGCAGATGCCATCCGAAATCAGGAGATCTATATTGAGCCGGAGGATAAGATCATCGGTCGCGTGTACTATACAGGTGAAATTGCCCCTGAAGTTCGTGACCCTGAGTATGATTTCAATACGCAGCTGCGTGTGCAGACAGAAAAAGACGATCCAGCTTATGCAGAGCTTGTCAGAAATCAGTTGGCTGCATGGGGATCTCCCGGACATATTGCATGGGACTGGAATCTGATTCTGCGAGAAGGCACCGAAGGTATTCGCTGCCGCTGTCATGCGGGACTGGAAGCACATGCGGATGATGAAAAAAGTGCACAGTTCTACCGCGGAGTTCTGACGGTTCTTGCAGGAATGGAGGACTGGAACAACCGCCATATACACACACTTCTTGCTATGGGCAAAAATGAAGAAGCAGAGATCTGCAAGAAGGTTCCACGTTACCCGGCCGAGACTTTCCGCGAAGCATTACAGTCGTGGTTTATGCAGCATATTGTTGTCATGAAGGAAAATCCGTATGGCGGCAACAGTCCCGGTCGGCTGGACTACTATCTGTGGCCGTATCTGGAAGCAGATCTTGCAGAAGGACGGACAACGATCGAAGAAGCAGAAGAACTGATAGCGGAAGCATTCATCCGTATTGATGAGCGACTGTATCACATGGATCGCTGGGTGGAAAGTGTTATGGTCGGCGGATGTCATCCCGACGGAACCTCAGCCGTGAATCCGCTTTCGTCTGTTATGATACGTGCCTACATGAAATACAACATCACACATCCGCATTTGTATGCCAGAATTCCGGAAAATGCACCCGAGGATTATCTGCGCCTCTGCGCCGACTATGTCATCCATGGCGACAATCGCGCACAGCTGCTCAACGATGCTGCAGTCATGCGGGCACTTGTCAAAAACGGTGTCCGTGCCGAGGATGCTGCGGACTATTTCTGCGGCGGATGCATGGAAATCGGCGTTCAGGGAAAGACCAGCGACTTTCTGTTCGTCGGATATCAGAATCTGCCGAAGCTGCTGGAGCTGTGTATCACCGGCGGTTATTGTCTGAAAGCGCAGACATATCTGCAGCATTTCAAGGTCAGGAGTCTGACTTCTTTTGACAACTTTGAAGCATTCTATCAGCATTTTCTTCAGCAGACAAAATACATCATGGAATCGAATCTTGGCTATCAGGATAGACTCAGCGCGTATGTCGCAGAGCATCGACCGGCGTATCTGATCTCCTCGATGGTAGATAGCTGCCTTGAAAACGGCCGCAATATGCACGACGGCGGAGCGGTCTATCACGATTACGGATTTTCTATGATCGGTATCCCCAATACCGCGGACAGCCTTTACGCCATCAAACGTGCCGTATTTGAAGATCATCTCTGTACGGCAGAAGAGCTTTTGGATGCGCTGAAAAACAATTTTGTCGGGTATGAAATTCTGCAGAACAAGCTCCTGTCTCTGCCGAAATATGGTCAGGAGGATGCTGGAGCAGACGCCATGGCATCACGGCTGGTGAACGATCTGGGTGATATCTGCCGTGCATGGCGCAACCGTTTCGGCGGAAATGGAAAACTGGTCATTTTGTCATTTGTATGGGCACCTGCTGCTGGCAGTATTCTCGGAGCAACACCCGATGGGCGGCGTGCCGGTGTTCCTGTTGCGCAGGCAGTCACACCGCAGAGCATGGCAATGACAAAGGGCATCACTGCGGCACTCAACTCCTGTATGACAATTCCGTTTGAACAGTTCAGCGGCGGTGCGTCAACGATGTGGGATCTCGATCCGTCCTGTGCAAAGCCGAATATAGTGGAAGCACTGTTCAAAACCTTTTTTGCCGGCGGCGGACATATTTTCCAAGGAAATGTCACCGATGTGGAAACACTTGAAAAAGCACAGGAGTATCCGGAACAATATGCGGATCTGGTGGTACGGGTAGGCGGCTATTCCGCCCGATTCAACCGATTAAGCAGAGAACTGCAAAATGATATTATCCGACGGAAGCGGCATACCACTTGAGGGTTTTAATAATTTTATTGATATAGGAGAGAAAATGATGATGAAAATACGCAATATTACAGCACTTTTGGCTTTGATTGTATTATTGGGAACCGCATGCGGCACAGGTGAACAAGCAGAGATGGAGACGACAGATAAAGAAACGCTGACAGCAGCATCCGAAGTGTCATCGGATGGGGCAGAATCGCTGATTTGTCCCGTTGCAGAGTCTGATTTTGGTGGACAGGCTTACCGTATTCTGTATCCGGAATGGTTTTTGTACAACGACTATTTTTTTGCAGACGAGGAAACCGGGGATCAGATGAATGATGCTATCTATGAACGTACCCGAATTACGGAAGAGCATCTGAATGTCACTCTGGAACCGATCACATTTGGTTATATTGAAACGATTCAGCCAAAAGTAAA
The DNA here is from genome assembly GCA_017455975.1 of Clostridia bacterium. Lineage (GTDB taxonomy): Bacteria > Bacillota > Clostridia > Oscillospirales > CAG-272 > RGIG3925. Next base: position 9,984 of record JAFTLK010000107.1, on the reverse strand, counting down.
AGAAGCGGTATTAGGCGGCGATGATGCATACGATCTGGTGCTGACCCATTGTATTACAGGCGTAGGTTCTATGGTTACCGAGAATTGGTTGACAGACTGGAATACACTTGCAGAAGCAGGCATCACATTTGATGAGCGTTGGTGGAATGAAAATATGAATAATCGGCTTTCCATTCACGGAAAACGTCCATATGCCGTCAGTGCCTATATGCTCGGCGACCCCAATGCGATTCTTTTCAACAAAGGCATGATCGATACGTTTCAATTAGAGGATCCGTATTCACTCGTATATGACGGAACCTGGACATGGGATAAATTGACTGAAATGTCAAAGCAAGTCAGCAAAGATGTAGACGGTAATGGTATTTACGATAAAAACGATATGTATGGATTTGGTGCACACGCCGGATGGATGTTAAACAGTATTCCATATTCCTGTGATCAATATATTGTTGAAAAGAGAGACGGTACATATGAGGTAGCTCTGTATACAGAAAAGATGATTTCTATTGTTGAAAAAATGGATATGTTATTCAATGGTAGCAACAGTTCCTTTATGTGGACAGAGGGGACGAACGGCGTCAGCGATAAAACCATGAGTATGGCAACTGATCGACTGCTCTTTGATTTTGTTGCTCTGAATGATTCTGTATACTACAGACAGTGTGACGTTGAATTTGGAATTTTGCCTTTCCCCAAATATGATAAAGCACAACAAGAATATATTTCATTCAACTGGTGCGGTCTGATGTGTGTACCTACCACTGCAGCATCTATAGAAATGATCGCACGAACCTCAGAAATGCTGGCATTTACCAGTCTGACAACAACACAACCTGCATATAAAGAAGTCCTTCTGACCGGTAAGCTTGCTAGAGATGATGAATCTGCGGAAATGGTAGATATTATTTTCGACGGAATGGTTTGTGATTTTGGTATGAATTATCTGAATTTCAATGATTTAACATTTACAATTTCACGTTTGGTTGCCAGAGATAAGAGTACTGATTTTACTTCTTGGTACAATAAAAATATCAATCAGCTGGAGCAACAGCTTGCTGCGCTGAATGAAGCATATCAATAAGCATGATATGTTGTATAAACAAATAAGTTAATGGTCAGGGGCAACGGATTGATATAAATCCGTTGCCCCTCACGGCTTCTTTCTTGTATGTTATGTCCTCCTTTTCCATTCGTGGCAATAATTTTTACCGCCAGCATCTTGTTCCCACTTTGTTCGTGAAGTTGGACAAAATCAGCGAAACACCAGTGTTTTCAAGTCTTTCTGACCTTGCTCCTATTATAACCTAATCGTCGATGCGTCTGACAATACCTGTTGCTTTCATATATAAACACCTCATCTGACTGTTTTTTCATAAAATGGGACAACGATGATAGTGTTTGTGGTTCTGCGGGAGAATATGCATCCTTTGAGAGAAGTATCTTGTGTCAGAGCACTGCGTTTGCGGCAGCGCAGTTGGAGCGCTGTAACTTTCATGCAACAAAAACAGAAAATACACCCCAATACAGCTTACAGCATTCTATTTCTGGATAAGAATGGCAGATGTACCGAAACCGATACATCTGCCATGAAGGGAACATGTCCAAACAATTATTTCAATCCACATATTAAAAATAATATGACAATATATATTCAAAGAGTTGACAAAACAAGCAATCAGTGCTATAATAAACTTGAAAATAATTCAATTGATTAGATATGTTAGAGACAATTTCCCAACATAATTATTATATCACATTTCCGATATGATTGCAAGCAGGAAATTCATTTACAGAGGTGAAATGTCATGCATACAATATTTCCCGCTCATATCCATCCAGGTGACAAAATCGTCATCCAATCCTGTGAGGAACATTCCCGCAATACAGCAAAATATGCCGCAAATGCGATGGAATCGATTGGCATATCTTCCGCTGCTTATCTCGCTGGTTTGCTTCACGATACAGGTAAGTACAAACAGGAATTCAAGGTATATCTGGAATCTTCGGTAAACAATGAAAATGTTCGCAGGGGATCTGTGGTACATACATTTGCAGGAGTAAAATATCTTTTGCAGTATCATAAACAGAATTCGGATAGTAATTTTGACTTCAAAGATATGACAAGCGAAATCCTGGCTTATGCGGTTGGAGCGCATCACGGTTTGTTTGACTGTGTCAATGAAAGTCACGAAAACGGATTTCTTTATAGAATCCAAACAGAACCTCAGGGGGATTTGGATGCTGTCCGTAACTTTGAAAAACTGTGCGCGGATTCCGCGGAACTGGAACTGCTGTTTGAAAAAGCAACGGATGAACTGATTCCGTTGCTGACAAAATGCGATGATTTGGCAGCAAAAGCCAAGACAGATGAAGTATATTTCGAGGAAATATCTTTCCTGTGCGGTCTGCTCATCCGCCTTATGACATCGGCAGTGATGGAGGGGGATCGACGGGATACCGCGGAGTTTATGGATGATGCGGTCTTTTCTCCGGATGCAGACCGTGACCTGTGGAACACTTTGCTTTTGAAAACAGAGACAAAGCTGCATACGCTCCCTGCCGATACGCCGATCAACCTATCACGCAGAAAAATCTCGGATATCTGCCGCGCTGCTGCCGATATACCATCCGGAATCTACCGTCTGAATGTTCCGACCGGCGGCGGTAAAACGCTGTCAGCACTTCGATATGCACTGGCACACGCAGAAAAGCACGGAAAAAAGAGGATCATCTTTACATCACCGCTGTTGTCGATATTGGATCAGAACAGCCGCGTGATACGGGATTATGTCGGTGACGAATTTGTACTGGAACATCATTCCAATGTCGTTCAAGAACAAAATATCCCGTCAGAAAAGGAACAGTACAAGCTGCTTACTGACAGTTGGTCAGCTCCGATCATCGTGACGACGATGGTTCAGCTTCTCAATACTATGTTTGACGGAAAGACATCCTCCGTACGCAGATTCCACGCATTGACCGATGCAGTCATTGTGATCGATGAAGTACAGACTGTTCCCGGAAAAATGCTGTCTCTGTTTCATCTGACGATATCCTTTTTGGCGGCAATCTGCAATACAACGATTCTGCTTTGCTCGGCAACACAACCTTGTATGGAAGAAATGAAACATCCTCTGCGCATGGATGTGGATGACATCGTTCCATATGATCCGATGTTATGGAATGTCTTCAAACGTACAGATATCCAATTTGCAGGGGGATACCGTATGCAGGATCTTCCATCGTATGCCGAAGAAGTGCTGCAGGACACCCAAAGTCTGCTGATTGTATGCAACAAAAAATCGGAATCAGAAGCCATCTATCACGCAATGCGGGGTGGCGATTACGATGTGTTCCATCTTTCTGCCGCTATGTGTATGGAACACCGACGAAAAACACTTCATGAGATTCAAGCATCTTTGGAACATGGTGACAGAAAAACTGTATGTGTTTCGACGCAAGTCATTGAAGCCGGTGTCGACATTTCATTTGGCGCGGTAATTCGTCTGACCGCAGGTCTTGACAGCATCATTCAGTCTGCGGGACGGTGTAACCGAAATGGAGAATCGGATCAGCCCTGTCAGGTATCGATTGTCCGTGTGTCGGATGAAAATATGACACAGCTTCATGAAATCAAGCTGGCACAGCAGGCGACCGATGTGCTTCTTGATGCATATGAATACCATCCCGATCAATTTGATTCTGATCTGTCATCGGAAGCGGCAGTTCGATACTACTATAAACGGTTGTTTGCAGCGCAGTATCAGGACAATCGATCCTATCACGATTATCCTGTCAGCGGAGGCATCACACTGTTCGATCTGCTGGCAGAAAACCGTGTCTGGCAAAGAAACGGGAAGCCCGATCCGATCTCATTCTATTTTCATCAGGCATTTGCATCCGCCGGAAGACTGTTTGAGGTATTTGACAGTGATACTACAGACGTGATTGTTCCATGGGGAGATGGAGCTGATATTATCACAGAGCTATCATCCAAGAGAGCCAAACATGATTTTGGCTATGTGAAAGAACTGCTGCAGAGAGCACGTGCATATACGGTTTCTCTGTATGCATGGCAAAAACGGAAACTGGAGGAGTACGGTGCACTCAGACCGCTTGCGGATGGTATTGCGCTGGAACTTGCTCCGCAATATTACCACGACTGCACAGGTGTGCAGATCTATACAGCAAAGGAGGCACAAAACGAATGCAATACCCTAATCTGGTAGAATTTGAGGTTACGGGGGATTACGGACTGTTTTCCGATCCGCTGACACGTGTGGGCGGCGAGAAATGCTCCTATCACATCCCGACCTATGAAGCATTGAAAGGTATTTTGGCATCGGTGTATTGGAAACCTACGATCATATGGTACATTGATGCAGTACGTGTCATAAACCGCATCCGGACAGAAGTCAAAGGAATCCGTCCCATCAAATACAACGGCGGCAACGATCTGTCCTATTATACCTATCTGCGGGACTGCCGTTATCAGGTACGCGCGCATTTTGAGTGGAACCTGAACCGACCCGAGCTTGCGGCGGACAGAAACGAAAACAAGCATCACTGCATCGCCCGCCGCATGATCGAAAAAGGCGGACGGCGTGATATTTTCCTCGGAACAAGAGAATGTCAGGGATATGTAGAACCGTGTGCGTTCGGAGATGGGACGGGCGCTTATGATGATCTTGATGAGCTTGGCTTTGGCTTGATGTACCACGGGATCACCTACGCCGATGAAGCATATTCTGCGGATACCATGGGAAAAATGACTGCCAATTTCTGGTATCCCGTCATGAAAAAAGGCGTGATTACATTTCCGAAGCCGCAGGATTGTCCGCTTCATAAGACGCTTGGTGATATGGAAATGAAACCGTTCGGAGAAGCGTACGACAACTTCATCGGACTCAGGGAATTCGGGGAGGTGGAATGATGGGACTGTTTCAGAAAGCGTATGAAACCTATGAAAAACACCGACATATGGCAGGTGTACTGGGTGATACCAAAGAGCCGCTGGCACCTGTCGCGCACATTATTACATCAGCACAGATCGAAATTGAACTTGATCGAAACGGAAAATTCATCCGTGCATTTACCGTTGGCAAAGAGGAGCCGAAGATTATTATTCCTGTAACAGAAGAATCTTCCGGAAGAACGAGCGGCGTGTGTCCGCACCCGCTTTGTGATCAGATCGGGTACCTCTCATCCAAAAATGAAAAAAAATATGATGCCTACGTGAAACAGCTCACCGCATGGACAGAATCGGAATATTCACATCCCATGCTGAAACCAATCCTTACCTATGTAACCGGCAAAACGATCCTCTCGGATCTTGCGCAGTCCGGAATTGAGAATGCCGGCGAAAAAGATACCGTACGTTGGACCGTCATCGGCGTGGATGATACAAACAGTTCAAACTGCTGGAAAAACCGCGGATTGTTTGAGGCATTTTCCAACTACTATGCCACGGTCAAAGCGCAGGACGAGCAGGTGCTCTGTATGGTAACTGGCAATACCACCGCACAGGCACAGCAGCATCTCAAAGGCATCATCTCCATCAATGGCAACGCAAAGCTGATTTCCGCCAATGATACGACGAACTTTACCTATCGCGGTCGCTTCAAAACCGACGATCAAGCGGTAACTGTCGGATATGAAGCATCGCAAAAAGCGCATAATGCACTCAAATGGCTGGCAGCAGATCAAGGTGTCATCATCGGTGGTCGTACCTTTTTATGCTGGAATCCGCAGGGCAAAAAGCTACCACAAGTACATTCCCCATTTATGCGAAATCGCAGCGATACGAACAGGGAAGTCGAGCTTGATCGGTATAAAAAAGAGCTTGCCAGGATATTACTCAGTTATAAAAACGAATTTCAGCCAACAGATGATGCCGTTATCGCGGTCTTTGATGCTGCAACAACAGGGCGGCTTGCAGTTACTTATTACAACGAAATGTTTGTCGGAGATTTTCTTGAAAACCTCAAAAGCTGGGATGAATCCTGCTGCTTTATTCATCATCGTTTTGGCATTGAATCGCCGGCGCTGGAGCGCATTATTCACTGTGCATTTGGTACAGAACGGTCGGGCAGGATTGAAGCTGACGAACGAGTCGTCAAACAGCAAATGCAAAGACTTCTAATCTGCCGCGTAGACGGTGCAAAGATGCCGTATGACATTGTTCACGCCATCGCACAGAAAACAATGCGTCCGCAGGCATATAACACATCGCTGGATTACCTGCAATTTACAGCGTGTGCTGTGATCAGAAAATATTATTTGGATTACAATAAGGGGGATTTTGATATGGCTCTGGAAAAAGACAAAAACGATATCAGCTATCAGTACGGACGGCTGTTGGCGGTATTGGAAAAAGCAGAACGTGATACCTACAATAACAGCGAAAGCCGTGAACCGAACGCAATCCGGATGCAGTCTGTATTCTGTACCCGTCCCGCACAGACTGCAAAAACGGTTATCGAGCAGTTGAAGAAGGGCTACCTTCCGAGACTGTCATCGGGGCTTCGCATTTTCTATGATCGGCTGATCGGCGAAATCTACGAAAAAATCTCCGCATTCCCGGAAAACCAGTGGAACGCGCCGCTCAAGGAAACCTATATCATCGGCTATTATCTTCAGAAGAACGCACTTTACACCAAAAACAACGACATGAACGAAACGGAGGAATCTGAAAATGAGTAAGCTTATGAACAAGATTGATTTTATCGTCCTGGTATCCGCAAACATGGCAAATGTCAACGGTGATCCGCTCAACGGAAACCGTCCGAGAACCGACTACAACGGCTTTGGCGAGATGTCCGATGTCTGTATCAAGAGAAAAATCCGCAACCGTATGCAGGATATGGGCAATACTATCTTTGTACAGTCCGACGATAAGACAACGGATGAATTTACCAGTCTCAGCGAACGCGCATCCAAAACGCTCGGCAAAATCAAAACCAAAGAGGAATATGCCGAAAAGGCTTGTGCCGAATGGCTGGATGTCCGCTCGTTCGGTCAGGTGTTTGCATTCAAAGCCGACAGCGTTTCCGTTGGTGTCAGAGGTCCGGTTTCTATTCATCAGGCGGTCAGTGTTTCTCCCGTGGAAATCCAGTCCATGCAGATAACAAAGAGTGTCAACGGAGAACCCGGCGAAAAGAAAGCATCCGATACCATGGGCATGAAGCATTTTGTCCGCTTCGGTCTGTACAAGATCAAGGGTTCCATCAATGTTCAGCTTGCGGAAAAGACGGGCTTTACCGAAGAAGATGCGGAAACCATCAAGGAATGTCTGCGGACACTGTTTGTCAACGATGCTTCCTCTGCAAGACCGGACGGTTCCATGGAAGTCATTCGCGTATACTGGTGGAAGCACAACTGCAAGGACGGTCAATATTCGTCTGCAAAGGTGCATAAGCTGCTGAATATCACCTTGAATGAAGGTGTCATAGAACCTTCTTCCGCTGACGATTATTCGATTACGGTAAATGAGCTTCCCGATCTTGCCCTCGAGGTGATTGATGGAATATAAGGAAGACAGTTATCTGATGCTGTCTGGAATTCAGCATTTTTCGTTCTGTCGCAGACAGTGGGCTTTGATTCATATTGACAATGTATGGGCGGAAAATGACAGAACTGCAGAGGGACGGATCCTTCATGACAACGCGCATGATGCATACCGTTCCGAGGCGCGCGGTGAGGTCATCCTCTCCCGTGCAATGCCGATTTTCTCGAGAACGCTGGGACTGTCCGGTGAATGCGATGTTGTGGAATTCCGCAAAACATCCGGTAACGGGATTACACTGCACGGTCGTGACGGTTTGTTTTCCGTCTATCCGGTGGAATATAAGCGCGGCTCTCCAAAGGAGAATCCGTGTGACATTCTCCAGCTCACAGCACAGGCAATGTGTCTTGAAGAAATGCTGTGCTGCAACATTGACGAAGGCGCACTCTATTACTTTGAAACACGTCACCGTGTCAAAATTGCGATCACAGAGGAGCTGCGGGAAACGGTCCGGGCATATGCGGCTGAAATGCATACCTATTTTGACCGACAGTATCTGCCGCGACCAAAGCGGACAAAGGCGTGTAATGCCTGCTCTCTGAAGGAAGAATGTCTTCCGAAGCTGGAAAAAATCCCATCTGCCAAAGCATACAACGACGAAAATCTTGGGAGGGATACACCGTGAAAAAATTGAAAAACACCCTGTATGTTACCACCCCGGATGCTTATCTTTCTTTGGACGGCGAAAACATTGTACTCTCGGTCAATCGGGAGGAGAGAGGACGTATGCCCCTGCATCTGCTGGAAAGCATTGTTGTATTCGGCCACCTTGGAGCCTCACCAGCTTTGCTCGGAAAATGTGCGGAATATGGAATCGTTGTAACGTTTTTATCGCCATCCGGCAAATTTCTGACCCGGAGCGTCGGAAAAACGTACGGAAATGTCATTGTTCGCCGCACACAGTACAGAGTGGCAGATGATCCGGTACGTTCTCTGCATATTGCCGCAAATATGCTTTCTGCCAAAATGACCAACAGTGCCGCTGTCCTTCGCCGTGCCGTGAGTGATCACCGGGAGCGTGTGAATGCGGAGCTGATAGAACACGCCGCTGCCGATATCAAATCGGGTGCAGTACAGGCGTATTCTGTAAGCTCTGCGGAATCCTTACGGGGATTGGAGGGAGAATGTGCCAACCGTTATTTTTCTGTATTTGATGAACTGATCCTGTCACAAAAGGACTGCTTTCGTTATGACGGCCGCAGTCGGAGACCACCGATGGATCCCGTCAATGCCATGTTGTCATTCGGCTATTCTCTGATGACATCCATCTGTACCTCTGCACTGGAAAGTGCCGGACTGGATCCGTATGTTGGCTTCTTCCATACAGAACGGCCGGGACGCTGTTCTCTTTCGCTGGACTTGTTGGAGGAATTCCGTGCGCCGTTTGTTGACCGATTCGTTTTAACAATGATCAACAAAAAGATCGTTTCCGAGGCATCTTTTCATGAAAAGGAAAACGGTGCAATTCTGCTGACCGATGACGCGAGAAGAGAATTTCTTGTGCAGTGGCAAAAGAAGAAATCGGAGGAAATCATGCACCCGTATCTGAAGGAAAAGGTGGAGTGGGGAATGGTTCCTTTTGTTCAGGCAATGCTCCTTGCAAAATATTTGCGCGGCGACCTGGATGATTATCCGCCGTTTATCTGGAAGTGAGGTGCGACAATGCTTGTCCTGATTACTTATGATGTCAACACAACCGATGCTGCAGGTCGGAAACGGCTGACAAAGGTTGCAAAAACCTGTGTCAATTACGGACAGCGGGTACAGAATTCTGTATTTGAGTGTTCTCTTGACAATGCACAGCTGATTATTGTCCGCGACAAACTTCTGAAAATCATTGATCCGTCTCAGGATAGTCTCAGAATCTATAATCTTGGAAACGCGTATGCCAGCCGCATCGAGCATTATGGCGTAAAAGAGACCTATGATCCGGAAGCTCCAATGATTTTTTAACAGTGCGAACCTGCAGCACACATAAATTGTCAGTAGATTCGCACGGCAAAAGTGAACTTTATTATGATTCATATCGGATGCTGAACCAATCAATGGGGGTATCGATTGTTATATTTCCATAAAATCAGCAATACGCGGGTCGGCAATCTCTGTCGATTCCGCAGTCGCCCTCCCCGCGAGGGCGTGGATTGAAATTTCCCACTTTGGAGCGGAAGGAGCGGATGCGCTGTCGCCCTCCCCGCGAGGGCGTGGATTGAAATAAGTGCATCGCTGAATTTCTTGAAATAAAAGTCTTGTCGCCCTCCCCGCGAGGGCGTGGATTGAAATCGATATCCGTCCTCGTTGTAGATGGCCTCGCTCCAGGTCGCCCTCCCCGCGAGGGCGTGGATTGAAATCCTATGCGGGAATTTGGCTTTTTACTGGCGCACAGGTCGCCCTCCCCGCGAGGGCGTGGATTGAAATCT
>JAFTLK010000106.1 GCA_017455975.1 Clostridia bacterium | reverse complement strand
GACGGATACAACGCATAAACGAACAACATCAGGAGCAGGACAACCATCATGGGAACACAACAGAAACTTGATTTTGACTTTCAATACGGCATCCGTCTCTCATCCGACGGCTTTGCCACGGTCGGACGGGAGGGGGGCGACTTCTGGCGCGCATTTCTCGATACCGGCGAGATCCGGGAGCTGTCGGTCTACTCCCACGCGCAGACACCGGTTTCCGTGACCGAAACGGACGGCGGTGCTGTCATCGTCTATGACCGTCTGACGGCGGAGGACGGCGTAACCTACGACTGTTCTCTGACGGTGCAGATTACGCGCGAGGACGACGGTTCTCTGCGGTTTTCTGCCGTCATTGACAACTACAGTGACGCGATTCTCAATGAACTGCAGCTGCCGTTCATCGATGCATATGACTGGGGCTGTGCGCCGGAAAAAGAAGAATTATTCATCGCAGAGGGGCTCGGTGCGCATACCGTCAACCCAAGACAGCGCATTTCATGGTGTCACACCGAATATATGAGTGCCGATTATAAATCCACATGGATGGCACACACCTATCCGCCGGCCATGGGTTCGCGCGGCATGTCGATGCCGTGGATGGGGCTGCAGCTCGGTTCCCGATTCCTTTATTTTGGGGAACATAACCCCGAGATGCGCATTACCGGCTTCAATCTCGGCATTCCGCCAAGACACCATACATCCGCTCTGATGTGTCAGATGTCTCACTATCCGGCGGTACACAAGGGAGAACGGGTTGAGACTGCACAGAGTGTACTTGCGCTGTTTGACGGCGATTGGCGCGACGGTGCCGCTTATTACCGTGACTGGTCGGAGCGCACATGGCGTCTGCCGCAGCAGATTCCCGACTGGGTACACGACATCACCGGCTGGCAGAGGGTCATTCTCAAGCATCAGTACGGCGAAATCTTCTGGAAATATGAAGACCTTCCGCGGCTCTATGAGGAAGGCAAAAAGTCAGGACTCAACGCATTGCTGGTGTTCGGCTGGTGGAAGGGAAGATTTGACAACAATTATCCCGAATTTGAGCCGGATCCGGCACTGGGCGGCGCGGAGGGGCTGCGCGCGGCGATTGCCGAGGTACAGCGGCGCGGCGGTCATGTGCTGCTCTATTCCAACGGCAATCTGATCGACGTGAAAACACAGTTCTACCGCGACATCGGTCAGAAAATCTCCCACAAGGACATAGACGGAAACGAATACCGTGAGCATTATCAGTTCTCCAACGACGGTACCGTTCTGCGCAATTACGGCTACAAGTCCTTTGATACCGCCTGTCACCGCACAAAGGAATGGCACGACAATCTTCTGCGTGTCGCGCGGCTGAAGCTGTCGTTCGATCCTGACTCGATCTTCTTTGATCAGCTCGGCTGCTGTCTGAAGCTGTGCTTTGATACCTCCCATCCGCACGGAAACCGCATCGATGAAGACGGTATGGGACGGTATGAAAACATCCGCGCCATCCGTGAGATTACACCGGCGGGCAAGGCCATCGGCACGGAGTGGATGTGTGACCGTTATGCCAATCTGGTCGATTATATCCACGGCTGCGGCACGGCGTTCAACTATACGCCCGACGCATTCCCGGATATCTACCTGCATACCTTCCCGGGTATCCCGGCGTCCAACCGCTTTATTCATGACGACAAGCCCGGCTTCCGCGATCATCTCAACTACGCATTTGTCTACGGTATGATCTTTGATGTCTGTATTTACCGCGGACGTGTGACCGGTATTGCAGGTGTTCCCGATTATGCCGCGCATGTGAAATATCTGACCGATCTGAAGGCGCAGTATCACGACTATTTCCATCACGGAACATTTGAATCGCTGTCGTGTGACGGACTGCCAGCAGGTATCCGTGCGGCGAAGCTTGTCCGTGAAAATGGGGATTTTATTGTTACGTTCTGGAATACGACGGAGCAGGAGATGACCGTTGAGATTTTCGGTAAGACAACAACCATTGCCGCAAAGGATGTGGCGGTGACGGAGTATTTGATTTGAAATTGTTAAAATGCATAAAATGTCTTGGCAAAACGTTTTTTTGTGATACAATATAAACAAGTGCCATAGGATTATCATGAAAGGTGTGTGGCTATATGAAAAAACAGTATGGTGCAGTTCTCGGTGCTCTTGTACTCCTCGGTATTCTTTCCGCCTGCGGAGGTGAGAGCGGTGTGACAGTGGCCGATACCCAGTCCGTTCTGGAGACCTCCTCACAGCAGACGGAAGCTGTCACGGAAGAAGTCTATCAGATGCCGACGCTTGATCTCGGCGGCGAGGAGTTTACCGTTCTGAACAGCACGACAACATGGGGCTTTTATACGACCTTTGATCTGGAAGAGCAGACGGGCGATACGCTGGACGATGCTGTATTCAATCGCAACCGTAAGGTTGAGGAAATGTTCAATGTGAAGCTGCTTGGTGTCGATGAAGACATTGGGACGGCGGCAAATGTACTTCGCAAAACGGTGAACGCCGGAGAGGACGTTTATCAAACCGCTCTGATTTCGCTCGGTTCGATTTCCTCTCTGGTACAGGAGCAGATGCTTCTGGATCTGCGTATGTGTGACAGTATTCAGCTGGATCAGACATGGTGGGATCAGGAAATTTTGTCTGTGTATAACCTCGGCGGTAAGGATATTATCTGGTTTGCGGCATCCGAGCTTTCGCTGACAGGACTTGAGTGTACGGTTGTATCGTTCTTCAATGAGCGGATTCTGAATAATCTCGATTTACAGTCCCCGTATGATCTGGTACGTGCCGGCACATGGACGTTTGACAAGCTCGGTGAATATGCAAAAGCGGGCGCAAATCTCAACGGCGCGGATTCGTTTGATAAATATGACGCCAACGGATCGGCACAGTACGGTATCGTTTCCTATTCGACGTTCCCGCATGCAATGGTTATTGCCGCAGGTGAGGACTACATTCGGCTGGACAACAGCGGTATGCCGTATCTTGCGATTGAAAATGAACGTTTCTTTAGTATTGCTGAAAAGATCGCTTCGCTGACGGCGACCTCCGGTGAGTTTAATGAATTTAACAGCGGCGATATTCATTATGAATTGATCTTCCGCGACGGACGTGCGCTTATGACGGTTGCGCAGGTCAAGGCAACCACAAAGTTCCGCAGCATGGAGGACGAATTCGGAATCCTCCCGATGCCCAAGTATGAAGAATCCCAGGATGGCTATCGCTGTATGAGAACAGGTACATCGTGCGTTGTCTGTCTGCCTGTGACTGTTTCTGATATGGAGGCAAGCGGTGCTGTGGTTGATGCGCTGTCTTATTACAGCTATACCGACATTCTTCCTGCATATTACGATGTCACGCTGACACAGAAGGGTCTGCGCAACGAGGATTCCATTGAGATGATGAACATCATCCGTGAGTCCCGCGTGCTTGAAATCGGAAGTACATTTGGCTGGACAAGCTCGATTTCATCACAGATTGAAACGCAGCTGATGAACGGCAAGAGCGACCTTGCGTCCAAGATTGCATCGGCAAAGACCAAGGTTGAATCACTGGTTGCAAAAACAATGGAAATTCTCAACGAACAGGAATGAAATATACATCAGAAAAATAAGGTACCGAAGGCATTGCGCCAACGGTACCTTGTATTTTGGATGGATATCAATAGAACATCTTGTCCTGCAGATAGGAAACGAGTTCTGCGATGGGCAGTCTGACCTGCTCCATCGTGTCGCGGTCACGGACTGTGACACAGTTGTCTGCTTCAATACCCTTTGCTTCGTCGCCGACGGTATCGAAGTCAACGGTGATGCAGTACGGCGTACCGATTTCGTCTTCACGGCGGTAGCGCTTGCCGATGGAGCCTGCATCGTCGTAGTCGACGGTGAAGTACTTGGAAAGTTCAGCGTAGATTTCCATTGCCTTGTCGCCGAGCTTCTTGGACAGCGGCAGAACGGCAGCCTTGACGGGAGCCAGTGCCGGATGGAAGCGCATGACAACACGGGTGTCCTTTTCGTCGATGACTTCTTCGTCGTATGCTTCGACGAGGAATGCCAGCGTAACGCGGTCTGCACCGAGGGACGGCTCGACAACGTACGGAATGTACTTTTCGTTGGTGTCGGGATCGAAGTAATCCATGGACTGACCGGAGTGGTTCTGATGCTGGGTCAGGTCGTAATCGGTTCTGTCGGCAATGCCCCAGAGCTCGCCCCAGCCGAACGGGAAGAGGTACTCAAAGTCGGTGGTTGCGCGGGAGTAGAAGCAGAGTTCTTCCGGATCGTGGTCACGCAGGCGCAGGTTTTCGCGCTTCATGTTCAGATCGTAGAGGAAGTTTGCGCAGTAATCCTTCCAGTATGCAAACCATTCAAGGTCAGTGCCGGGCTTGCAGAAGAATTCCAGCTCCATCTGCTCGAATTCACGGGTACGGAATGTGAAGTTGCCGGGCGTGATTTCGTTTCTGAAGGACTTACCGATCTGAGCAACGCCGAAGGGAACCTTCTTTCTGGTGGTTCTTGCAACGTTCTTGAAGTTGACAAAGATACCCTGTGCGGTTTCCGGACGGAGATACAGGGTGTTGGAGGAGTCCTCGGTAACGCCCTGGAAGGTCTTGAACATCAGGTTGAACTTACGGATGTCGGTGAAGTCAGCGGAGCCGCAGGACGGGCAGGTGATGCGGTGTTCCTTGATGTAGTCCTGCATTTCAGCGTCGGACATACCTGCGGGATTGTCGTTGAGGTTGTTTTCGGCAACGTATTCTTCGATGAGCTTGTCAGCACGGTGACGGGTCTTACAGACCTTGCAGTCCATGAGCGGGTCGGAGAAGCCGCCGAGGTGACCGGATGCAACCCAGGTTTCGGGATTCATCAGGATTGCGGAGTCCAGACCGACGTTGTACGGGCATTCCTGCACGAACTTCTTCCACCATGCACGCTTGACGTTGTTCTTCAGCTCAACGCCGAGCGGGCCGTAGTCCCAGGAGTTTGCAAGGCCGCCGTAAATTTCGGAGCCGGGGTAAACGAAGCCGCGGTTTTTGCAAAGCGCGACCACTTTTTCCATTGTCTTTTCGGAATTGATCATGGTATGGCACACACCTTTCTTTTTGGTAAGTGAGAATTTTTTTGATGATATTTTATTATACCAAATAAATGAGAGCCTGTCAAGGGTTTGACGAAAAAGACTGTAAAAACAGGGATGTTTGTGATAAAAAACGGAGTACCGCATGGGGATACGGTACTCCGTTTGGTTTTATGTGGTTGATAACGGCTGAGCGTTTCGTGGAGCGTTAATTTGTGCTGCCCCACATATTGACCAGTTCTTTCATAGCCTCTTCTGCACGGGGGGTGATCTTTTCAATCTGCGATACCAACTCGCCTCCCTCAGCCAGGACATCCCAGAAAACGGAGGAGAGACCGCCGAAGTCATAAACATCGGCAAAAGACAGGCACATATTGTCAAAGACGATATCCAGCATTTCGATCGAGCGTTCATCACGGACGGTCTTTGCCTTGTAGGTCAGGTCAAACGCAATGGGACGCATATTGGTATGTGACCATGCGGCAAGTGCTTCCGTAATGAAGCCCGTTGCCTCATTCGCCGCCGTCTTCGGAACACCGACGAAGGCTGTTGCCCAGATATTGACGCCGGTACGGTAGCCTTCCTGTGCTTCGTCATACTTTGCGACCGGGAGGATCAGATAATCGCTTTCCATGTCACGCAGATGAATGACCGCACATTCCGTAATGACTGTCAGGAACAGCGCGCGGTCTTCCTTGAACGCAGAGTCTGCAAAGTCGCTGCCGACGGATCTGGGGTTGGTCGGTTCAAATACGGTACGCAGCTTGTCCACGATGGCAACGGTCTGTTCGTTGACTGCTGTCAGCGAGAGGTTGTTTCCGTCTTCCGTGATCGTACAGTATTCAACATTGCATGCCGGCATCAGATAGGTCGAGAAACAGCCTATACAGCCGAACATATCGTCCAGATAAGCCCATTTTCCGTCCTGATTCAGGTCCTGATTGATGCCGCGGGAGAGTTCACCGACGAGATCCCATGTCCAGGTGCCGCCGCGAACCTCTTTGACGAAATCGCAGCTGATGTCATAATCGTCCACAAGCTTTGTATTGACAAACATACACGCGGCGATCTGGTACATTGTCGGGTTGATGTCGCCTGTCGTGAAATACATGGTATCCTTCAGACGGAGGTTGTCGTACATCAGAGAAGACCACCACTTCCGGTCAAGCGAGAGGTGGTCCATATCCAGCATATTTGCAAGCAGTCCCGCAGTCGCATGATTCTTCAGTTCACCGCCTGTTGCAAATACCAGGTTGAAGTCGGCATCTCCCGCAAGCACAGAGGAGCGGAGAATGGACGCGCCGCGCGAGGTCTCCTGTACATAGTCGATCTGCACGTTGTACCGTTCTTCCATGACCGCGTCCCGCGTCCAGAGCGTGTCGTTGAGCAGATCGCCTGTCTGTGTCTCACCGGGAAAGTTGATGTGCATGGCGGAGTTGGGGTTGGAGTCGAGCACCGTATAGACCATACCGCCGAAATCGCGTTCGCCAAGCTCTGCCAGACGGTCTTGCTCTGTTTCTGCCGCGGTTTCCGTCACTGCAGCAGTCAGATCATCGGTGACGGCATTGCTGTCGGTGACGGTATCGGTTTCACTGCCGCAGGAGCCGAGCAGAGCTGTCATGCCGACAGCAAGCAGTGCGGAAAGTGCTGTGAATTTTTGCTTGTTTTTCATAATCACAATCTCCTTCGGAATGCTGTGGAGTTCGCTGCTTTTTGATGAGATGCTTTATTATAACACAAGGAATGGAAATCTGTCAAGGGTATAACATAAATATACCGGGTTTGCAGCATTTCAGGGATGTTCGTGATAAAAAACGGGGTACCGCGCGAAAAAACACGGCACCCCGATCGGTTTATATTATGTCATGATGAGTGCCGTTTCGACGAACAGCCAAAAAGAAACGTCAGTTGACATTGCCCCATGTTTCGACAAAGTCCTTCATTTCCTTTTCAGTCTGTGAAGAGACCGCCTCGACCTGCGATACAAGCTCGCCGCCCTCTGCAAGAACATCCCAGAAAATGGAGGAAAGACCGCCGAAGTCGTAGACATCGGCAAAGGACAGATACAGATTGTCGTAGACGACATCCAGCATTTCTGCGCTTCCCTCGTTACGGGTGAGCTTTTCCTTGTAGGTCAGTTCAAATGCGATGGGACGCATATTGGTATGCGACCATGCGGCAAGCGCTTCCGTGATGAAGCCGGATTCCTCGTCCATAGCGGTCATCGGGATACCGACATAGGCAGTGGACCAGATGTTGATGCCGGTGCGGTAGCCTGCCTGCGCTTCGTCAAATTTTGCGACCGGGAGGATCATGTAGTCGCTTTCCATGTCGCGCAGAAGACTGAAGGCACTGCCTGTGGTCTGTGTTAAAAACAGCGCGCGGTCTTCTTTGAATGCGGAGGAAACAAAGTCATTGCCCTCGCTCTTGGGATTGGTCGGTTCAAAGACGGTGCGCAGCTTTTCCACGATGGAGACCGTGCGATCTGTGATTGCCGTCAGCGCAAGGTTGTCACCGTCTTCCGTGATCGAGCAGTATTCCACTTCGCACGCCGGCATCAGATAGGTTGCAAAGCAGCCGATATTGCCGAACAGGTCGTCGACATAAGCCCACTGACCGTCCTGGTTGAGGTCCTGATTGATGCCCTTGGACAGTTCGCCGACGAGATCCCATGTCCAGGTGCCGTCGCGGACTTCTTTGACAAAATCGCAGGTGATATCATAATCGTCAGCCATCTTTGTGTTGACATAGGTGCATGCGGCGATGCGGTACATGGACGGGCAGATGTCGCCAGTCGTGAAATACATCGCATCCTTCAGACGAAGATGATCGTACATCAGGGAGGACCACCATTTCTGGTCAAGCGAGAGATGTTCGATGTCCAGCATGTTCGCAAGGACACCCTCCAGCGCGAGCGTACTCAGCTTTGCACCGACTGTAAAGATCAGATTGCAGGGCTTCTCTCCCGCAAGAACGGCGGAACGGAATTTGGAAGTGCTGCCAGAGTTTTCCAGCACATAGTCAATCCGGACGTTGTACAGCTCCTCAATGACGGCATCGCGTTCCCAGAGCGTATCGTTGACGATCTCGCCGGTCTGCACCTCGCCGGGAATATTGCTGTAGGCTGCGCTGTTGCAGTCGAGGGCGGTATAGACCATACCGCCGAGGTCGCGCTCACCAAGCTCGGCAAGGCGGTCGCGTTCTGTTTCTGCCGCGGTTTCCGTTACAGCGGCGGTCAAAGCATCTGAGACGGCGCTGCTGTCGGTGACTGTATCGGTTTCACCGCCGCAGGAGCCGAGCAGTAACGTAGTACCGACTGCAAGCAGTGCGGTAAGTGCTGTGAATTTTTGCTTGTTTTTCATAATCATAATCTCCCCCTGTTATATTGTGGATATCCTTATTGATGATGCATTATTGTATCAAAGAATATGGAACTTGTCAATAGGTTTACAAAAGGACGCAGAAAAATCGGAGTACCGCAGGGGATACTCCGATGAAGCATTTTGTATGATTCCGGGCAATCCATGTGCGATGCCCTGATTGTAAGCCAATAAGACAGATGGCAATTTGAATCCGGGTATGTCTGCGTGCAGCTTTTATGGCAGTCTTATCCGATATACTTGTCCAGTACCGCGGCAATGCGGTGCGCGAGCTTTTCCTTGGATTTGGGGTGGATGTCGTCGTGCTCGCAGACATCGGCGGAGGCGACAACAGAGACATTGCGCATACTGCCGGAGAGGGCATTCTGTGCTGCCTGCAGCGCACGCCAGCCGTCCCGATCATACGGGAAGTCGTAGTCCGCGATCTGGACAACGACAAACGGCAGCAGCGGATTGCCGAAATCGCGCCGCCAGATTTCAATCATCGTGCGAAGCTCCTCGGTATACACGGCGGCTTCCGCTGTTGTGGTGTCCGACTCACCCTGATACCAGATCACGCCGGACAGCGGATAGGGCTTGACCTGCGACAGCGCAAAATCGTAAAGCCGTCCCTCTCGGTTCCACGCACCGTAGACCTCATGCGTATGGTCGGGATGCAGATCCTCTTTTTTGACATGGATGCCTGCCGCCTTCAGCGCCCCCTTCGGCAGCCAGCTTTCAATGACGGATGCACCCTGATAGCAGGCGATGATGCCGACGGCGATACCGGGATTCTGCTCGGCGATGCGGCGCGCGGTCAGATACGGCAGCGCCGGCCACTTGGCAAGCGCGTCCTCCTTTGCCGTGACCCAGCCGTCCTCCGGTGTGAACGGCTCACCCGCCTCCAGCCGTCTTGTCGAGAAGAGCCGCAGGGCGGAGTTGTTTTCGTAGTCATCCTCGGAAAAACTCGATTCGCCGAGCTTGAACTGCATATTGGATTGTCCTGCGAATAAGTAGACCTCGCCGACGAAGATGTCAAACAGGATGATTTCCTCATCCTCCGAGGAAACCATCAGCATATGCGGTCCGCCGTACGGAAGAGGACGGAATGCGGCGAAAAATACGCCGTTTTGTGCTTTTACGGTCTGCTCAAATTCGGCAAAACGGACGGTGATGTCACCTTTGCCCTGTCCCCAGATGAGGATCGGCTTGTTTGCGGCAAAAACCATGTGGTGATTGAAAATGGGTGCTAATTTCATGAGATGCTCCTTACTTGTATATCGCTGGAAAACTGCACGGAAACACCGTTTTTGGATGACGGTGCCCGTGCAGTCAGTTTGTTCCTGTTTTGAGTGGATTATGCGGAATCAGTTGCCGAGAGTGATGAAAGCGCCGTCGCCGTTGTGGAGTGTGAAGGTGATGCAGCCGTTTTCATCGGGGGTCAGCGTGGTGACGGTGTCCTTGTAGTACATCGTTGCGGTTGTCGCCTCGGTCAGCTGTACCGTCACCTCGGTCGGCGATGCCATTTCCAGCCCGGGATCACCAAGATCGACGCAGGTGAACGCACGGCTGTGCTCTGCCGTATCGGATGCAAACGCACCGATGAGAACGGGACGGTTGTAGGTGACGCTGACATCGGCAATCGCGTCAAAGTCCTTGTACTGGTTGGAAAACTTCATAAAGCCCGCGCTTGTCGGGTTGACGGTGAATGCACCGAGGTTTTGATACTGCATGAAGGCATCGGACATTAAGTGGAGTGCCCGGTTGATCGACTGTGCGCCGTACCAGCGCTCGGTCTTTTCATTGTTGAGATCAACGAGCGCATCCTTGAAGTCTTCTGTTGTGGAGATGGGTGTGCAGTAGGTGAAATATTCGATGTCCTGTGCGCCGAAGGAGAGGGCGCAGTATGCCTGCCAGCGCATTTCCTGTTCATCGGGGGTGCGCTTGTTTTTATTGAAGGAGACGGACTGGATATAAACGCCGAACGGAATTCCGCGGTTTCTGCATTCGGTTGCGAAAACATCGAGGTTATAGAAGTAGTCACTGTTGATGCCGGAGGCGATATTCAGGGGGTAAATGTCAACAGAGGTGTACAGCTGCGGGTCGACCTTGTCAAAGAACTGCTTCAGATGCTCCTCATAGGTCGGTGTGCCGAGCTGCTGCTCGTTTGCATAGGACGGGAACAGGTTGATATACGGAATCTTGTCATCGGTCTTTGCGTCATAGATGTCATACGCTTCCGCAAGCAGATCAAACATCTTTGCGTTCGGTTCGTCACGCAGCATATTGCCCCAGGTAATATCCGCATGGAGGAAGCTGTTTTCATTGATGTTGATGTAGTCTTCCATGGGCGTTTCCGAACCAAGCATTTCATCGCTGATATACATGGAGCCGTCCTGCCACAAGGCCTTCAGCTCATATTTTGCCAGCCACTTGCAGTGGTTGTGGAACAGTTCTGCATCACTTGTTTTATTGATGATGACCTGATTGAAGCCGCAGTCCTTGATTTCTGCGAACTGTTCTTCCTTGTCAAGGGACGTTGCGCCGTAGACCCATGCGGCAATTTCGATGCGCGGTCCATCCACCGGATTTTCCAGACGGACATCACAGCTGTCGTCCAGCGCCAGCGTTCCGCCGGCTGCCATGCCGCCCTCCAGAAGATCGGTCAGTGCTTCCATGGCACGTGTATCGTTATACATATCGGTGGAATCGAGAATGATGCCGTTCTCTGTGATGTCCATCACATAGCTGAAAGAGCCGGCATTCAGAATCCCTTCGTCCGCACGCGCACCGATACGGATGATCTTGCCGTCTGCGGGAACATTTTTATCTTTTTCATTATAGATCGGAATACGGATGCCGAGTCCATGATAGATCAGATCAGAGATGTTCTGAACATCTGCAATCAGCTGCTGATTGTAGGCAATGGGATAGACAATGGCACGGTAGTCGGTAATGGACTGCCCCATGACGGTGATGTCATCGAGCGGGAAATCGTGTACACGGGTGTCGTTCATGTCTATCGGTGCTGTGTGCATCATTTCCGGATTGGCTTCCAGATAGGAAATGAACTGCGTGACAGCGTCGTCGACGTTGCCGGAGGAGGCTGCAATGACATAATGGTCGCCGGAGGAGGAAAGTGCATAGTCCACCATATCCGGTGTGCCGATGTTGAGGGACGCATATGCCGCAATCGATTCGTTGCGGTTGGTGTTGCCGAAGATGATCTCATGGGCAAAACGGTGGTTTTCCACATCCTCGCCGCGCTGAATCCAGTCGGTTTCTATATCGATTTCCATCCCAAGCTCCTCGCGGATGTACTTGCGCAGACGGACGGCACCGTCGGTTTCTTCTTTTGTGCCGTTGTCGGAACGTACAATGACGTAGATGGACGGTTCCTGCGATACGGATGAATCCGCCGTCGTTTCGTCCCCTCCGGCAGATTGGCTGTCACAGGCACAGAGGACAAACAGGGTTCCGAGCAGTACGAACAAAGCTGTCCATTTGGAGATCAGATGCTTTTTCATAAGTATTCCTTTCTGTGATAACAATAAATATACATTTATATTAGCATGAATGTGCGTCTTTGTCAAGAGCAATTCGAAAATCGGAGGCAAAAAATGCTCTGTCTGCGGATTTCCCGTGATTTCCCGCCGCACCTCCCTGTCATCTGCGGCAAAATCGGAAAAACCACCCTGATCGGACAGACATCACCCGACGCATCCCGCACGCCGTTTGTGCTACAATATAGCCACATCCAAAGAACGTATCTGTTTCGCTGTCGTGCGGTGTCCGGAACCGTTTCGTCTGCGCAGCGGGACGGCTTTCGGAGAAGTGCTTGCATACATAGAAAGGATTATCTGAAATGAAGAACAAAAAACAAGGTCCTGTAATCTCCGATCCCGGCTGCGAGGAGCTTTTGCTGTCGGATTCCGTACCGGAACAGGATGCCTGCGGTACGGAATCCAGGAATGCCGATAAAAAAACACCTGCCCCGGCCGATTGGCTCGCGCGTCTGCGCACATGGTTGGACGGTGTCCGTCATCTGCTGCTCGGGGATGCAGCGGATGCCGGGTATGCCGCTCGTGTTCATACCGTCCGGCGTCTTGTGCGGCGTGCGGCTGCGGCCGCAGCGGTATTCGGGCTGTCGCTTCTGTTTTCCGGGGCGGTGCTGTCCTATGAAACATGCCCCCTCGGGCTTGCGTTCCTGTGTGCCGCTGCAACACCCGGAATGCTGGCCGCTTCCGCACTCGGACTTCTCCTCTCTCAGGGAGAGGCGGCCGTGCTGTATCTGGGCGGTGCGATTGTCAGTGTGGGGATGCGGTATGCCGTCGGGCGGTATCTGACACCCGACCCGGAGGCATTCGGTGCCGGACACAGCCGGCGTGCGCGGTATGCACCGCGGCGGGGTGCATATACAGCAGGAGGTGATGCAGCCGTGCATCCGCTTGTACGGCTCGGACGGGCGGTATTCCCGTCCGGGGTCTTCTCGCAGAACATCGCAGCCAGGGTCGGCATTTCCGTGCTTGCCGCATCTCCGGTTGCCATCGGTTATCTGCTCGGCGATGCACCGCTCCTGCCGGGCGGCGGCGAAACGCTGCCGGCTGTACGTGCGCTGTTTGTCATGGCGGCGATTCCCGTATTTACCTATCTGTTCTGCGGGGTTTTTGACGGCAGGCGATGTGCGCCTGCGTTGCGGGAGGCGGGCATCGGGGCTGTCTGTTATGCCGTGACCGTGTCCATGGACGGCGTGATGGTCTTCGGCTTTTCACTGCGTCAGCTGTGTGCACATGCGATTACCCTTTACATATCCCAAAAGCACGGGTATTTGCGCGGTGCTTTGGCCGGACTTGTCTGCGGCTTCGGCTGTGATGTGCTGTATGCTCCGGCATATGCCCTCATCGGTGCGGCATCCGGGCTGCTTTGGCGCATGCATACGGCGGCCGCCGTGATCGGCTCATGTGCAGTTGGGGCGATGTATGCCGTCTATGTCGGTGCTTTTGCGGCAGTACGCACGGTGCTGCCGGAGATGATCGTTGTGAGTGCGGCCGCGTATCCTCTGCTGCGCTATCTGCCGGCACTTCCCGAAAAATGGGGGCTATCCGATGCTGACGGCGGGCGGAATGCGGCATCCGCACGTGAGGTGCCGGCGGCATTGACGGATCTTCCCATCACACCTGCCATGCTCGGTGTGCCGTCGCTGGAGCTGCAGCTGGACGCGCTGTCCGGCATTCTGATAGGACTTTCTTCCACGTTTTACCATTTATCCGATCGGACGCGCAAGCCGGGACTTTACGAGATCCGGCAGATGTGCGAGAGCATTTCCGACCGGTACTGCGCGCAGTGTCCGCAGCATGCGCTTTGCTGGGAGCGCGATTTTTCCGCGACAGCCGATGCCATGGGACGGATCACGCTGTGCATCCACAGACGGGGCAGAGCGGAAAATACCGGTGCCTTTGCGCCGCTTGACCGTGTGTGTCCGAGCCTTCCGAATATGCTGGCGGCGATGAACGATGCAGCCGCACACCTCTGTGAGGAAAAGATGACGAAGGACAAAACGGAGACCGCGGCAGGCGACTATGAAGGCATGGCAAAGCTTCTGCGTGCCTCCGCCGCCGCATATGCCAAAAGCTGTGAGCGGGATGATGCGCTGTCGCGCAGGCTCGGACGGGCGATGCACCGCATCGGCTTCCGCGCGGAGGCGGTTTCGGTGTATGGTGATCGGCGGCGTGTCGTTGTTGCACAGGGCCTTGAGCTTGGCGGGGATGATCTTCGCGCGGCGGGCGGCGGTCTGCTCGGTTCGGAGGAGCTGCGGGAAGCGTTTTCCGCGCTGTCCGGCGTACGGTATCAGAGCCCGGAATTTCATCTGACCGCCGGCGGGGCAAAGCTGTGTATGACCATGCGTGCCGGACCGAAGCTTGCGGTAACGGGCGGTGTCTGGGGTGAGAAAAAAGCGGATGAGGAGGTGAGCGGGGATGCGGTATGCCTGTTTGCGAATCGGTCGGACTGCTTCTATGCACTCGTGTGCGACGGTATGGGCAGCGGACGGGAGGCGTCGGTCACGGCGCAGATCTCAGCACTCTTTTTGGAGAAGCTTTTGTCCGTCTCGACGGCGGCAGGCGCGGCACTCAACCTGCTCAACGGTTTTCTGCGTGCCCGTTCCGGAGAATGCACGGCAACGGTCGACTTG
Organism: Clostridia bacterium; assembly: GCA_017455975.1. GTDB lineage: Bacteria > Bacillota > Clostridia > Oscillospirales > CAG-272 > RGIG3925. The sequence goes on along the minus strand of JAFTLK010000106.1, from coordinate 2,496 downwards.
TGTGAGATCGATATGATCGTCGGGGAGGCAAAATTCATCAAGTGCGGTGCGGCTGCGTCGTTCATTCTGCGCGGTGAGCAGCTGTTCCGGATCGCATCGGGCACAACACCGCTCGGTATTCTGCGCGAGGTGTCGGCCGAGGAGACAACGGCGGCACTGTGCGGAGGTGATCTTCTTCTGTTCTTCTCGGACGGTGTCTGCGGGGAGGAGGAGGATTCCGCATGGATCACCGAAACCGTGTGTGCGGCACGAGCTGCCTATGATGCCCGATGCGCAAAACAGCACATCCGTGAGGCAGTGCTTGAGGACGGTGAGACAGCGGAAAAACAACCGACGGTGCTGTCTTTGACGGATGCGCTGGCATCGGCACTCGGCGAGGCCGCCGCCGCGCGCACCGGACGGCGGGATGACATGACGGTGGCGGTGCTGAACATAAGAGAAATCGCATAAAACAATCAACGCCCATGGCCGGTACACAGCCATGGGCGTTTTGGCGGATTGCTTTATGAAATTACAGCAGATCAGCGATGTCATAGATGAGGCGCTCGGTCTTTTCCCAGCCCAGACACGGGTCGGTGATGGATTTGCCCCAGACGCATTCGCCGATCTTCTGTGCACCGTCCTCAATGTAGCTTTCGATCATGAAGCCGCGGACGAGACGCTTGACATCGGCGTCGTGACGGCAGGAATGCAGAACTTCCTTTGCAATGCGGATCTGTTCAAGATACTTCTTGCCGGAGTTTGCGTGGTTGGTGTCGACGACGACCGCCGGATTGGCAAGACCGCTTTCCGCATAGGTCTGTGCCAGATGCACCAGATCTTCGTAGTGATAGTTGGGCATGGACTGACCGTGGCGGTTGACATAGCCGCGCAGAATCGCGTGTGCATAGGGGTTTCCGTCGGAATGGACCTCCCAGTTGCGGTAAATGAAGGTGTGCCGGTGCTGGGCGGCGGTGATGGAGTTCATCATGACGGAGATATCGCCGCTGGTCGGGTTTTTCATACCGACCGGAATGTCAAGACCGCTGGAAACCAGACGGTGCTGCTGGTTTTCAACAGAACGCGCGCCGACGGCAACATAGCCGAGCACATCACTCAGATACTGATAGTTCTCCGGATACAGCATTTCATCGGCACAGGAGAAGCCCGTTTCGCGCAGTGCGCGCATATGCAGCTCACGGATGGTGACGATACCCCGATACATATCGGGCTTTTCGCTGGGGTTTGGCTGATGGAGCATACCCTTGTAGCCGTCACCTGTGGTTCTCGGCTTGTTGGTGTAGATGCGCGGGACGATGAAGATTTTGTCCGCGACCTTATCCTGTACCGTGCGCAGACGGGAGATATAGTCGATGACGCTGTCTTCGTTGTCGGCCGAGCACGGACCGATGACCAGTAAGAATTTGTCGGATGTACCGTCGAAAATATGCTTCAGCTCGGTCGCACGGGATGCAACGATCTCAGACTGTTCATAGGAAATCGGATAGCGTTCCTTGACCTCCTGCGGGATGGGGAGCTGACGCTCAAATAACATACTCAATGATAATTCCTTCTCTCTTTTTGATAAGATGATTACTTATTATAGCACAGGAGATGGAAAAAATCAAGAGTGTTTTGAAAATAAATGCAGAAAAGCAAGGGGATTCTGTATAAATTTGCGCATCAAATGAATTTACAGCAGCGCACGCAGACGTTCGGTATATGCCGCATACCGGGTATCGGCGCGGATCGGATCAAACCATTCCCAGCCGTGTTCCGCCGTCAGCGCGTTGTAAATGCCCCGTGCATACAGCGGAGAGCCGTAATAGCCGATGCCGGATTCCTTTCCGCAATAACGGCGGAACTGTGCCAGACGGGAGCTGTTTTCATCCGCCGGATTGGCGCGCTCGTTGTGCAGGTACAGCGTCAGACCTGCAAAGGACTTGCAGCCGCAGCCGATTTCTGTCTCGTCGGGCAGCGCAAAAACACGCTCGGCAAGCGATACCGCATCTTCCAGATACACAAATGCCAGCGCTTCGTCTCCGGTCGATGCCAGATAGCAGGCATGACGGATGCCAAGCCACACACGGTCGGCGGCGAAGATGTCGACCCCGCCGTCACCGGAAACAGGGTGATTTTCATCGGGGGTACAGCCGCAGATGGTGTGCAGAATGGCGATCTTGCGCTCATTGATCCAACGGCTCTCCCATGCATCGTTCGGTGTTCCCGGATTGCGCCACAAACCGCGGTCAGAGAGCAGCGCATCAATGTGTTCATACAGACGGTGTACGCGGAACTGCTCGAGCTTATCCCATTCCTCGCGGTTCGTGTAACGGCTCCAGAGCAGTGAGGTACGGCTGATGTCGCGGTCAGAAGCGTACTGGTTCAGAAAACCGTCGAGGTGTTCGTCGTCCTCGATGGCGGACATATACTGCACCATTGCGTTTTTTAACCATGTCGGATGCGGATATGCCATGACCTCGCGGCAGGTGATGCGCAGCTCCTCCATGACCGCAG
>JAFTLK010000105.1 GCA_017455975.1 Clostridia bacterium | reverse complement strand
GCGAACTTGGAAGCATGTTCTGCTTCTTCAAATGCTGCCTTTTCCCAGTACAGACCGATTTCCGGGTAGCCTTCACGGTGTGCAACACGCGCCATTGCGAGGTACATACCGACTTCGGTGCACTCACCCATGAAGTTTGCACGGAGATCCTCGATGATGTCCTCACGCACGCCCTGTGCAACGCCGACGGTATGTTCTGCTGCCCAGGTCATGTCACCCTTCTGTTCCTCGAACTTGGTCGCCGGAGCCTTGCACTGCGGGCACTTTTCGGGAGCTGCTTCACCTTCATGGATATAACCGCAAACCTTGCAAACAAACTTTTTCATAGTAATAATTCTCCTCTTTTTTTGAATTTTAATGATATTATATGTGGATTTGATTTCTTTATTCGTGTGACGGATTAACCGAAATATCTCTTGAGCAGACCAGCAAATGCCTTGCCGTGTCTTGCTTCGTCGCGTGCCATTTCGTGAACAGTATCGTGGATTGCATCCAGACCCAGTTCCTTTGCGCGCTTTGCAAGATCCGTCTTACCTGCGGTTGCACCGTTTTCAGCGTCTACGCGCATTTCGAGGTTCTTCTTGGTGGAATCGGTAACGACTTCACCGAGCAGTTCAGCGAACTTGGAAGCATGTTCTGCTTCTTCAAATGCTGCCTTTTCCCAGTACAGACCGATTTCCGGGTAGCCTTCACGGTGTGCAACACGTGCCATTGCGAGGTACATACCGACTTCGGTGCACTCACCCATGAAGTTTGCACGGAGATCCTCGATGATGTCCTCACGCACGCCCTGTGCAACGCCAACGGTGTGTTCTGCTGCCCAGGTCATGTCACCCTTCTGTTCTTCAAACTTGGATGCCGGAGCCTTGCACTGCGGACATTTTTCGGGAGCTGCTTCGCCTTCATGGATATAACCGCAAACCTTGCAAACAAACTTTTTCATAGTAAAATTCCTCCTGATTTCTGTTTCCTCTGAAATTTGATTGTAATTTGGATTTGAATTTTGAGTTTCTGACTTTGGGATACCTCGGACACGCTCGATCATTTCCCGCGGGTTCATGTCTGCCGCTTCGCCGATGCTGATGGAAGCGAGCTTTTTGTGCAGCTCCTCATTCAGGGTTTCGAACATACAGTGGAAGACACATTTGGAGCAATCGGTCACGCGCTCACAGTTATATCCGCCGCACAGGCAGGAGCTGATGAGAATCGGACCCTCGATTGCTTCGATGATCTCCGCAATGGAAATTTCTGATGCCGGTCTTGCGAGGTAGTAGCCTCCTCCGGCTCCGAGCTTGGATGCTACCAATCCGGCTTCCAGCAGCTTGCCGAGGATTTTCAGGGTAAACCGCCGTGTCACGACGATGGATTCCGCAACGGATGCAGCGTCGGTCAACGCATCGTTTACCGCCAAGGTGTACATTATGCGTATTGCATAATCCGCCTCGCGTGTTAAACGCATCGGTGGACACATCCTTTCTTTATGAGGTTGTCTGTACCGGGCCGGGACTCTGTTTTGTTCCTTTCCCTTGGTACGACTATATTATACACCATTTCTTCCGGTTTGTCAATAGGTTTTGAAAATATTTTTCACTTTTTTGGTGTACTTTTTTTGAAAAAAACGAAAAACCCTTGAAAACAAAGGGTTTTTCGTAGCTTATGTCCGATCTATTCATTGTATGTATTGACAATACGTCCATCATACGGTATATCTCCGTAGAATTTCGATGCAAGCGTACATTTTGACGAATACCGTCTGAAATAATAATAATCGTCACAATACCGGTTACACGAATAATCGTAAACAGTACGCTTTTCAAACAGACGGAATCCCGCTTTTTCCGCACAGCGCATGGATGCCGGATTATCCACATCCATCACAACAATCAGATAGGATAGATTATGGGTATCGCAAATATATTCCGAAAATACACTTGCCGCTTCGGACGCAAATCCATTTTTTGTGAACGCGCGCTTCATCATCCAGCCAAGCTCATATTCAAAAAGCATATCCTGCAAACCGAAACAAAGACAGCCGATCACCTCATGTGACCTCTTGTGCTCTATCGCATAACAGCGCCACGCGTCGATATCCTGTTCGGCTTCGTAACGATTGAATTTCCGGATGAATTCCTCTGTATCATGCAATGATATCTCCACCTCCAAAAAGTCGGGGCAAAAATATCGCACCTGCTCGTCGTACTTGATATCATATAACGCCGGAGCATCCGTTTCACGGAAATCACGGATGATCAGATGCGCTGTTTCAATATACATTCCAATTTCACCACTCATTTCGTTTTTATATAATCATACTGCATAATCGGCTCACCTGTCCGAAAATGCACTTCTTCACAGTTCCCCTCCGGATGCGGAACAAAGCCGCACGCGGCAAGCATTTTCCTGCTGCGAACATTCCCCTCATAGCATCCCGCATATAACTCCGACAGTCCCATCACGTCAAAACAGTAATTTACTGCCAGCGTAAAAGCCGCAGTACCAAAGCCCTGTTCCCGATACGGGCGATAGATCATAATTGCGAGATCGGGCAAGACATGCGGTGGGGAAACAAACACACCCCCTGCAACCGCAACGTCGGTCTTCCGTACAATAAACGCCCGAAAGCGTGAACGCTTCGGTGATGCGGAGAATTCCTCAAAGG
>JAFTLK010000104.1 GCA_017455975.1 Clostridia bacterium | reverse complement strand
TCAATATCATGGACTACACCTGGGACTTATCCGTACTGTACGAGGGCTTTGACACGCCCGCATTCACCGAAGACCTCGCCGCGCTGGACGCGGTCATCGACGAGGTCAACACCTTTTCCGCGGAGGAAATGGGAGACGCGGGCGCTTTTCTGCACCGCTATATCGACCTTTACGAGCAGGTCAACACCCTTGCAACCAAGCTGATCTGCTACACCCAGCTGCGTTCTGCCGCCAATACGGCTGACATGGAAGCGGCGAGCATGATGGGCAATCTGATGATGAAGCTCAGTGCCACCGCTGCCGCTGACACCGTGCTGCAGCAGAAGGTTGCGTCCATTGACGACCTCGATGCCATCGTCGATGCTGATGCATCCCTGCATGAATACCGCTTCCTGCTCGACTCCATCAAGCGCGAAAACCGTTATCTGCTCTCCGACCGCGAGGAAGCGCTGTTTGCCCGCCTGAACATCTCCGGCGCGTCTGCCTGGTCCGATATGCGCGACTATCTGACCTCGTCGGTCAAGACCAATTACCGCGGCAAGGAAATCACGCTGACCGAGGTGCGTAACCTCGCGTATGACGCGGATCCTGCGGTAAGAAAAGACGCTTACGACGCCGAGCTTGCCTGCTATGACAAGGTCCGGGATGCCGTTGCGTTCTCGCTCAATTCCATCAAGCAGCAGGTACTGACCGAATGTTCCGTGCGCGGCTATGAATCGCCGCTGGATAAGGCACTGAAGGCCTCCCGCATGAAGCGCGAAACACTCGATGCACTGCTCGGTGCGATGGTCGACTATATGCCCGCATTCCGCAAGTATCTGCGTGCCAAGGCAAAGGCACTCGGTCATGAGGGTGGACTTCCGTGGTGGGATCTGTTCGCACCGATGGGCGGCATGGACAAAAAATATACCGTCGAGGAAGCAAAGGATTATCTGCTCGATATCTTTGCAGGCTTTGACGCTGAAATGCACGATATGGTCAAGGCATCCTTTGAGGAGCGCCGCATCGACTTCTTCCCGCGTGAGGGCAAGGTCGGCGGTGCGTTTGATATGGGCATTGCTCCCATCGGACAGAGCCGCGTGCTGACCAACTTCGACGGCGCATTCGGCGATATCGTCACGCTGGCGCATGAGCTCGGTCATTCCTTCCACGACAAGATGGTCTTCTCGCACTCGCCGCTGACGCAGGACTACACGATGCCCGTTGCGGAAACCGCGTCGACGTTCAACGAAACGCTCGTCACGGGAACCGCCATTGCACGCGCAACAGATAAGAACGAAAAACTGGCACTGCTTGAATCCCGCCTGCAGGATGCGGCGCAGATCATCTGCGATATCTACTCCCGTTACCTGTTTGAAGCATCTGTCTTTGAACACAGACAGGCGGAATTCCTCGATGCCGACCGTCTCTGTGCGCTGATGCTCGATGCACAGAAAGAGGCATACGGCGACGGGCTGGACGAGAGCACACTCCATCCCTATATGTGGGTTTGCAAGAGCCACTACTACTCCGGCGGGCTGTCCTTCTACAACTTCCCCTATGCGTTCGGCGGTCTGTTCGCGCGCGGTCTTTACGCAAAGTATGAGGAAATGGGCGCGGATTTTGTGCCGATGTACAAAAAGCTCCTCAACGCTACCTCTGTCTGCACCGTTGAGGATGCCGCAGCGATTGCAGGTATTGACCTGACGGACAAGGCGTTCTGGGCGGCAGGTCTTGCGGCATTTGCCGAGGACGTCGAGCAGTTCTGCGCGCTTGTGGAAGCATAATTGCATTATGGTAAGACCGAAAAAGAAACCCGCCTGCCAGCCGATTCCGCTCGCTGTCTTTGAAGCAGAGGCACGGGCGGCGGGACACCGGCTGTGGCGCTTTACCTATTATGACCGTGACAGATGCACCTCTGTTGTGCTGGCAGATGAGGATGCGCATACCGTTTGCGTGGAAAATTATTCGGCGAATCTCGTCGTAACGGCGTTCGGCGTGAATCTGACCCCGACATGGGACGATCTGCTGGAATTTTTGGAGGATCGCTGTATGCCGCGTACCCGTGCGGGACTGCGTAAATATCTCGATGCCATCGGTGTGGATGACTACGACGTGTTTGCAATCGTGCAAAAGACCGGAGGTCGGATGGCAGAGGATTATCAATGGATGGAGGTGGAGGTGTCGTGAGTGCGCCTGCAAAGACAGCAAAAGCAATTGCGGTGACCTCCTCCAAAGGCAATCAGGAAAAATGGTGCGAGAACGGTATCTGGTACAAGCTCGATCTGTTCGGCTATGAAGCGCTTGCCGAAGTGTTCTGCTCGTATCTTCTGTCGAAATGGGAGATTCCGTTCCCAACAGTTTCCTACCATATGCAGACGATGACCGTTGACGGTCGGATTCGCACAGGCTGTTCTTCTGCTGATTTTCTTGCGCCCGGACATTCTGTTATCACGGCGGCACAGCTTCTGCGGCGGTATGTGGGGTCCGATTACCGTGCCGTGATCGCAAGTCTTCCTTCCGACAAACAGCGCATTTACTGGCTTGCCGAAACGGTTACGCACATCACAGGTCTGACGGACTTCGGCAGTTATCTGACATTGCTGTTTGAAATTGATACGCTGTTTGCAAATGACGACAGACACCTCAACAATATTGCGGTTCTGCAAACTGCTGACGGCAGATTTGATTACTGCCCGATTTTCGATCTCGGTGCATCGGTTCTGTCCAATACGCAGGTCTGCCGTTATGACATTGCGCCGCGGGCTCTGCTGTCCTCACTCCGTGCGGCACCGTTTTCGATGAATTTCACGCGGATGCTGCATACGGCGCAGTCTCTGTACGGTGCTCATCTGCACATCTGCCGCGCAGATGTCGATGCGGCGCTGCAAACGCTCCTGCCGGAACTTGCCGCGTATTATCCTGCCCGTGACAGAGGTGATATCTGTGACCGTGTGTCATGCGTGATGAAGACACGTTTGCCGCTGTTTTGTACAGAAAACGTCTGAATATGCATATTGGTGCCGTGTTTTGCAATAAATATACATTTTCGTGCATACCCGGAAATCCAGCGGTCATTGCGGTGAAAAACAGCGTCTGAAATGCTGTAATTGTTTTATGTGCATAGGATGATGCGTGGATATCACCGTATTTTCGTCATTCTGCATCTTGCATTTTTTCTCGAAATATTGTATAATTATACCATCGTTTTGATAAATATTGACTTCATATAAAAGAAAGGCAATCATCATGAAAAAGGAAAACATCAAAAAGGTCGTTCTCGCCTACTCCGGCGGTCTTGATACATCCATCATCATCCCGTGGCTGAAGGAAAACTACAACAACTGCGAAGTTATCGCAGTTTCCGGCAACGTCGGTCAGGGTACCGAGCTTGACGGTCTGGAAGAAAAGGCACTGAAGACCGGCGCATCCAAGCTCTACATCGAAGACCTGCGCGAAGAATACATCACCGACTTTATCTGGCCGTGCCTCAAGGCAGACGCAAAGTATGAAGACTACCTGCTGGGTACCTCCCACGCGCGTCCCTGCATCGCAAAGCGTCTCGTTGAAATTGCACTGGCTGAGGGCGCTGATGCCATCTGCCATGGCTGTACCGGTAAGGGCAACGACCAGGTTCGTTTCGAGCTGACCATCAAGGCATTCGCACCCGATATGGCGATCATCGCGCCGTGGCGTGAATGGGATATCAAGTCCCGTGACGAGGAAATCGACTACGCGGAAGCACACAACATTCCCTTAAAGATCAACCGCGAAACCAACTACTCCAAGGACAAGAACATCTGGCACCTGTCCCACGAGGGCATGGACCTCGAAAGCCCGGCAAACGAGCCGCAGTACAACAAGGAAGGCTTCCTGGAACTCGGCGTTTCTCCCGAACAGGCTCCCGATGAACCTACCTATGTCACCATCCACTTTGAAAAGGGTATCCCGACCGCTGTCAACGGTGTTGAAATGAAGCCGATCGAACTCGTTGAAACGCTGAACGAAATCGGCGGCAAGAACGGCATCGGTCTGCTTGATATCGTTGAAAACCGTCTCGTCGGTATGAAGAGCCGCGGTGTCTACGAAACGCCCGCAGGTACCATCCTTTACAAGGCACACAACGTTCTCGAAACCATCTGTCTTGACAAGGAAACCTTCCACTTCCAGCAGGCAATGATCGCGCCGAAGATGGCTGACCTCGTTTACAACGGTCAGTGGTTCACACCTTTGCGCGAATCCCTCTGCGCATTTGTCGACAAGGCACAGGAAACCGTCACGGGTGATGTCAAGCTCAAGCTCTACAAGGGCAACCTGATCAACGCAGGTGTCACCTCTCCCTATACGCTGTATGACGAACAGACCGCATCCTTCGGTGAGGACGAAGACTACAACCAGGCTGACTCCGCAGGCTTTATCAACCTCTTCGGTCTTCCGATCAAGGTCAAGGCAAAGCTCGACGCAAACCGCAAGTAAGAATCAAATAGTCAAAGGGCTGTTGCGGCAGAATGTGACAGCCCTTTTGGTCATTTTTTATAGGCATTGATTGATATGATTGTATCGGTGAGGATATCAGGGCTGCGTTCCGTAGCAAAGCCTTCCCTGGCCAGGGAAGGCTTTATTCTGCGTATTGCCGCACTGTTCTTTCCATAAAAACATGATATTGCAGCTGAGTATTAGGAGACAAAACCATGAAAATGTGGGCAGGAAGATTTTCCAAAGACGTTGACACCCGTGTCAACGATTTCAACTCATCCATTTCTTTTGACTGCCGGATGTACCGTCAGGACATCACGGGCAGTATCGCACATGCGACGATGCTCGGCGAATGCGGCATCATTGCAAAGGAAGAATCCGAAAAGATCATTGCAGGACTGAAAGGCATCCTTGCCGACCTGGAATCCGGTGCGCTGGAGATCAATCCCGAGGCCGAGGATATCCACATGTTTGTGGAAGAGGTGCTGACCGCGCGCATCGGCGATACCGGCAAGCGTCTGCATACCGCACGTTCCCGCAACGATCAGGTCGCACTCGATATCCGCATGTACTGCAAGTACGAAATCGGCGAGATCAAGGCGCTTGTCAAAAATCTGCTTTCCGCGATTGCCGATAAGGCAGAGGAACACATCGATACCGTCATGTCCGGCTACACGCATCTGCAGAGAGCACAGCCGGTCACCTTTGCGCACTACATTCTCGCATACGCGCAGATGTTCATGCGTGATCTTGACAGACTTTCCGATACCTACCGCCGTACCGACGTGATGCCGCTCGGCTCGGGTGCTCTGGCATCGACCACCTATCCGATCAACCGTGAACGCGTTGCAGATCTGCTCGGCTTCCCCTCCGTCACGCTCAACTCCATCGACGGCGTTTCCGACCGCGATTTCGTTCTGGAATTTGCATCCGATCTGTCCATCCTCATGATGCATATGAGCCGTTTTGCAGAGGAGATCATCCTCTGGTGCTCCTCCGAATTTGCATTCTTAGAACTGGACGATGCATACTCCACCGGCTCCTCGATCATGCCGCAGAAGAAGAACCCCGACGTCGCAGAGCTTGTCCGCGGCAAGACGGGCCGTGTGTACGGCGATCTGCAGACGCTGCTTGTCATGATGAAGGGTCTGCCGCTTGCCTACAACAAGGATATGCAGGAGGACAAGGAAGCGATTTTCGACGCGATCGACAATACCAAGATCGCAGTAGAGGTCTTCACCTCGATGTTCGCAACGATGACCGTGAAGCGCGAAAATCTGCGTAAAGCGGCTTCCGGCGGCTTCATCAATGCCACCGACTGTGCAGACTATCTCGTCAAGCAGGGCATGCCGTTCCGTGCGGCGTATAAGATCGTCGGCGGCATCGTCGCATACTGCATCGCAAACGATAAGACGCTTGAAACCATGACGCTGGACGAATACCGCTCCTTCTCCGAGGTCTTCGGCGAGGATATCTTTGAGGCAATCAGCCTCGATACCTGTGTGAGCGGACGCTCGGTCACAGGCGGTCCGGCACGCGAATCGGTTCTTCGCCAGATCGCAGCGGTCAAATCTGTTCTCTGATAAACAATGAAACGGTGAGGAGGAATTTTGATTATGGCAAAAACGAAACTCGATAAACTGTCCAAAATACTGATCGGTGTCTGCGCCGTTCTTCTTGTCGCGGTTGTGATCTGCGGCGTGATGACCTTTGAGGAAAAGAGCCGCTTTGACGGTACGATCACCAACCTTGCACGTGCCAGTGCGCATTATTCGGCGGAATCGTTCAGCTCCTACAACAATGGCGGTGAGGACTATCTCTATACTGCGGCGGTTGCCGATTACAACAATATGCTCGCCCTGTTTTATCAGGTTCATGGGGAAGACATGAACCCGGAATTCCTCGTCATGAACGAGGTTTACGGTCATCTCATCATGCAGCCGGAGCTTGCAAAGACCTGGATTCCGCTGCTCTGCCATGTACTCGACGGTCTGGCAGATGATCCGACCAATACACACGCACACGAAGAGCTTACCACGATTCGCAATGCTTTGGTGGAGGAACGTGCGGCGACCGCAGAGGATCTGACGCATTCTCACGAGCATGAACATTGATGACGGGCGGAAATGAAAGGAGAACACAGATGCTGTGTGCGTGTACCAAAGAAGCGGTTCTGCAGCAGGGCAAAAATGTTTATCTGACCTGTGAAACTGAACGGAAGCGGTTTTCCGATCACAGTCCCTTTGCCTGGAAGCGATCCGATGCCGCACCGGTCTGCATTCTGGCGGAGGAGCGGTTCATCACCGGTCATGATGATACAGCAGGCTTCATTGAGCTGCTCGACGCAGACGGCGGGGTCGTGCTGCGATGGATGTTCGATTTCCCGATGAAAGAGCGGTTTGACCATCCGAAACTGTACGACGACGACTGCCTGATTCTGTATCTGCACGAAACCTATCATCTCCCTGTCAGACGCGGCTGCGGATATTCCGGATCGCCGAAGATTGTCAAGGTCGAGGAACTGTTCTGATGCATCGGACCGACGGCCTCACAACTTCCGATCCTCCGCATCCTGCATAGAATCCGTAAAAAGACATGCACCCAAAGGCCGGACGCTTTTGCGGTGCATGTTCTGCGTTTTCCGCCATTTGGGATGTCTCATTCCGTGCAAACAAAATCTGCCTCAAATCTTGCAATTTCCGCCGGAAAGGTGTATAATATTACGCATAATACCATGAAAGGAAGTTTGAAAATGCAAAGCGCCGCACCCAGCTCCGCATCCAACCAAAGCGAAAAATTCATCCGCATGACGACCGCCCCAATCCGGCCGCTCATTCTGAAGCTTGCTGTCCCGACCATCATCTCGATGCTCGTCACGACCTTTTATAATCTCGTCGATACGCTGTTTGTCAGACAGCTGGAAAACGACTCGATTGTAGCCGCGGTCGGGGTTGTCCTGCCTCTGATGTCGATCATTCAGGCATTCGGCTTCTTCTGCGGTCACGGCTCCGGCAATTACATATCCCGTGCGCTCGGCCGACGTGACACAAAGGATGCAGAAACAATGGCTTCCACCGGTTTTTTCTATGCGGTTGTGTTCGGACTTGCCATCTCTGTGCTCGGCCTTTCGTTTTCCCGTCCGCTCGGTATCCTGCTCGGTGCAAAGACCGAGGCGACACTCGGTGCGACCGTCGATTATATGCGCTGGATCCTGCTTGCATGTCCGCTGCAATGCGGCGCGATCGTCATCAACAACCAGCTGCGCATGCAGGGCAACGCGATGTTTGCCATGGTCGGTCTGACGACCGGCGCTGTGTTCAACTGTGTGCTTGATCCGCTGTTTATTTTTGCAGCCGGCGATCCGCTGTTTGGCGGTGCGGTCATCATGCCGACAGGCCTTGGCATGGGGGTCGGCGGTGCGGCGTTGGCAACGGCGCTGTCGCAGTGTGTCAGCTTTGTCCTGCTGGCCATCGGCATGCTGCGCTCCGATACCATCCGTCTGCGCATCAGCCGCATTCGTCCCCGGTATTTTTCCGGGATCGTGCAGGGGGGTCTGCCGTCACTGGCCAGACAGGGCCTTGCCAGCATTTCCACAGCCTGTTTGAATCACGCCGTCGGTCTGTTCCTGCTGGATGGTGTCATGATCGATGCGGTGCAGGCGGCAATGACCGGTGTGTCGAAGATCACGCTGTTCCTTTCCTCTGCACTCATCGGCTTCGGACAGGGCTTCCAGCCGGTCTGCGGCTTCAACTACGGCGCAAAGAAATATGACCGTGTCATTGATGCGTATTTCTTTTGTGTAAAGATCGCCGCTGTTGCGCTTGTGATCTTCTCTGTGCTCGGCTATGTATTCGCCGTTCCGATCACCGACGCGGTCGCAGGCTCGACCGACCTTTCTGCCGAGATCGCCGCTTTCACCTTCCGCGCCCAACTGGTCGTCTTTCCTCTGCAGGCGTGGGTCATGCTGTGCAACATGATGCTGCAGAACATCGGCATGACCTTCCGTGCCACCGTCGTTGCCATGTCCCGACAGGGTCTGGCATTCATTCCGATCGTCTTTCTGCTGCCTGCGCTTCTGCGTCTCCTCGGCTTCGATGCGCTGATCGGCATCGAATGTGCACAGGCTGCCGCCGATGTCATCGCGTTCATCATTTCATTGCCGATCGGGATCGGAGTTGTGCGTGAGATGCGGGCAGAGATGGCTGCAGGAAAATCAGAGGAACCGTAAAAAAGCCAAAAACCGTTCTGTAAAGAACGGTTTTTGTTTATATATCAGAATCGAATTATCTGCGCTTCTTGGAGAAGACAACAGCTGCGGATGCTGCTGCGAGTGCTGCTGCTGCAACGATACCGGCATCTGCGGTTTCGGGCGTTTCAGCGGGAGCTTCGGTATCAGCGGGAACTTCTGCTTCCGGCGCATCCGGAATGACAGTCGGCTGACCGTTGACGGAAGTGATGGTGTAAACAAAGTTATCGGTTGCGGTTGCGTCAACCTGAGAACCGGAGATGACGAGATAAGCAGTACCGTCGGGAGAGATGTCGGTCAGGTCGAAGTCGCCGCCGCAGATGACGTCGTTGACAACGAGCTGATAGGTGTTGTCGGATGCTTCGAGAATTTCGACAACCAGCTTTTCACCCTGTGCGAGGGAGAACGCTTCGTCATCGGTGGTAGCGATCAGAGAGAAGCTGTCGGGACCGAATGCCTGGAACTGATTGTTTGCAAAACGGATGAGGTTGACAATACCGGGGTTGTCGGAGAAGTTGTCACCTGCAAAGAACAGCTCGGGCTTTTCGAGGAAGTCGACAGAGAACCAGCAGTCCTGGTTGCCTTCCGGGAACTTGTCGAGCGTGATTTCAACACGTGCGCCGTCCAGTTCGATCGGAACGAGGTATGCAGCACCGCCCCAGTTTTCACCGGACTGGTAGTAACCGCCGTGGGAAACCTGAATACCTGCATCGGTTTCGGTGATGGTAACAGGGTATTCGCCGTCTTCGGTACCGTTGGAAACGAAGCCGGGGCCTGCTGCCCAGTTTTCAGAGCCAGCTGCAAGTGCAGGGATGGCTGTCATTGCAGTCAGCATGAGTGCTGTTGCTGCGGAGAAAAGAACCTTTTTCATAAGAAGTTCTCCTTTCAGTATTTTGGTATATTTCAATGCATGTGCATTTACTTACTGTTCTTCGATCAGGTTTTCAACAACCTCTTCAAACTGCTTTTCCATGCTCTTGGCATTCTTTTCATAGGTGGAAATCCATGCTTTGTCATTATTGATGAGGCTCGAACGGAACAGCGAATAGGTTCTGCCGCCGATGCTGTCGTTGAAAATTCTGCCGATATCGAAAACATTGGAGTCACGGATGATATCATACATATCCGATGCATTGTCATCGCTTGCGTACTTGACCTTGAGTGCAACCTCAAACAGAGCCGGGGATACGGAGCGGTAGGATTCGGATGCCAGACACTCAAGAATTGCCGCAGACATGGCAGCATCTCTTGCGTCAACCGGAATACCGTACAGTGTATAGCCAAACGAGGAGATGGTGTAGTAGTCTTCCTGTTCGACATCATACTTCGGAAGCGGCAGAATTCCGTACTCGATTGTGGAGTCGCGCAGAGACTGCGCTGCAAACCCGAGGTCGTTGGTCAAAAACATCGCTCTGCCTTCCAGGAACTGATTCCGCACGATATCGTGGCTGTCATTGGTAAAGAACATGTCGTTCTTTGTATAGAAGGCATCCAACAGACGGCTGAGCAGCTCCTGCGTTTTCTCGCCGCCGAAATCCTCGGACAGCACAGGGTAACCGTCGGCATCAAGGGTCGTTGTGCGCAGACCGCTTGAGAAGAAATACGCATCCGATCTGACGGCCTGGACTGTGGAGCCAAACTGGTCCTCGGGGGACTTCATTCCGTCACCGTTGAGGTCGACATACATGCCTTCTGTCAGCTCGATGTACTTGTCCAGTGTCCACTCTCCATTGCGTACAAGCTCATACAGTGATTCCACTTCAATGTCGTAGTTCTGTGCCATGGTCTTATTGAAGTAGAGCGCATACAGCATATAGATCATGTTGGTGGAGATATCACCGGAGCAGAAATACAGCTTGCCGCCGCAGGTCGCTTCCTTGATCAGGGAATCCGGCCACCACGGCTTATCAAAATCGATATGCTCCTGCTCTGTCAGGTCGATGAGCAGACGGTTGTTTGCAAGCGTTGCACCGCACATGGAGTAGCCGGCGACGATGTCATTGGAACTGTCACCTGCCATGGCACTCTGTGAAACGGTCTTGACCCAGGAGGCACGGTCATCGTATGTACCGGGTACCAGTGTATAGGTCAGCTTCAGATTCAGGCGTTCCTCGACGGTGCGGTTGCGTGCGAAAATCGCATCATTGACGATGTCACCGTCTTCTTCCTCGACGAAAAATTCAATGTTGGAAGAGCCTTCCCAGCCCAAAATGTGGGTCGTAATTCCATCGTAGTCAAGATCTTCGGGCAGATCGTCGGGCTCGTAATAGGGACCCTCGTCAACGGAATCTGTGACCGCATCTGATGCTGCGGAATCGGGGGTTTGTGTTTCGTTGGGCTGTTTTTCTGTATCGCTGCAGGACAGCAGGGATGCAGAAACCAATAATGCTGCCAGTACACCGGCAGACACACGTGATTTCAGTTTTGTCATCTTTTTCTCCGATTTTATAATACACTAATTATAATATATAACAGTATAATTATACAACAATTCGCGGCCTTTTGTCAAGTGCATCCTTGTGATTTCTCGGAAATGTACAAAAACGAGCCCCCCCACCCGAAAATTGTGCATAATCAACACAATCGGGAGAGGGAGGGGAAACCGTCATCGCATCGGTATATCACCGTTTTTTTCAGTCAAGGTCGTGTGATCTTCGCCGCAGGCGGGCAGACTTACCATTGCATGGATGGCTCCTGCGGCAGCAGCTCTTCGGTTTCGCGGTCCGGACTTGCTGTCCGCAGTTTTTTTCTGTAATAGCGTACACTGAGCCAGCGGCCGAATTTGTGTCCCATGTCCGGAAAATCCGCCATGATTTCAAAGCCCATCGCTTCGTGAAATGCCATGGATGCCCGGTTTTCTCCGGTCACAATCGCAACGACCGAGTAAAAGCCGCGGCGGTATGCCTCCGCCTCGATCGCTTCATACAGCGCACGTCCGATGCCGCGTCCGCGTGCATCCATTGCAAGGTAAATTGACAGATCGCATGTGAAGCGGTATGCCTTTCGTTCGGAATAGCAGTCAAGATACGCATAACCGAGCACAGCGCCTGTCTCGTCATCCTCATAGACGTAGTACGGGTAATTCTGTGTGATGCGGCGGACACGGTCACAGAATTGCTCCTCCGTCAGAGGATCGAATTCAAAGGTGACGGTGGTGTCTGTAATATAGCGGTTGTATAACGATACACATGCAGGAATATCGGATAAGCGGATCGGACGGATCATGGGAAGCTCCTTTTGGGGAATGGAATCGGCGGAACGGGATTGGATCTGTCAGGATCGCAGATGCACAAACAGCAGCACGGCTGCGAGGATCACAAGTGCGGCGATGACGATAACAGGGAGAAGTGAAAAAGCCATATTCAGATCTAAGCTCCTCTCTCTCATGTGAAACGATACACAAGCGAAAAAGATATGTGAAACGTTACACAATCAGTACGGCAATCGGTGCGGGAATGTCTGTGACGGTCTGCACAGAAACGGCAGATGTGTGGTCTGTATTCATGCGCAGAACGGTCACGCTGTCGGTATGTTCGTTTGTGCAGTACAAAATGTCGCCCTGTACCCACATATCGCGCGGCCATGCGCCGCCTGTCGGCAGATTGGCGATTCCGGTGAGCACATTGCCGTCACCGTCGATGCGGAATACGGCGATATCATCGTCGCCGCGGTTGGAGACATAGACAAAGTCTCCGTCACAGCGGATGGCTGCGGGATAATTTGCATGTTCTCCGTGATTGGCTGCGCGCGTGGAGACGTGCGACAGATGCGAGAGAACACCGCTCTCCCTGTCCCATGACAGGACGGAAACCGTGGAGGAAAGCTCGTTTGCGCAATAGACATAGCGTCCGTCCGGTGAACAGCACAGATGACGCGGTCCGCATCCGTCGGGGAAGACGGCCTCGGATACCGGCCGCAGATCACGGTCATAGACAAAAACCTTGTCCAGTCCCAGATCACAGACTGCCAGATATTGTTCTCCCGGCAGCGGCGCAATGAAGTGTGTATGCGGCATTTCCTGTCTGTCAGGGCAGACACCGTGTCCTTCGTGTGTCACAAGCGCTGTGATACCGTCGAGCGGTATGCGGGCAATGCTGCCGGAGGAGTAATTTGCGGCGTAGACGACATTGTCGAGCACCGACAGATGACAGCCGACAAGACCGCCTGTTGTCATTGCAGGACAGGGGTCAGCCGGCAAGCCCTGCGGATCGCAGAAGTACGGTACAACAGCGGAGTTTCCCGTTTCATCCGGTGCGCGGAGCAGCACAAACAGCCGTCCTTCGTCGTAGGCAAAATACATCGGACGGTCATGGGCAATGCGGTCAAAGAACGACAGTGTGCCGTCCTCGCTTTGGTGGTAGGTATAAACGCCGTCGGATGCGGCAATATAGCAGAGTTTCATATCGGTGTTTCCTTTGTGTCAGATGACGCTGTAAAAATGCAGAATGTCAAGGTCTTCGTCCATGGCAAGACCGTGCGAGCCGCAGCCGCCGTCGATGTCGTGACAGCCGTGATCCATGGCAAAGCCGAGCAGTGTCTTGTGGTTCTGCCAGTGAGAACGGATCAGCGCATCGAACATGGCAAAGGTATGGGAATTGGCACGGAGCGCACCGAGGGACAGCGGATGTTCCGTGCCCCAGCGATGCATGGTTGCGTCATAATTGCCGTTGTAGACAACGATGAGATCGTGGCGGTCTTCTAAAATCAGCTCCGCCGCCTTTGCGTTGACTTCGTCGAGCGTCGGGTAATAGAAATAATCCATGTCGCGCTCGTTGTAAATGCGGGACAGAGAGTCGCCGTCGGTGCAGACAATGGCACATTTCTTTCCCGCGCGGATCATGGCATCAAACAGCGTGTCGATGCGGATGACGGGCTTGGTATAGCTCTGAATGCCGTGTACCTCGGGCTGGGCACCGGTATACATCGTACCGAAGCAGACCGGGGTGACCGACGGCATGACCGCACGGAGCGGCAGGGGGAGCGGTGCACGTTCCTTCACCTCGGCGATGAAATCCGGGTGCTTGTCGGAAACCCAGTGCGCCACGGCATCGGGATTATACATGAAAATCCGGTCGCATTTGCCGGCGGCGTTCTGTGCATCCAGATAGGAGCACAGCGCAGGATTGGCGTCTGCCGCCTGTGCCGGAGCGTCAACGCCCGCGGCATAACACAGCGCGGCACACAGGGTGTCAAGAGAGTTCTGATTCATTGCGGATGCCTCTTTCTTATCGGTGGAATGGACGGATCATTCCAGACCGTCAAATTTTTCGGAGATTTTTTTCATTGCGACTTCTGCCTTTTTGACAGCCTTTTCGAATGTGGAAGCGACATCCGTGGAGTCCTTTGCTTCCAGATTCTTCATCATGGTCTTGAAGCCGGCTACATCAGCAACAAGCCCGTAGTCGAAGCGCTTGTTTGCGAAAATGATATCGAGGATTTCTGCGGATTCGTTGTCACGGACGGATTTGCCCTCCAGACAGACATCGTAGAACGCCGGGGAAACGGTCGATACGGACTGCGCCGCCAGAACCTCCAGCATCATGCCGGAGAAGTCGGCATCAGCGGTCGTCGGGACAGCAAACATACGCGAGGTTTCCTCCGCAGGCGTGTAATAGGTTTTTTGTGCATCGTCCAGCTTCGGATACGGCAGAACGCCGAAGTCGGTGTCCATCGAGCGGTAGTCGCGCGGAACGGGCTCAAAGACGGAGGAGCGCATCAGGGAACCGCCGGAGGCAAACCATGCGGAAGCTGCCGGCCACTGGTTGTTGTGTTCCTGTACATACTTGTCGGCCATCAGCGTCTTTGTTTCGTCGATGGAGATTTCCAGTGCCTTGATGGCGAGATTGATGTTGCGGTCATCGACCATGACCAGCTCCATTTCGCTGTCATCGTTGATTTCGACCACACGTCCGCCGCCGGCAAAGTACATCATGAACGAGTTGCCGTCCTGGGAGAAGTAGCCCCAGCGGTCTTCGTAGTCCATGACACCGTCACCGTTCATATCCTTATTGACATCGGTGATATACTGATTGAAGACATCAATGGTCCACTTACCGTCAAGCACGTACTGATAGGGCATCTCAATGCCAAGCTCGCGGCAGAGGTCCTTGTTGAAGACGAGGGAGTACACGCGGACATTGGTTGCAGGGGAGATGTCACCTGTGCAGAAGAACAGCTTGTCCTTGTAGGTCAGCTGCTCGATGACGGACGGATCCCACCATTCCGCATCGAGATTGATATGCGGCAGATCGTACCAGTCCAGCAGAAGTCCTTCCTGTGCGAGTGCGAAGTGGCGCATGATGTTGTCCATCGATGCGTCGTAGGTGTTGTCGCCGGCGGTGACTGCCTTGCGCAGATCCTGCTGAATGGTTGCGGAGCGCAT
Organism: Clostridia bacterium; assembly: GCA_017455975.1. Lineage (GTDB taxonomy): Bacteria > Bacillota > Clostridia > Oscillospirales > CAG-272 > RGIG3925. The sequence continues at coordinate 1,420 of JAFTLK010000104.1, read as the reverse complement.
TTCGATGATATCAACGTTGAAGGTTTCCTCAATCGTCTGATTGCGGTTGTACATGGCATCGTTGAGAACCTCACCATCGGTCGCTTCCGGTGCGATGGAGAACCATGCGTTGTTCATATTGGCGTTCTCCTCGTTGAGAATGGTGAAGGTGCGGCCGCCGCAGTCGGTCTGTGCAATGCCGGCGGCTTTCCAGTCGATGACAGGTTCGACGACAGCTTCCGTTTCGGGCGCATTGTCAGATGCGGTTTCCGTTTCAACGGGTGTTGTTGTCGAGGTGCCGCCGCACGCGGTGATGGCGGGAATAAGGAGCAGGAGCGTGATCAGTTCGGCGGAAATACGGTTTCTGTAATTCATGGGGGACCTCCTTGTGTGGACTGTGTATTTTAATTATATTTTATCAGAAAACACAAATATTGTCAACGAAAATTTGTGATAATACACATAAAAACGGTGAAAATGACGTTAAACAAAGAAACTTTTCCGCTTATAATGACCAGAGTTCCTCTTTTCCTGTGGAAATACCGTTGATGCCTGCGGACAACAGGGCGATGACCTGTTCCTTGGTTTCTACAAGTCCTCCGGCGATGACCGGCATGGACAGCTGTGTATGCAGCCTGGCAATCACCGTCGGCAGAATTCCCGGCATCAGCTCGATACAGTCCGGGTGCGTCTGGGAAACGGTGCGTTCCACCGCTTCCAGCGCCTGCGAGTCAACAATGAAGAAGCGCTGTACCGTCAGGAATCCACATTCCTTTGCCGCGCGGATGACACCGGAGCGCGTGGAGATCAGACCGTCCGCATCGGTCGTCTTGCGCAGATAGCGGACGGCAGCTGCGTCGGCTGACAGTCCTTCCACAAGATCGGCATGGATGAATACGCATTTTCCGACAGCTTTGGCTTCTTTGGTAAGTGCGGCGATATCCGACAGCGATGCATGCAGAATGAATACGGTACCGATGTCGGTCTGACAAGCCCGCGTGAGTGCGTCCTGTGTACGCACAGCGGCAATGATCGGGGAAGATTCGAGTTTTGCTGTGAGCAACTGTTCTGCGTTTTCCATTGGGTCACTTCAGCTTTCGGCGGACGAAAGCGCCTTTCTCGGAGAATGATATCGGTTGATCATAGTATATCGTATTTACGGATATTTGTCAAGAAATGAAAACGATTTTTTGGAAATCGCTTCTCTGTCCGACAAAAAATGCCGCGGTTGCGGCAGGATGTCCGGGACAGACTAAACCGGGGGATTGTTCAAAAATGATTTGTCCCCGGGAGGAGAGAAGGGGGTGTTGCATTTAGATCAATGTATCAAAAACTCCCTCCGGCTCACCGCAGGTGAGCCACCTCCCTCAAACAGAGGGAGGCTTAATTTAGGCTCCCTCCCCGAGGGAGCTGTCAAAAAAAGACGTTCAGCGTCTTTTTT
>JAFTLK010000103.1 GCA_017455975.1 Clostridia bacterium | reverse complement strand
TTCTATAACCGCAAGGCGGCATATCCGATGATCGGGATTGATACGCTGTACTTTGAGGATGCGCTGTATGCACTCGGCAAAAGCGGCACGATGCCGATCTATGTCGACGGCGGACAGATCACCGATTATTCGTTCGGTCAATCCATTGCATATTATCTGGAACAGAATACCGACGCGCCGAATTTCGTCTTCGGCATCAGTATGGAAAATCACCAGCCGTATCCGAACAAATACAAGGATCATCAGATCACAGTAGAAAATCCCGCCTTTGACGAAAATGTACAGAACGCGGTTCTCAATTTCACCAAAGGCGTATCCCACGCGGACGGATGTCTTGCATCGCTTGCGGACTATGTCAAAAACCGCGACCGTGATACCGTTCTCATCTGGTTCGGCGACCATCTGCCCACACTCGGTTCCGGCTTTGGCGCATACGTACAGTCCGGCATGATCGGTACGTACGATGAGGCAGATTACGAGCGGATGTATTCCACGCCGTTTCTGGTCTATGCCAACTTTGATCTCGGAGAAAGCACGATGCTGCACCCTGGCAATGACAACAACATCACCTCCTACAATCTGATGACCGCCGTTGCCCAGCTGATCGGTGCACCGATGACCCCCACAATGTCGTATCTGGAAGCCTATTATCAGACACTGCCCTACTACAATATCCGTCTGCACAAGGCGGTTTCCGAGGACACACAGAAGTGGATTGACGGACACACAGCGCTGACCTACGATATTGTCGCCGGCGAGCGGTACGCTTACAAATAAACATAAAAAACTGCCGTTTCCGGCAGTTTTTTTGTTATATGGCATTGAATATCATTCCTGAGAATTGAATGCTTCCCACAGCTCGTCGAGCTTTGCCTGTGCCTTCTCTTCATACTTGACATAGTTGGAGACGAAGTCGGTCTTCTTGCCGCCAAGCGGGACAGAGAATGCATTGTAAAGTGCAAGATTGTTGCAGTAGTTACCGAATGCAACCGGGAATACCGTGGAGATGTTGTAGCGGATGATATCGAGCATCTGAGCGGACTGGTCATCTCGCGCATACTTGACCTTCAGCGCGGTTTCGTAATATGCCGGAACGACATCCTTTGCGGATTCGCGGGACAGAACCTCAAGAACTGCACCCATTGTATCTGCCTTGGAGCAGGTCATCGGAATAACACCGACGTTTGCGGTATCATGAGAAGAGGTAATGTAGTTCTCCTGTGCTTCGTCCATCTTCGGATACGGCAGAATACCGATATCGGTTTCCATATCACGGAACAGCTCCAGGGAAGAGACACGCTGGTAGCCGCCGAACAGGGAGTTGCCGTTGATGAACGCATTGGTACAAGCCTCAACACTTGCGGAGTAGTTATGTGTGCCTTCACCGTGGAAGATGTCGACCAAGTTGATCAGAAGCTGAACAGAACGCTCGTTGTTCATTGCAAAGTACGGCGCACCGTCGGATTCGTATTCCAGGAACGTGATGTCGGATGCAATGACCCACGGGATCATCGGACCCCAGTAGTTGATCGTACAGAAGCCGTACCGGTCATCATCGTCCGCTTTGCCGTCACCGTTGATATCCTGGTAGGTATCTTCAATATACCGAAGGAATACTTCCTGTGTCCAGGTACCGTTGAAAACGTGTTCATACAGTTCGTCTGCGGATTCAAACAGCGTATTGAACATTTCCTTATTGAAGTACAGAGCATGTGCGCAGCGGAGAATATCGAGGAAATAGTCACCGGCGAGAATATAACGCTGATCTTCAGATGCAAAGGAAACATCGCTCATATAGGCATCATACCAGTAATCCTGCGTGAAATCCAGATGCTGAATATCAAAAACATTCAGGAAGCTGTTCTGGACAGACAGCGTTGCCAGCGGAAACAGGTCATGGATGACGAGATCGTACGCGTCGTCACCGGCAAGGACAAAGCTGTTGATTGTTTTGGGAATGACAGTATAGTCCTCTTCATTATCCGTAAAGACAAACTTGACGTTGAGCAGTTCTTCTACGTTCATGTTGCGCTTGTAGACCGCATCCTTGACGACGTCACCGCTTTCTTCTTCCTCATGCTTGATGGCATAATTGGACGAGCCGCGTCCGTCGTAGTCGTTTGCGGAAACAAGAATACGGATCTCATCACCGCCGAAGTCAAAGCCCTCAAAGGGATCGGGTTCTTCCGTGGTTTCCTCGACGGCACCGGTATCGTTCGTCGGTGCATTGGTCTGCACATCCGTGGCAGGCGTATCACCGCCGCAGGATGCAAAGGTAAACGTGCCCGCCGCCATCAGCGCAGCAAGCAGAAGTGTCAGTGTTCTCCGGGTTTTCATATCCGTTCCTCCGAATAAAATTCTGGCGGCACCATATTTTATATTTGTTCAAATGTGGTGCTTTTAATAATAAAAGTTATGAAATAACCTTGATGGCACCATTATATCATATACAATTTGTTAATATATGAACATTTTGTAAATTCGTGTATCGTTTTGGCATAATAGACAAAAGATTCGGGGCATTTTTGTGGATAATGACAATAAAGCAACCCGCAGAAGATGTGACGTACGTTTTCCTTGGGTGCTTCCATTCCGAACAATCCCGCAGTTTCTTATACTTTTTCGAGAAATATTGGTTTTCCCGCTTGTCAAACGCGGAAATTCGTGGTATACTGTTTGCAGTTCATTTTTTCGGAAAGGATTCACCCTATGATCCACAATACATTTATCAATCAGGACAACGAACACATCAAAAGCGTCGGACATCAGTTTTGCCGGGACGACGGCACGGAAATGACGCACGCGACCATCAACACGCTGAAAACGCGGTTTGCGGGCAGCTGGGTTCCGACCATGACCGTCTGCGGTGTCGGCACCAGACCGCAGTTCCGCCGTCAGGGTACGGTACGTTTGCTGCTGGAAGACCTTCTGCACTCCGCCCGCGAAAACGGCTGGTATGTCAGCCTTCTGCATCCGTTCTCGTTCTCCTACTACCGCAAATTCGGATATGAGCGCGTCTCCGACACGATCATTGCCGACATGCCGATGACAGCCCTCGATTTCCTGCCGCGCTATCCCGATCTTGTACAGATGGAGGATGCCAAGCATCCGGAGGATATCATCAGTGTTTATGCAAAATTCAATAAAAACCGCAACCTGTCCTTTGACCGCTATTCCGTCAACCAGTTCAAAATCGACAAGAGCTATACATACCTTTACTACAACGAAGCCGGCACATGTACGGGCTATGTCATCACGCAGATTGAAAACCATTACGACGGTATCAACCGCATGATCTCGGACAATCTGCATGTCCATGAGATCGTTTATCTTGACCGGGATGCGCTATTGCATCTGCTGTCCTTTCTCCGTATGTTTGAGGGTGAGCTGAAAACCGTCCACTTCCACGATCTCGGTCCGACGCCGGAGGTTGATCTTTGCTTCAAGCACTTTATGGACACCCGCTACGACATCCATCCCGACATCATGGCAAGGATTCTCAATACCGAAGCCATGCTCCGTGCCAACACGTATCCGACCGAACGCGGTCTGTTCACACTCCGCGTCGAGGACGATCTGCCCGATGTCGCAGGTACATTCCGTGTCGAATATGAGGGTGGTAAATGTGAGGTCGAACGGCTGGACAACGAATGCGCCCGGGCTGACCTGACCGTCGGTCCGACAGCACTGGCCAAACTGCTCTACGGCACCGATGCCTTCAACGCGGAGCTTGCCTCCTACCTCGACGGCGTGAAGATGGAAAACGACGCCTCCGACTTCTTCCGTGCTTTCCCCAAACGCACAAACGGACTTTTTGAGCATTTCTGATATAGGAGCATTATGGCTACCCTATTACTGTTTGTCATTTATCTTTGCTTTATTTCACTCGGTATTCCCGATTCGCTGTTCGGTGCAGCATGGCCGGCCATCTACACGGATCTCGATCTGCCGATCTCCTATGCGAGCATTGTTGCACTGACGGTTTCCGTCGGAACGGTATTCTGTTCGTTTGTTTCCGGCTATGTCATTGAAAAGCTGGGGACGTGGCGTGTGACATGGATCAGCACGATCCTGACCGCGTTTGCTCTGCTCGGATTTTCGTTTTCCGACAATTTTCTGTGGTTCTGCGTGCTCGCACTGCCGCTTGGCATCGGTGCCGGTTCCATTGATACCGCGCTGAACAATTATGTTGCCCTGCACTACAACGCAATGCAGATGAGCTTTCTGCACTGCTTCTACGGCATCGGCGTATCATTAAGCCCATACCTTCTGTCGTTCTTCCTCGCCGGGTCCGGCGGATGGCGTTCCGGCTACCGCACGATGTTTGTCATTCAGGCGGGCATCGCAGCACTCGCGTTTGCCTCCTATCCGCTCTGGCGCGTCCATATGAAGCCCGATGCTGCAGGTGCAAAAGAGGAAAAAGGGAAAATCGTCAGCCCGCTGAAGCTGCTTCTGATGCCGCGCGTCCGTGCTGCATGCATGACCTTTGTCGGCTCCTGTGCGCTGGAGCATCTCTGCGGTGTCTGGGGCGCGACCTATCTGGTCAACAGCCGCGGACTTGCCGCGGATGCCGCCGCGCGTGTGGTCACGCTCTACTACGTCGGCATCGCACTCGGCCGTCTGCTCTCCGGTCTGTTCTCCGCAAAGCTCACGCCATGGCAGATCATCATCGGCGGTGAATGTCTGAGCGGCGCGGCCATTCTTGTACTGATCGCACAGCTCGTGATTCCGATTCCGCCGATCGTCGACGGTATTGCGCTGTTCGTCATCGGCGTCGGCAACGGCGCATACTTCCCGAACATGATCCACCTGACGCCGGAAAACTTCGGACGGGAACTGTCCCAATCGGTCATCGGCACCGAAATGGGCTCGGCGTACCTCGGCATCATGCTCATCCCGCCGCTGTTCGGCATTTTCGCACAGCGCATCTCCACCGATCTGTTTGCGCCGGTCCTGCTTGCCATGCTTGTCATCATGGCGGCGGCCACCGTCCGCGTCAGACAACTGATCCGACAAAATCGCATGTAACCGTCATTCAAAGATGCTGCAGACAGGATATCTGCGGCATCTTTTTTCTCCTCGGAATTTACAATTTATTCAAAATCAAACGCCGCGTATATGTTATAATGGAATTGAAAAATATGCACGGAAAGGAGCATCGCTGTGGCACGTTTCTGTATTGCTGCCGTAGTATGTATACTCTTGTTTCTTCTGCCCGGCTGTCAGTCATCCTATGACAGTATTCCCGCAGATATCGCCGCCTGCGCAGAGAGCGCCGCGGCATCGCTGCTCGGTATGCCTGTTATCCCGCGTGATGCGGCACAGGCGCTGACGGATGCGCGCCGTGAATCGGATATTCTGCCGCCCCTGTATGCACAATCCACCGATACACCGGATGTTCTGCACAGCATTCCCTGCGCACACGCAGAGAAAAAAACGACCTATTATCTGCCGTTGGATATGCAGAACGGTGCATGGGACGGCATCGCCCTCTCCGCATCCTCCTCTGCGGTCTTTGTTGTCACCGATGATCCGCTCCCCGAAAAGACGGAACTTCTGAAAAGCGGCAGCAGCCTGACCCTGCTGTTCTGCGGTGAGCAGTTTTATTCAGAGGCATCGCTTATCTGCACGGGGCTCCCCGTTCTGCAGATCGATCTTATCAATGCCAATACCGGCCGCATTTCCGGGAGCACCGATATTGCTCGCAGCCCCGCTTCTGCAATGCGGTTTTCCTATTATGATCCGTCAGATCCCATCACGGATACGATCGCAAGTGCGAAGAGCTTCGGCTCCATCCGCACCCGCGGCGGTACCAGTGCAAAATACGACAAACACAGCTTCAAATTTTCGCTGTATGATGATCTGTCCTGTACCGATCAGAACAATCTCGCGCTGTGCGGTCTGCGTCTCGACGACGACTGGATCCTCAATGCCATGTATCAGGAGGAGACCAAGGTCCGCGATATGCTGGCATACGATCTCTGGGAGGACATCGGTGCTGACCGTTACGGTGACGGAACGGTGCTCGGCACGCGAATGCGTTATGTCGAGGTCATTCTCAGCGGCAAATACTGGGGTTTATACGGTCTGTGCGAGCCGGAGGATGCAAAGCAGTTCGGCATTTCGGCAGAACGTACCGGCTGTGTTTACAAGGTCGGCTCATGGGTCGTCCCGACCGTAAAAGAACTGCGCAACGCGATCATCGCCGACCATGCACAGGTGGCAGAGGTTGAGGTCAAGTACCCAGAGGTCGTGGCCGAAACGGCGCGCGACGCATGGAAGCCGTTCCTCGACTATGTCGAAATCACCTACGAATCTTCCGACTTTACGTTTACACAGCAGATTGACGGCATCATGGATGAGGACAACCTCGCCGATATGTGGATTTTCCTGAATGTCATTGCAGGACGCGACAATCGCTGGAAAAATCTGTATCTGACCTATCGCGCCGATCACGAAAAGCTCGTCATGGCGCCGTGGGACTGCGACATCTCCTTCGGACTCAACTGGGGGGACGGCGACCACGATTCCCTGCACCTCTACCATGAGCCGTATGCCTTTTATGAGATCCAGACCATGCCGATCTTTGACCGTTATCTGGAGCTGAACGTCAATGACTTCCGCAAAACACTGGCCGACCGCTGGAATGAACTGCGCGGTGACTGGCTCACCGTCGAGGAAATCCTTGCCCGTGCGGACACATTCCGCTCCCGGATCGAGGATTCCGGAGCACTGAAGCGCAACCGCAGAAAATGGCCGCACAGCGGCGATGCTGCCGATCTTTCCTACATCGAGGAATTTGTAACCTTCCGCATTCCGCATCTGGACGCATACATTGCATCACTTGACGATATGCCGTGATGCGGTGTCTCCGCCCGACTCCATGCATACCGGCAGTACAGCGCATCCAGTGCCATCGCAGGAACGGCCAGAACGCTCCATGCGGCGGTATAGGGAATGCAGATCTGCCCAAGGACGTTGCACGGCATGGCAGAATAGTCCCAGACGGACAGCCCCAGCCACAGATTCACCAAAACCCCGCACAGAAACTCAAACAGCGTGATGACCCCGGCACAAAGCAGCATCTTCTGTGCCGTCACGGCATGCACAAAGCACCTGCGAATCCCCCCGATGCATACAAAGCACAGTCCGCCAAGCCAGAACATACTCACATGGGTATACCCGCGGAATAAGATCTCCACAAGGCTGTATAAAAAGCCGCCTGTCAGCTGAGCGGACAGATAAAACATAAAACGGCGCACCGTCTTCCCTCCCATAAAATCTACAATTCCGATACCGTCATTGTGCACAGGCATCCCGGAATCTATGCGCCGATCCCCGCAAAATCCCACCGAAAAACGGCGGCGGTTTCCGTCATTTGGTGACTGCCGCCGCACCTTTCTTCAATCCGCCAAAAATCGGGCGGATTTCCGTCGTTTTTTCTCTGTTTGTCCACTTGACAAACACCCTGTATTTCGTGTATAATATATAGGTAAAGGTCGAACTTCCCTCAACTGACGGAATCATATTCTTCATATGGAAGATATGGGTGAGCGCACACACGGAAGCGGGAAGCATAAGTTCATGTCGTCCGTCTGGGCAGTCCGATGTTCTATAGCATAGGATTGCCCTTTTTCTATTTTTGACAAATCTATAAACCGAAAGGCTGGAAAAAAGTTATGGCAATGAAAAAAGCAGCAATCATCATGGGAAGCGACAGCGATCTGCCGGTCGTTGAAAAAGCGTTCTCCGTTTTTGAAGAATTCGGCGTACCGTACGAGGTGCACGTATATTCCGCACACAGAACCCCCGCGGAAGCAAGAGAATTTGTAACCGGCGCACGTGAAAACGGCTTCGGTGTCATCATCGCGGCAGCAGGCAAGGCAGCACACCTCGCAGGTGCTATGGCTGCCGGTACCACCCTTCCCGTCATCGGCATTCCCGTCAAGTCCTCTACCCTCGACGGTCTCGATGCACTGCTCTCCACCGTACAGATGCCCTCCGGGATTCCGGTTGCAACCGTAGCCATTGACGGAGCAGCAAATGCAGCACTGCTTGCAGTACAGATGCTCTCCATCGAAAACAAGGAGCTGGCAGACAAGCTCGATGCCTCCCGCGCAAAGGCTGCCGAAAAGGTTCTCGCCGCAAACCGCGCGCTGGAAGAAAAGTACAATCACTGATCTCCTGATCTGAAAGGAAGCAAACATCTATGGGTGGTTTTTTTGGCGCAGTCTGCTCGGAAGACGCCGTCACGGACGTATTCTTCGGCGTAGACTATCATTCCCATCTCGGTACCAGACGCGGCGGTATGGCCTGCGTCAACGACGAAATCGGTTTTCAGCGGTATATTCATTCCATCGAAAATTCGCCGTTCCGTACCAAATTTGAAGACGATATCACAAAAATGCAGGGACGCTCCTGCATCGGCTGTATCAGCGACTCCGATCCGCAGCCGATTCTGATCCGATCCAATCTCGGCGTATATGCCATCGCCGTTGTCGGCGTTGTCTCCAATGCCGATGCGCTGATCAAGCAGTATCTTGCCTTCTCCGGCGGTCATTTCACAGCGATGACCTCGGGCAAAATCAATACCATTGAGCTTGTATCCGCGCTGATCAATCAAAAGAGTTCCTTTGAGGAAGGCATCCGTTTTGCACACGATATGATTGAGGGTACCGCTTCCATCCTCGTGCTCTGCGAAGACGGCTCACTGATTGCCGCACGCGACAAGTACGGCCGACTTCCGCTCATCATCGGCAAAAAACATCCGACGGAGGACAATCCGACCTACGGACACTGCGCAACCTTTGAGGACTTTGCCATGCGCAAGCTCGATTATGTCTTTGAGCGCGAGCTGGGTCCCGGCGAGATCGTCCGCATCACCGCAGATGAAATCACACAGCTCGCACCGCCGCGGAAGGAAAAGCGGATCTGCGCATTCCTCTGGACCTACTACGGCTACCCGAATGCCGTGTATGAAGGCATCAACGTTGAGGCGATGCGTATGAAAAACGGTCAGATTATGGCGCGTGCAGACAAAGCAGACGGCGTTGCACAGGATATCGATTATGTTGCCGGTATGCCGGACTCCGGTGTACCGCACGCCATCGGCTATGCAAACGAAAGCCATATTCCGTATGCGCGTCCGTTTGTCAAATATACCCCGACCTGGCCGCGCAGCTTCATGCCGACCAATCAGTCCATGCGCAATAAGATTGCGAAAATGAAACAGATCCCCGTCCACGCCCTGATTGAAGATAAAAAACTGCTGTTTGTCGATGACTCCATCGTCCGCGGCACACAGATCCGTGAAACCGTTGACTTTTTGTATGACAATGGTGCCAAGGAAGTTCACATCCGTTCCGCCTGCCCGCCGATCATGTTCGGCTGTAAGTTCTTAAACTTCTCCCGCAGCAACTCCGATATGGAGCTGATCGCACGAAAGACCATTCAGGAATTGGAGGGCGATGAGGGACACAAGTATATCGCCGAATATTCCGATGCTTCCACCGAACGCGGCAAGAAACTGCGTGCAGCAATGGCACAGAAGTTCAAGCTGACTTCTCTGCAGTTCCAGTCGGTTGAGGGTGTCATTGAAGCCATCGGTCTTCCCGCCGATCAGATCTGTACCTACTGTTGGACCGGTAAGGATTGATCTGACAGAATTCCCTCATCGAACGGAGAGGTAATGATCATGCCCGATACACATACCAAAAAGCGGCGCGAGGATGCCGGTGCCGATCAGACAACGCCCTCGATTCCGCAATATTTCTCCTGGGTCAACAACACCAATGAAGGCTCGACGGAAGA
>JAFTLK010000102.1 GCA_017455975.1 Clostridia bacterium | reverse complement strand
TAAACAAAAGCGGGGACATCAGTCTTCGCTTTTTCTTTGCTGAAAACAAAAGATGCCGTACCGGAGTACAGCATCTTTGCAATATGTCATTGTGATTATCTCTTGAGCAGAACTTCAGCTTCGTATGCTTCGATTTCACGGAACCAAGCAGTATCAGCAGCAACGCCGCAGGATGCGCAGTATTCAGCCCAGATGTCGCCGAACGGCATGGTCTTCATTTCTTCCTGCATGACCATCAGCTCGGTGTACTTGTTCTCATCCTGAAGCTTTGCGAGCATTTCGTTGGGCGTGCAGAGCGCTGCAAGCAGAGCCTTCTGCCAGCTGCGGAAGCCGACAACCCAGGCAGCGATACGGTTGATGGAAGCATCGAAGTAGTCCAGTGCCATGTAAACGCGGTCAAGTGCGTCACAGCGGACGATTTCCTTCGCCATTTCCTTGGTTTCGTCATCGAGAAGCAGGACGTGGTCGGAGTCCCAGCGGATGCCGCGTGTGATGTGGAGTGCGATTTCCGGATAGAAGCAGAGCAGAGCGGGGATCTTGTCGGAGACGACTTCGGTCGGATGGTAGTGACCGTTGTCCATCAGCGGCAGAACGCCGTCATGGGTTGCAGCGAAGGACAGCGTGAATTCAGCGGAACCTGCGGTGAACGCTTCAACGCCGATACCGAAGACCTTGGATTCGACACACGGCTTGACGAGGTTCTTATCAAACGGTTCTTCGAGGATCGCTTCAATGGATTCCTTGTAGCGCATACGCGGACCCATACGGTCAGCGGGAACATCCTTGTAGCCGTCACCGGTCCAGATGTTCATAACGCAGGGATAGCCGGTTTCCTTTGCAAAATATTCGGAAATACGGATACAAGCTTTGCCGTGTTCGATCCAGAATGCACGGACTTCAGCGTCCGGGCTGGACAGGGTCAGACCGTCCTTGGATGCCATGGGATGGGAGAAGAACGTCGGGTTGAAGTCAATACCCATGTTGTACTTCTTTGCAAGCTCGACCCACTTTGCGAAGTGCTTCGGTTCGATCTTGTCGCGGTCGACAAATTCGCCTTCTTCAAAGATGGCATAGCAAGCGTGAACGTTGAGCTTCTTGGTACCGGGGCAGAGGGACATTGCCTTTTCCATGTCAGCGAGAAGCTGTTCGGGCGTGGTTGCCTTGCCGGGGTAGTTACCGGTGGTCTGGATACCGCCGGAGAGAGGGCCGTCGTGGTCGAAACCGATGACGTCATCACCCTGCCAGCAATGCAGAGCAACCGGAATGTTCTTCAGCTTTGCGATGGCAGCATCGGTGTCAACGCCGTATGCGGCATACATCGCTTTTGCGGATTCATATCTGGTCATGATAAGGTACTCCTTTTCTAAATTATGATCGTATTTATTATAGCAGAAAAACATGAAAATTGCAATACCTTCACGGCAAAAAAACAGCGTCCCGCGAAAAAAACGGAACGCTGCATTGCATTAAATTTTTACGATACCGAAGAAATCAAGGATAGAGGAAACAAGAATCAGCACGATGAAGATCGGTGCGATATACTTGATCATAACGGTAAAGAGCGCCTTGCCTTTCAGCTTGTTGCCTTCACATTCTGCCTCCTCAATGATGGCCCGGGGCTTGAGGATATAGCCGACGAAGATTGCAGTTGCGAGTGCTGTGATCGGCATCAGAATGTTGTTGGAGATGAAGTCGAAGAAGTCCAGCAGCTGCATGCCGATGATGGTGAAATTGCTCCATGCGCTGTAACCAAGGCAGGTTGCAATACCGAGGACGAGGGAGATGCCGAGCACCGTCAGACAAGCGGGAATACGCTTCATGTTCAGCTTGTCCTGGAAGACAGAAACGATGGTTTCCATCAGCGAAATGGACGAGGTCAGCGACGAAAACATAACCATGACGAAGAATGCCGCACCGATGATGTTGCCGCCGGGCATTGCATCAAAGACCTTGGGCAGCGTGATGAACATAAGACCGGGACCCTTGCCGAGTGCCGATTCGTCACCGCCGGAGAACGCAAAGACCGCAGGGATAATCATCAGACC
>JAFTLK010000101.1 GCA_017455975.1 Clostridia bacterium | reverse complement strand
TTTGCGATTGTGGAAATCTTCATGTCATTCTCCTTTTATATAAACCTTGTTGTTTTCAACGGTGATCTGATCGTCGCAGAACAGTCTGACAGCCGCAGGAAGGATTTTCCATTCGGCTTCCTCCATGATGCGGCGCTGCAGGGTTTCGGGGGTATCGTCCTGCTTGACCTCCACGGCCTTCTGCAGAACAATCGGACCGGCGTCACATTCGGGCGTGACGATGTGTACGGTGGCACCGGAGATGCGGACACCCTTTTCCAGTGCCGCTTCGTGGACGTGCAGTCCGTAGAAGCCTTTGCCGCAGAAGGAGGGAATCAGTGACGGGTGGACGTTGAGAATCTTGTTGGTGAATGCCTCATAGACCTGCTCGTCGAAGATGGTGAGGAAGCCTGCCAGCACAACGAGATCAATGTTGTTTTCCAGAAGTGTGTCGGTCAGCGCACGGGAGTATGCCGCGATGTCGGAATATTCTTTTCTCGGAAGAACCACGGAGGGAATGCTGTTGTTCGCCGCACGTTCCAGCGCGTAAACCTCGGGCTTGGAGGACAGAACCAGTGCGATTTCGCCGTTACCGAGTTCCCCGCATTTCTGTGCATCAATCAGCGCTTGTAAATTCGTGCCGCCGCCGGAAACCAGCACGGCAATGCGTTTTTTGGTCATGTGGCTCTCCTTTGATTATTCGAGGATGATCTTTTCGTCACCTGTGACAATTTCACCGATGACATAGGCATCCTCACCGTTTGCACGGAGGATTTCCAGCGCGGTTTCCACTGCGTTTGCCGGGACAACGATGCTCATGCCGACACCCATGTTGAAGGTGTTGAACATGTCACGTTCCGGAATATTGCCGGTCTTCATGATGAGATCGAAGATCGGGAGAACACGGACAGCGGACTTGTCAATCTTTGCGCACAGACCGTCCGGGATGGAGCGCGGGATATTTTCGTAGAAGCCGCCGCCGGTGATGTGGGAGATGCCCTTGACATCAACCACATCGAGCAGTGCGAGAACGGACTTTACATAAATGCGGGTAGGCGTGAGCAGCGTTTCTGCGATGGACTTGCCGCCCAGTGCTTCACACGGAACATAGAGATTGTCGGGGTTCTGGTCGATGGAGAAGACCTTGCGGACGAGGGAGAAGCCGTTGGAGTGAATACCGGTGGAGGGAAGAGCGATGACAACGTCACCCGCCGCCATGCGGGTATTGTCGAGAATCTTCTTCTTGTCGACGATACCGACCGCAAAGCCTGCGAGGTCGTAATCGTCTTCGGGCATAAGTCCCGGATGCTCTGCCGTTTCGCCGCCGATGAGTGCCGCGCCGGACTGGACACAGCCCTCTGCAACACCGCCGACGATGGCAGCGATCTTTTCGGGAATGTTCTTGCCGCACGCGATATAGTCAAGGAAGAACAGCGGACGTGCACCGCAGCAGATGATATCGTTGACGCACATGGCAACCGCATCGATACCGATGGTATCATGCTTGTCCATGAGAATTGCCATCTTGACCTTGGTGCCGCAGCCGTCGGTACCGGAAACGAGAACCGGTTCTTCCATGCCGGCAATCGGCAGACCGAAGCAGCCGCCGAAGCCGCCGACATCGTCAAGACAGCCTTCGTTCTTGGTGCGTGCGATGTGCGCCTTCATCAGCTCAACGGCACGGTAACCGGCGGTGATATCTACACCGGCAGCTGCGTAGGATTCGGATTTGGAATTGTTATGCATGTTGTCTTCTGCGTCACGGGTGTCCGTGACTTCCTTTCATAGTATTATTATATATGGAAATGGGATAACTGACATAATGGGTTTACGGGGCATCGCAGAGCTGGACGCGGCAGTCTGCCGTCGGTCTGTTTTCGGGATTGTCACAGTCGCAGAACAGCGCGTACAGGGTGACGGTTTTTCCGGACATCGATGCATCCAGCGGCAGGTAGTAGGTATAATTGTCGGTTTTGCCGCGTGTGACGTAGTGCTCCCAGATGTTTGCCTGATACGAGGAGGCGCGGTCGGGGAATGCCATGTATTCGCCGTCAATTTCGGCCGCACACCACAGTGCATCGTCACCGCAGAAGCCGCCCGCCGCAAGCGCGAGGTACTGTCCTTCGCGGATGTCAGGCAGCGTGACTGTCAGCGTTTTGCAGGTTTTGACCGGCAGATATTCCGGCGGCGACTGCAGGTTGTTGACGTGCGGGGTGGCAAGCGGCAGCTCTGTGCCGTTTTTGTAAAGACGGATCGCATAGATGCGGTCCATCGGTTCGGGCAGCAGGAAATACCGCAGTGCGCCGACCGGATAACGGACGGAAAGGCGTTTGCCCCGGACTTCATAAATGGTGTGAACACGGGAGGTGACGACAGGGGCGGAGCATGCATCATCAAGCACGGTGACAGCTGCTTTGCCGGATGCCGTCCATGTGCCGAGATCTGCGGAATGACAGCCTGCGGTTGGGATGTTCTGTGCCAATACCTCGGTGACGGGTGTGTCAATGGAGAAGCATTCGATCTCCACAGCATCCGCATCATACAGCGCACCGAAATCGACGCGCAGACAGCCGCCGTTGGTTCGCAGACCGCCGGCGTAGAAGCGGGAATAACCGTCAAAGAACGTATCACGATCGCCGTCAAATGCAAATCTGCCCTCACAGCCGCGTGCAAGATAGGTCTTCTGGGAGAAGAACGCATCGCGTGCCGCCTGTACCTCGGGAATCGCGGTCGCACCGGAGCGGCGGATGGCGCGCGCTTCGAGCGAATCGTTGTCGATGCCGAAGATCGCTGTTTCACGCAGCATATCGGCGTTGTACGGAACTGCGGTTTCTGCCATCGAGCCGAGCAGACGCGGCGGCAGCATCAGCTTTGCGGGCAGTGCCGGCATGGGGTACAGCTCGTTCTGCGGTGCAATTTCCAGAAGGTGTGCGCGGAACGGCATCAGGGGGATGCTGACGGTATCACTGATTTTGAAATCACCGAGGATTTCTGTGGTCGGATGGTGCGATACCACGCGGACGGAGGTACCTGTGGGCAGCTTCAAGCCGATGGTTTCATCCAGCGGAATTTCTACGGTGTGAACGTCCCATGTGTTGTTGCCCGTGACAACAAACCGGTGGGAATCGGTACCGCGGGAAACCGGATTGGCACCGGGGATCGGTTTGCCGTTTTTGTCGGTCGTGACACCCAGGGTTTCGGGCAGCTTCAGACCGTTGACCAGAATCGGTGCGGCCTGCTTGTGCAGATTGAAAATATAGGCAAGACGTGCATATTCGTCGTCGCGCAGAAACCACGGATTGCCGTAGATTTCCGGGGCGAGAATCATGCAGCGCCCGAATGCCTGATAAATCAGATCATCGTCAAAATAATCGGGGCAGGAGGAGATGCAGACGCCGTGGTCTTCTGCCAGACGCTCGAGGTTGTCCGGCAGACCGCGGTCGAAGATGAAGCAGCGGTGATGTGCGCCGGTTCCGGCGTTTGCGGAGTGAACGTCGACATATGTTTCCGCACCCTGCCACAGAAATGTGGTGACATACGGTTCTGCCTCATAAAGCGGAAGTCTGTGGTTGAGGACAATCAGATCGGGGGAATACTTGCGGCATTCGCGCAGGAGGCTGGCAAATACCGGCGCTTTTTCCGGTCGGAGCTGACCGCAGACACCGTCGAGCTTGAACAGCGCAAAGTGATATTTTCTGCAGAGGTCAGTATAGAAGGTATACCGTTTTTCTTCTTCTTCGGGGGTGTTGCCGAAGCCGTCGGGACCGCCCCAAAGCCCCATGCGGATGCCAAGCGCGGCGGCATGTTCGGCAATCGGCGCATAGCCGCGCGGATACTGGGCGCGGAACTTTTCACTGTTTTCGTCGCCGTAGCCGTTGGCGGAGCCGTCATAGTTGCCGGCATCCCACGCATAGATTTTGATCTCCATGCCGTAGGTGCGGCGCAGATAGTCAAAAAAATTCAGATTGATGTGGGTCTGCTCTTCCGTCGAGCCTTCATTGGTGTTGTTGACCCAGGAGAAATATTGCGGAATCGAGGGCGTTGTCTGATCGGCACCGGCATCCTCGCGCCGCTTTTTGGTATGTGTATCGGGCATGATCATTACCTCTCCGTTCGATGAG
>JAFTLK010000100.1 GCA_017455975.1 Clostridia bacterium | reverse complement strand
GTATGTATCGATAACAGCCATAGAACGGATGCCGCCGCCGACCTCAGTGAAGAGATCGGTATTCTCCACGATGTGCTTCACAACGGACAGATTCGGCGTTTCGCCCGATTTTGCACCCTCCAGATCGACCAGATGCAGATGCGTCGCTCCCTGTGCGGCAAAATCATACGCAATTTCAACCGGGTTTTCGGAATAGACCGTCATCTGCGCGTAGTCACCCTTGTAAAGGCGAACCGCTTTTTTCTCAAACAGGTCAATTGCGGGATAAATAAACATGACTTATTCCTCCCTCTGATATTCTACGAACGCGCGAAGAATCGCAAGTCCGACAGGACCGCTTTTTTCCGGGTGGAACTGACAGCCAAAGACATTGCCGTTTGCAACTGCTGCCGTCAGATACGCGCCGTATTCGGTATCGGCAATGACCGCCTCGCCGCAGTCCATTGCAGCGTAAGAATGGACAAAGTAAACATAGTCGCCGTCCTTGATGTACTTGAATAAGGGAGATGTTCCATGGAAGCGCAGCGCATTCCAGCCAATCTGCGGAATTTTGAGATCTGCGGGGATCTTTTCAGCGATCGGGCGCACTTCACCGGGAATCAGACCGAGCCCCGTATGTTCGCCGTATTCAAAGCTTTTATCAAAGAGCATCTGCATACCGAGGCAGATACCGAGCAGCGGCTTCCCTGCTTTGGCTTCCTCGATCACGACACGGTCAAGACCTGTCGCACGGAGTTTGTTTGCCGCATCCTCAAACGCACCGACACCGGGCAGAAGAATGTGGTCAGCCGAGCGAAGCACCGCGGCATCAGAGGTCACAACGACATCCGCGCCAATGGCATCGAGCGAGCTTTTCAGGGAAAACAGGTTGCCGACACCGTAATCAACGATTGCTACCATATCAGAGCACTCCCTTCGTTGACGGAATCTCATCGGCAAATGCCGCATCGATGGAAACCGCCTGCCGCAGTGCGCGGCCGACCGCCTTGAACGCACCCTCGATGATGTGATGGGAATTTTCGCCTGCCATCTGACGGATGTGCAGTGTGCAGGCAGACGCACGGACAAACGCCAGCCAGAACTCTTTGACCAGCTCACAGTCAAAGGTTCCGACCTTCTCCGTCGGAATGTCGAGCGCATAACCGAGATATGCGCGTCCGGACAGATCGACTGCCGCACAAATCAGCGTTTCGTCCATCGGCAGCAAAAGCGACCCATAGCGGACAATGCCGCGCTTATCGCCGAGTGCTTCGGCAAACGCCTGACCGAGTACAATGCCGATGTCCTCCACAGTATGGTGGTCGTCAACATCGGTGTCACCGTGACAGGTGACCGTCAGATCCAATCTGCCGTGACGGGCAAAAAGTGTGAGCATATGGTTGAGAAAGCCGCATCCGGTATTGATCTCGGATTTGCCAGTGCCGTCAAGATTCAGCGACAGCGCAATATCGGTTTCCGCTGTTGTTCTTTTGATATCTGCAGTTCTCATTGGCATCCTCCCGTAATTTCTTTCAAAGCATCCACGAGCGCCTGCATCTGTTCACGCGAGCCGACCGTGATGCGGTTGTAGTCCTTGATTTTGTCAAGGGTGAAGTGACGAACCAGAATCCCGCGCGCTCGCAGCTCCCGATAGACGGTATCGCCGTCGATGGTTTTGTGCTTTGCAAAGATGAAGTTGGTCATCGAATCCGGCATTGAGAAGCCGAGATTCTGCAGCTCTGCCATCGTCCATGCGCGGTTTTCCATGATCGTGCGGCAATTTGCGCGCGTGTAGTCTTCATCCTCCAGCGCACCGACACCAGCCGCCATCGTCATCGCATTGACGTTGTAGGGGTTGGTGGAATACTTGATGGTATTGAGGTCCTGGATCAGTGCCTTGCATCCGACGCCGAAGCCGAGACGCGCACCGGCCATTGAACGGGATTTGGAGAACGTCTGCGTGACAAGCAGATTGTCGTAGGTGTGGATCAGATCAACGCACGATTCACCGCCGAAATCGACATACGCTTCATCAACAACGACGACGGAATCGGGATTGGCGCGCAGAATCCGCTCGATTTCGGACTTTGCAAGGAACACACCGGTCGGCGCGTTCGGATTGGCAATGAAAATCGTCTTGTGCAGATTGAAATAGTCCTCGGTGCGGATGGTGAAGTCGTCCTTCAGCGGAATTTCGGTATAGGGAATGCCGTTGAGCTGTGCAAAAACCGGATAAAAGCCGTAGGTCAGATCGGCAAACGCCGCGCCGTGGTTTTTGTCACAGAACGCCATAAAGGCAAAGTTCAGAATCTCGTCGGAACCGTTGGTGGCAAGCACCTCGTCGGATTCCACACCGAGATTCGCCGCAAGGGCTTCATGGAGCCGTTTTGCTGTCGGATCAGAGTATAGCTGCAGATTCTGCGCCGCTTCTTTTGCATATGTCTGCGCCCTCGGCGACGGCGGAAACGGTGATTCGTTTGTATTGAGTTTGATGAGATTCTGGATCCGCGGCTGCTCACCGGGTGTATACGGTGTCAGCGCCGCGTAATCGGAGGAGAAAAATCGGCTCATTTTGAAATACTCCTTACTTGTCCTCAAGGCGAATGACAGCACTCTTTGCGTGTGCGGTCAGACCCTCCTGCTTTGCAAAATATTCGACATCACGCGCGACGCGTTCCAGCGCATCGTAGGTATAATAGGTGTACTGCGACTTCTTGACAAAATCGTCGACGGACAAGGGACTTGAAAACCGCGCGGTACCGCTCGTCGGCAGGGTGTGGTTCGGACCTGCAAAGTAGTCACCAAGCGCCTCGGGACAGTTGCGTCCCATGAAGATCGAGCCGGCATGACGGATGGAATCGAGATAGTCAAACGGTGCATCGACGCAAAGCTCCAGATGCTCCGGCGCAATTTCGTTGGCAATGTCAATGACGACACGCAAGTCGTCCGCGACGATGATCTTGCCATTGTTGTCAATCGACGCGCGCGCAATTTCCGCACGTTCCAGCTGCGGAATCTGCACTTCCAGCTCCGCCGAAACCGCTTCTGCCAGTGCCATCGAATCGGTGACAAGAACCGCGGATGCCATCTTGTCGTGCTCTGCCTGCGACAGCAGATCCGCCGCCAGATGACGGGGATTCGACTTACCGTCGGAGACGATCAGAATCTCGGACGGACCTGCGATCATGTCAATGGAGACCTGACCGTAGACCTGCCGCTTTGCTTCTGCGACATACGCATTGCCCGGTCCCACGATCTTGTCCACGCGCGGAACAGACTGCGTGCCGTATGCCAGCGCGGCAATCGCCTGTGCGCCGCCGACCTTGATGATCGTGTCAACACCGGCAATTGATGCCGCCGCCAAAATGACGGGATTGACCGAGCCGTTCTTTGCAGGCGGGGTCACCATGACAACCTCTTTAACGCCGGCGATCTTTGCGGGAATCGCGTCCATCAGCACGGTGGACGGATAGGCAGCCGTACCGCCCGGCACATACAGACCCGCACGGTCCACGGGAATCACCTTCTGCCCGACAACAATGCCGGGTTCGTCGTTGATGATAAAGCTGTTGCGCACCTGCCGCTCATGGAACTTACGGATGTTGGCGGCAGCCTTTTCGAGCACCTCCAAAAACTTCGGCTCGACCGCAGCACGCGCCGCGGCAATTTCATCTTTTGTTACAATCAGCGATTCGAGCTTGACGCGGTCAAACTTTTCTGCGTACATATAAAGCGCGTCGTCGCCCATTTCACGGACATTTTTAATGATCTCGGAAACGGCGGCGGAGACATCCAGCTCGTCGTTGCCGCGTGCGAAAATGGCGGAATTTTCAACCTCGCCGTATTTTAAAATCTTAATCATGATGATTTCCTTTTCAGATACTATGTGGTGATAATAGGAGCAGACGATGAAAAATATCGCGTAGGGCGGGGGCTTGCTCCCGCCGCGATACAATTATGATGACGGAAAGGATAGAAAATATAATTTCCGAAATACATAATGTTTTCATATTATGCAAAAGAAATGAACACCATTATCATGTGATTTCGTACCGTTATCCGGCGGGAGCAAGCCCCCGCCCTACGCGGTAACTGAAAGCCGTCATCGTCTTACTTAACCGTTTCTGTCTCCGACAGCTTCTTTACAATTGACACAATCGCTTCGTTCTTGAACTTGAAGCTCGATTTGTTGGCAATCAGTCTTGCGGAGATCGGCACAATCGTCTCGAACACCGTCAGATGATTCTCTTTCAGCGTCGTGCCCGTTTCCACGATATCGACAATGACGTCGGACAGTCCCAGAATCGGCGCTATCTCAATCGAGCCGTTCAGATGAATGATATCGATATCACGTCCGAGCGATGTGTAGTACTGCTTGGCGATGTTCGTAAACTTCGTCGCAACCTTCAGGGTTTTCTGCGGATTGTCGCGGAAATCCTCTTTTGCGGCAACCGCCATCCGGCATTT
>JAFTLK010000099.1 GCA_017455975.1 Clostridia bacterium | reverse complement strand
GGTATTATGATCAGAAAGATTGCGTGAATATGACAGCTTCTCTGAAAAAAGCCTGTGCCTGTCTTGAGGAATACCTTCACTTCAGAACCTGTGCCGAATACGGAATCTTTCAGCATTGGTTCAGAGGGGATACGAAAATGAACATCAAGCAGTGTCTTTTTGAGACCTGTAAACTGCTTGGTCAAACACCTGATTTCTGATACAGGGTTCTGAAACAACTGTCCCATACATCAGACAATCAGAACACATCAATAGAAAGGATTACTTTAGTAGTAAAAAAGTATCGGTAATATAACATGAAACAAAACAGAAACATTCTCGCAGCTCTTCTGATTCTCGGTATGCTGGCAAGCTGCTCCACAGCCGAAGATCAGCCTGCACAGGCAACAGATACCGAATCTGTCACATCGGAAGCTGTAACGACTGCTGCTGCGGACGAAATTACGCCCGATATTCCGGAGGGTGTTTACTATGACGGTTATGAATTCAATATTCTGACCTCGGATGAAGAGGGAACCATCCGTGCCAGCTTTGAGATCGAGGCAGAGGAAGAAAACGGCGATGTCATGAATGATGCAGTATACCAACGCAATCTTGCGCTGTCGGAAATGCTCGGTGTTACTGTCCGGCACGTGCAGGGAGCATATGCCGACAACGGTTGGATCAATGACTTCAAAAAGGTGGTACAGGCAGGAGACGACGCATATGACATCTTTGTTGCCGATCAGACAACCGTTCTCATGAACTCTGCAGCCTTTGGCTTGGAGGTTTCCGCACTGCCGTATGTGGATCTGTCAAAGCCCTGGTGGGACAGACATATCATTGAAAACACCGCGCTCGGCGGTAAAACGTACGGTCTTGCAGGCGCACTGAATCTTGTTGACGACGGTGCGGCATGGGCGATTCTGTTCAACAAAAACTTCGCCTCCAACCACGGTATTCCGGTCGATGATCTGTATCAGCTCGTTCGTGACGGTAAATGGACCCTGGATGTCATGCAGGAATACTGTGTCGATGTATCTGCCGATACCAACGGTGACGGCATCCGTGATATGTATGATGAATGGGGCTGTGTTACCTCCGGCAATGCGGTATTGGCAATGCTGCCTTCCTTTGGCGGAAACTTCAGTGTTCTTGACAAAAACGGTACACCGACAATCACGGCGGATACCGAGCAGACAATTACATATCTCGGCAGACTGCATTCTTTTTTGAACGAAGGCAATACCTGCATCACCATTCTGGATACCAATAAAGATTCCAATCTCCAGCGCTCCATCTTCATTGAAGGCCGCGCACTGTTCCTGCAGGCAACCATTTCCTATATCCCGATTTATCTGCGCGGAATGCAGGACGATTTCGGCGTGCTTCCGTACCCGAAGTGGGATGAAAACCAAAAGAATTATATCACAACAGCACAGGAATGGGGCGCATCCATGTGGCTCGTGCCGAGAAGTGCCGCAGATCCGGAACGAACCTCCATCATTCTTGAAGCAATGTCCTATCTTTCGACAAAGACGCTGATTCCTGCATATTACGATAAGCTTCTTTCGGAAAAAACGACCCGAGATGAACAATCTGTTGAGATGTTGGATATTATTTTCGGCTCCCGTACTGCTTATGATCTTGTCATTGCGTATAACTGGGGCGATATGAGAGGGCTTGCCGTCAAACTGGAATCGTCTGACAACACATTTGCATCCGAAATGGCAAAAAATCAAAAGGCCATCGAAGCTGCTGCAGAAAAGGCGTATCTTGCTGCGCTGGAGGCAGCGGAATCATAATGTTTGACACGGAGGAATCCTGATGATTACCATTGAAAATACAATTCTGAAAAAGCAAAAAAACTTCTGGAACAGCTGTCTGTTCCATCCGACCGATGCAATCGAGGATCCGTGGGGCAAACGGATTCTTGACAGGATCTCATCGGATGGTGCAATCAGAACCGTGCGCATCTATACCATGTTCGAGGATATTGTTTATACGGATGAGAATGGTATGCTCTGCTATGATTTCCGGCTCAGCGATCTTCGCATTGACTATTTGATCGAAAAAGGCTTTGATTTGCTGTTGGCATATGCCGGAATCCCGGACTGTATTGCCTCGTCAAATGATGACAAAACCAGCAATTCAAAAAACAAGACCCGTTATAAAGGAAAACTGTGGAACGCCTCCGAGCCGCGCGATTATACGCTCTGGGAGGAGATCTGTTACACTTACACAAAGCATCTTGTCGAACGGTACGGTGTTGAAACCGTATCCAAATGGCGGCTGCAGTGCTTCAATGAACCGGATATTCACAATTTCTTCCTTTCGGGATATCCGAGTACGCTTGAGAATACCATGAAGTACCGACTGCCTGCATACTGCAGGCTGTATGAAGCATTTGCAAAGGGAATCAGCTGTGTTTCCGACAAACTGCAGATCGGCGGTCCCGCGCTTGCCGCTTATTATGAATTTCTGGGCGGTTTTTTGGACTATGTAAAGGAACACACCCTGAAGCTCGATTTCATCTCGGTTCACAATTACGGTACACATCCGAACCTGCTGACCAGCGGAAAAAAGCCGGCATCGGTACAGAACAACATCGACATCCACAGAAGGGCGCTTGAGACAGTCAAAGAGCATGGCTTTGGTCATCTGCCGATGCTGGTGGATGAATGGGGCTTTTCCAGCTGCGGCTTTTATAACAGAGAAGAGTGTCCTGCGTTGATGATACGCGAAACCGAACAGTTCTCGGCATATTTTGTCAAACTGATCCATGATTTTATCCGCGCGGATTTTCATGTGGATATGCTGTGCATCTGCCTGTCCGGTCAGCATGAAATGACGGAGGATTTCTCCGGCTTCCGCAATTTCTTTACCATGAATTTCTTTGCAAAGCCGATTTATAACGCCTATATACTGGCGTCCCGTCTGTATGAGAATCTCCTATCCTGTCACTGCGATAACGACAATGTCTGTGTCATTCCCACACGCAGCGAGCAGAATCAGTACCGGATTCTCCTCGCATACAGCGCCGAGCATTTTGAGGAAACACTTTCCCCTGTCTGTGAAACAATTGCCTTGCCGCCGGAAGCACGGGGGAAAACCGTCACACTTTATCGGATCGACAGAAATACGACCAATCCGTATCGCCTGTATGAAAAGATGGGATTGACGCCGGCGCTGTCTGACGATGAAATCAAGCTGCTTCGGGGAGAGGGACGCTTGTGTCCGATCGATACCTTTGCTGCCGCCGACACACTGACATTGGAGCTGACAGCAAATTCGGTCTGCATGATAGAAATCAGCTGACCCGCATGGAAAGCCCATATCACGGAAAACGGGGCTGCCGCATCCAAACCGATATAAAGATACCCCCTCCGACGCACCGCAGGTACGCCGGAGGGAATTTTCGTTTGAACAAATT